>CAZOYV010000175.1:0-18605 GCA_964584075.1 uncultured Rickettsiales bacterium | reverse complement strand
ACGACGACTCCGGCGACGACGACTCCGGCGACGACGACTCCGGCGACGACGACACGGCCCCGGTGGACATCGGCGATCTGGCCTGGTCGCTGCACCAGGAGTACGACAGCCTGGTCCGCACGACCTGGACCCAGGCCAGCGGCGCCGAGGTCCACGTGGAGTACAGCTTCGACCCCGGCGAGTGGCACTCGGCCCCGACGATCCAGGGCGTGGTCGGGACCAACGAGCAGCTGGTCGTCGGGATCCCCTACGGGATGGACGCCGAGTGGCGGGTCGTGGCCGACGGCTACGAGCCGGTCGACGGCCCGACGATCACCACCGGAGACGTGCCCGCGGGCCTGCCGCTGGCCACCGTCGAGGTCGCCGACGAGGCGGCGTGGCTGCCCGAGGGGCACTACCTGCTGTGCAGCATCAACGAGGACAACGGCGGCTGGACGTCGGGGACCTACTGGACGTTCATCGTCGACCGCCACGCGCGGCCGGTGTGGGCCCGCTACGCTCCGAACCACAACTGGACGCTGTTCGCGCAGGTGGCGGTCACCGGCGACCACATCCTGTGGGACGAGGCGACCAAGTGGTCCCAGTGGGACGGAGGCGCCGGCTCCAAGGTCCACCGTACCCACCTCGACGCCGAGATCGACGTGATCACCACCCCGGGGCTGCACCACGCCTTCGTCCAGCTGCCCGACGAGACGCTGGTCTGGGGCAGCAAGGTCCACGGCGGCGGCGAGGCGCTGGTCGAGAAGCACCCCAGCTCGCAGACCGACGACGTGATCTGGACCTGCCAGGCCGACTGGCCCGGCGTGGGCGACTGCGAGTCCAACGGCATCTTCTACCGCGCGCTGGACGACAGCTTCCTGTACAGCTTCTACACCAACAGCTCGATCGTCGAGGTCGACCACGCCACGGGGGAGAGCCGGTGGTGGGCCGGCACCGTCTATGGCGGCTACGAGTTCGAGCCGTCGAACAGCCAGTTCTCCTGGCAGCACGGCATCAGCTGGACCGACACCGGCACGCTGCTGGTCTCCACCGAGTCCAACCAGTGGTCGACGATGGTCCGCGAGTACGACGTGGACCACCAGGCCGAGACGCTGACCCTGGTGTGGGGCTTCGATCCGGGCGTGCACGCCAGCACCAACGGCGACGCCTGGCGGCTGGCCAACGGCAACACGCTGCACGTGGTCGGCGACGCCTCGCACATCTACGAGGTCACCGAGGCGGGCGTGATCGTCTGGCACCTCGACTTCCACGGCTCCCGCCTGCTGGGGCGGGGCGAGTTCATCGAGGATCTCTACACGCTGGTCTCGCCGTAGCGGAGCCGCTCAGTCCCTCGCGGTGGTGTCGTCGTCGCCCGCCGTGGTGTCGTCGTCGCCCGCCGTGGTGTCGTCGTCGCCCAGGGTGTCGTCGTCGCCTTGGGTGTCGTCGTCGCCTTGGGTGTCGTCGTCGCCTTGGGTGTCGTCGTCGCCTTGGGTGTCGTCGTCCGCCTGGCTGTCGTCGTCCGCCTGGCTGTCGTCGTCCGCCTGGCTGTCGTCGTCCGACGTGTCGTCGTCGTGGGTGTCGTCGTCGTGGGTGTCGTCGTCCGAGGTGTCGTCGTCCGAGGTGTCGTCGTCGCCGGGGTCCTCGCCGATGGCGTCGTAGTCGGGCAGGCAGCTGCCCCCGAGCAGCAGGATCGCGGCGAGGACGGCGAGGCGACGCATGCTCTCCATCTTCCGGCCTCCGCGCGCCGATCACCAGCGCCCGGTGAGGCACAGCGTCGAGCGCGTGGTCCCGTCCGGGGCCCGCTGGACGGACCAGCGCAGGGCGGCCGTCGCGTCCCGCTGCCGCTGGTGCTGGCGCACCGTCACCGGGATCCCGACCCCGACGCTGACGCCCCCCAGCCCGGCGATGACGAACCCGGCGGTCATGCCCCCCTTGGCCCGGTAGAAGTCGTCTCGGTAGCGGCCCTTCATGTCCGGATCGCGGGACACCTGGTTGTAGATGTCCAGCGCCTCCTCGCGCAGCGCGATGCCCAGCGCCAGCCCCACCACGGTGGCCGCGCCGCCCGCGACGATCAGCGTCCCGCCGAGGGACGGCGGCGGCAGCTGCGGCAGGGGCCGGCGCTGGACCGCGGGACGATCCCCGTCGATCGGCTGCGGGCGCAGCGTGGGGAGCTCGCGCAGCTGGCGCGAGGCCGCGTGGAAGCGGAACATCCGGCGCGTCCCGGGCTCGACGACGTAGGCGTCCGGCAGGCCGTGGCGGTCCAGCGCGGCGACCAGCGCGGCCAGCGCGGGCTCGCCCAGCGCGTCGCCCTCGAGCAGGCCGACGATCAGGTCCTCCACCGGCCACAGGTGCACCGTGCCGCCCGCCGGGAGCTCGACGCCGGCGGCCACGCCGCCCGGGTTCCGCGAGGGCAGCGTCACGAGGTGCAGCCCGGGCCGGACCTCGCCGGACTCCGGGACCACGGCACCGTCGAGCCGCACGTCGTCGCGGCGCTTCCAGAACTCCTCGGAGTACGCGATGTGCGCGGCCGGCGTCCGCAGGGCGTCGAGCACCGCGTTGTTGAACGTCTGCTGGACCTCGGGCGGGTAGGTGTTGTCCCACTCCACCGTCGGATCGAGCTGGGCCGCGATCCAGAACGCGTCGGCCGAGCCCTCGCGATCCCCTGCCATGAACCGCGCGTAGCCCAGCAGGAACGCGGCCCGCGCCAGGCGCGGACCGGTCACCGGCGCGGCGAGGCACGCCGGGGCCTCGGTGACCACCGCGAGCCCCGCCGCGGCGTCGCCGAACGCCAGCTCGGCGAGGTCCTCCTCGGCGGCGGCGATGCGCTCCTCGAGATCCGCGCTCGCCGCGTCGGTGGGGCACGGCGCGGCGGCCGCGTCGGTGGGCCACAGCAGCGCGCCCTCGAACACGTAGTCGACGAACGGCCGCGGTGGGGACAGCTCCTCCGCGGGGAGGCCGAGGCGGTCGGCGACCTCCTGGCGCAGGGCCGGCGGCAGCCCGCCCCCCGACGCCCCCAGGTGCAGGATCAGCGGCCCCCCGTCGGCGCGGGCCCCGCGCGGGGGCGACACCGCCGCCAGGGAGATCGCGACGACCAGCGCCGCGACACGGCGCAACCGGGACTCCCCGCTCCTCACCCTGCTCCTCTCCGCGTGGGGGAGAGGATACCGCGGGTCGCGGCGGCTTTCCCAGCGGTGGTAGGTTGCAGGGCACGAGAGGGGACCCAGCGATGGCGGACGACGGCCCCGCGCGAGTGCCGGCCCCGTTCCACGTGATCGGCCGGATCAACGACTTCCTCGGCCGGGACTTCCCCGGCGGCCCGCGGTTCCTCAAGGCCGCGTGGGTGATCAACCTGCAGAAGGGCGGCACCGCGCCGTTCGTGCTGGCGCTGATGGTGCTGTACGACCACTGGTCGACGGCGGCGTTCGTCTACCTCGGGCTGCACGGCAGCTACGGGCTGCTGTGGCTGCTCAAGCACGCCACGTTCCCCGACCCCGGCTGGGATTACCGCGCCACGCTGCCCTGCGCGATCAACATGTGGCTGTTCGTCCTCGGGCTGTACTGGATCGCCCCGTTCCTGCTGATCAGCGACGTGCTCGGCGTGGACCGCCCCGAGCCGGCGGCGTGGCGCTTCGCGGTGGCGATCGCGGCGTACGCGATCGGCGCGGTGCTGATGATGGGCTCCGACGCCCAGAAGTACTTCACGCTGCAGCACCGCAAGGGCCTGATCACCGAGGGGTTCTTCGCCCGCGTGCGCCACCCCAACTACCTGGGCGAGATGCTGATCTACGGCAGCTTCGCGCTGATCGTCCCGCACTGGCTGCCGTGGGCCGTGCTGGCCTACGTGTGGAGCTGGTTCTTCCTGACCAACATGGTGCGCAAGGAGGCCTCGATGGCGCGCTACCCCGAGTGGGCGGCGTACAGGGCCCGGACCGGAATGCTGCTACCCAGGCTGTGGGCCGGAGGGAAGCGATGATCGGTGTCGCGTAGGGGAGGGCGCAGTCAGTCGGCCTGCGTGTTCACCAGCAGGCGGCGGCGCCCGCCCTCGAAGTCCAGCTCCAGGCGCCGGTCGTGCTGCTCGATGCGGGTCACCCACGAGCCGTGCTCGGTGTGGGCGTACTCGTTGTCCCAGCGCAGGAACGGGCCCAGGTCGACGTCCGCGCCGCCGGCGGTCATCGGCCCCTCCCAGCCGACCTCGATGGGTCCCTGGGACGGCGAGTCGAAGCGCACGGGATCGCAGCACTCGACCGCGGCCGCGGTGACGGCCGCCACGAACTCGTCGAACGACCCGCTGTGCAGGGCGCTGCCGAGCTCGACGACGAACACGTTGTCCCCGCCGGGGGCCACCAGCTCCACCGGGTTCTCGGGGTCCCACTCGGTGTCGTTGTGCGACCACAGCGCGACGTAGCCCTCGTCCGCGCGGCCGATCGTCCAGTGCCCGTCCTGGACCACCTCGTCGAACCGCTCCCGCGGGAAGTAGGCGTGGGTGTGGTCCGAGGTGAACCAGTTCTCCACCAGCTCCATCGTCTGCTGGCGGTACTGGATCACGCCGACGTTGCGGTGGAACGTGGCGCGCGGCATCCAGCTGCCGGTCCACTCGGTGGCGAACGTCATCCCCGCGTCGCCGATGCTGATGTCGGTGGGGTAGCTGGTGAACACGTAGCGGTCGCCGTCCAGCGTGGCCTGCCACATCTGGGTCTGGGCGCCCCAGTCGCCGGGGTGGTAGTCCTGGGCCCCGGCGAGCTGGTAGCAGGGCGTGCGGTACACGTAGGTGCTCATGCTCTGCAGCGCGATGCCGCGGGACAGCGGCGACAGCTCCTCGGCCAGGTCGTCGAGGGTGTCGTTGGCGATCCCGATCTCGAGCAGGCCCAGCGCCTCGGGGGGCAGGTCGCCGAACAGGAACGCGTCCCACAGGTCCAGCTCGTCGAGCATCTCCACCGTGCCCTCGATCACCTCGGGGGCGGCCAGCGCCACCATCCCGGCCCAGCGGACGATGTCGTCGGGGTCCTCGTAGCCGATGCCGTAGGTCGGCCCGTCGGCGATGTCCCAGCCGTCCCGCTGGCGGTGCTCGTGGATCTCCCGCGTGGACGCCGCGATGTCCTCCAGCATCGACGGGGTGAAGTAGCCGTCGGCGGTGGCCAGGAACGTCGCCGAGAAGTTGCCGGTGGACTCGTAGCCGGCGCGGCCGGTCATGATCCACAGCGCCTCGGTGGTCGAGTCGCTCAGCCCGTCGAGGAACTTGCTCTCGTAGGTCCGGCCCTTGGGCACCGCGAAGTAGCCCTTGTAGTAGCTGTTGAGCATGTCGAAGGCGAGCAGGTCCAGCGTCGCGGCGGCCTTGGTCCGGATCGTGGCGTCCTCGGCCAGGTCCGCCAGGTTGACCAGCGCCGGGATGTCCTCGTTGAAGTACACGTTGCTGTGCCACTCGGAGAACCCCAGCCGCCCGCGCAGGTCCAGCCAGCGCTCGGCGAGGGCCTCGCCGTGGGCGACGTGCTCGGCGCCGGTCATCCCGGAGTTGGGGAACACCGTGTCGGGGAACCGCTGGCCGGCGAGGATCTCGTTGGAGTGGTAGAGCGCCTGATGGTTCTCGCTCCAGTAGCACATCTTGTCGGCGCCCGGCTCGTCGATCCAGTACTTGAACCCCAGCACCGTGTCCTCGACCAGCGCCCGCGTGCCGGCGTCCAGCGCGCCGGTGCGGTCGTCCAGGTACAGCATCCGCAGCAGCGCCGCGACGGTGAAGTCCGAGGTGTCCTCGCGGGCGGTGACCTTGGCCACCGCCTCGTCGACGGCGTCGAGGTTGATGTCGTCGCCGCGGGCCACGCGGCACAGCTGCCCGTACAGCCCGCCCTCGCCGGGGCCGTTGGCGGCGTGGCAGTGGTCCAGGTACTCGGCCTGGCGGGCGAGGTACGCGTCGCCCGCCTCCAGCGGGATCTCGGCGTAGGGCCAGTCGGGGTCGGGGGCCGGCTCCTCCTCGGGGCAGCCGGGCAGGACCAGCAGGGCCGCCGCGGCGGCGAGCAGCGTGGCCTCGGTTCGCATGGGCACTCCTCCGCCGGGCCCGGTCACGGCACCAGCGCATACAGGTCCTCGAGCAGGACCGTGCGGCCGATCAGATGATACGCGGTCCAGTCCAGGTCCCAGACCACCTCGCCGTCGTGCGTCACCTCGCGGACCCGGCCGGAGTCGCCGAGGGCGTGCAGCGTGTTGCCCCCCGGGAGCCGGTGGGCGTCGCCGTTGGTGAACGACACGATCCCGTCGTCCTCGCCGAAGCTCCACACCTCGACCAGCGCCCCCTTGGCGTCGTCGACCTCGTACTCGCGGACGACGGTCGCGTAGTCCACCTGCGAGGCGTGGGTCGACAGCAGCAGGGTGCCGGCGTCGGTGTAGCTCACGCCGTGCTGCCACTCGAACGTCGACTCGATCGGGTCGAAGGCGTAGGTCCCGATCGAGCCCCCGAAGACGCGCAGCACGTCGCCGCTGGCGCGGTCGATCTCGAGCACCGCGTCGTGGGTGTACAGCGAGTACAGCAGGGTGTCGGTCGGCTCGTGCCAGAACAGCGCGTTGTGGGAGCAGGTCGTCGCGTCGCCGATGGCGGTCATGTACGCGTCGCAGTCGAACACGATCCGCTCGCCGCCGTCCGGGCTGCGCTCGACGATCGCCTCGGCGTGGTGCACCTCGCGGTAGGCCGCGTAGAGGATCGTGCCGTCGGGGAGCTCGGCGAACGCGTGGTGCGCGCCGGGGACGTCGAAGCGCTCCAGCTCGGTGCCGTCCAGGGTCATGCGGTGCAGCCGTGAGGTCTCCCCCTCGGCGGGCCACTGCTCCAGCTCGTCCCACACCAGGTGATCGCCCGAGGCGCCGACGCTGGCCCACAGGGTCCAGCGCTGCGACGGCGTCTGCTGGGCCCACACCAGCCGGCCCTTGCGGTCGTGGATGAAGATCCAGAACCGGCCGTCCTCCCAGGCGCCGTCGACGTTGACGCTGCCCAGCAGGTAGCGGCCGGCGGGCTCGTGGCGCGCCGGGTCGGAGGACCGCAGCTGGGGCATCAGGTAGCCGGCGGGGACCGGATCGGTGTCGATCCCGGCGGGCTCGCTGGCCACCTCGCCCGCGCCGCCGTCCACCGCGATCCGGACCGTCGCGGACTCCCCGTACGGGATCCCGAGCAACAGCTGCTCCTGGGGGCCCTCGCTCCACGCCTGGTCGGGCGCCGCGAGCCACTCGCCCTCGTCGAACCGGTACTCGACGCGGCCGGTGCCCGCGACGAGCTGGGTCCACGAGGCGTAGACCAGCGAGCCGTAGTCCTCGTGGAGCCGCAGCTGCAGGTCGGCGACGAGCGGCTCCGCGACGTCGTCGTCGGCGGCCGGGGGATCGGGGTCCGTGGGGCACCCGGGCAGCGCGGCCAGCGCGGCGGCGGCGACGGGGGCCAGGCAGCGTCGAGCGAGGTGCATCGTGCAGCGATCCCTCCGTGCCCCACCCTAGTCCAACCGCGGCGACCGGTCGAGCTGCCGGGCGTGCCCGGTCCCCGGGCCCACGGGTATCCGCCCCCGCGACCACCACGGGGCGCGTGGTATCGTGGGGGCTCCGGGGTGGGAGGAGTCGATGGATCGCGACGGACGGGTGCCCCCGGAGACGATGCCGCGCCCGCCGCCGCGGCCCCCGATCCCCGACGAGGACCTGTTCGCCCCGGGGACCACCGTCGACCACTACCGGATCCAGCGCCGCATCGGCCGCGGCGGGATGGGCGAGGTCTACCTCGCGCGCGACGGGCAGCTCGGGCGCCGCGCGGCGATCAAGGCCCTGCGCCCCGAGACGCTGGGCTCCCGCGAGGCCGTCGACCGGTTCCTCCACGAGGCGCGCACCACCGCCCGCTTCAGCCACCCCCACATCGTGACCGTCTACCACGTCGGCGAGCGCCAGGGCTGCCCGTACGTCGCGCTGGAGTACCTCGAGGGGCGCAACCTGCGCGACCGCCTCGACGAGGGCGACGTGGGCGTCGCCGAGACGATCCGCACCGGGCTCGCCGTCGCCGAGGCGCTGGTCGAGGCCCACCGCCACCACGTGCTGCACCGCGACCTGAAGCCCGAGAACGTGATGCTGCCGCGCGACGGCCGGCTGCGCGTGGTCGACTTCGGGCTGGCCAAGGCGCTGGAGACCTCGCCGGTGGACTCCCTGGAGCTCGAGGGCGGCGTCCCGCTGCCCCCCCGCGGTCCCGCGGAGACCCAGGCGGAGCGCGCCCACGGGTCCCCGGGGTACATGGCGCCGGAGCAGTGGCTGGAGGAGACCACCACCCCGGCGGTCGACGTGTGGGCGCTCGGCGTGGTGCTGTACGAGATGCTCCACGGGCGGCACCCCTACGAGGGGATCACCGACCTGATGCAGCTGTGCCACGCCGTGACCTGCGACGCGCCGGCCCCGGCGGTCACGGCCAGCGCGCCCGACCGGCTCGTCGACCTGATCGGGCGCTGCCTGGACAAGGACCCGGTGGGCCGCCCCTCGGCCCGCGAGTGCGCCGAGGTGCTGCGCGCGCTGCTCGTCCCGCGCCGCGGCCCGGACGGGACCGACGTGCCGCCGTTCCGCGGCCTGCTGCCGTTCCGCGAGCGGCACGCCGCCCAGTTCCACGGCCGCGACGCCGAGCTCGACGCCTTCCTCGAGCGGATCCGCGAGCAGCCCGTGCTGCCGGTGGTGGGGCCCTCGGGGGCCGGCAAGAGCTCGTTCGTCCAGGCCGGCGTGATCCCGCGGCTGCGCGAGCAGGGCCGCTGGCTGGTGCTCCGCCTGCGCCCCGGCCGCACCCCGATGCGGGCCCTGGCCGCGCGGCTGGTCCAGCCGACGATCGGCGACACCACCTCGCAGCCCACGCTGGAGGACCCGCGCGCGGAGGCCGGCGCCGACGAGGAGACCGGCGCCACCGGCGAGCTCGAGCGCCGCATCGGCCTCGAGGAGGACCTGCTCCACGACGATCTCCGCGAGTCGCCCAAGCGCCTGGCGCTGCGCCTCGCCGAGCTCGCCGAGCGGGAGGCGCCCTCGCGCGTGTTGCTGTTCGTCGACCAGCTCGAGGAGCTGTTCACGCTGGTGGACGACGACGCGCTGCGCCGCGTGTGGCTGGACGCGATCTGCGCCGCCGCGGACGACCCCGACGGGCCGGTGCGGGTGATCTTCACGGTGCGCGACGACTTCCTCGGGCGGCTGACCGAGAGCGCCGCGGCGCAGGACGCGCTGTCCCACGTGACCGTGCTGGGCGTCCCCGGCGGGGATGCGCTGCGCGCCACCCTCGAGCAGCCGGTGCGCGACGCCGGCTACACGTTCGACGACCCCGCGATGCTGGACGAGATGGTCGCCGCCGTGGAGGGGGAGCCCGCGGCCCTGCCGCTGCTGCAGTTCACCGCGGAGATGCTGTGGCGCCGGCGGGACCGCGAGGGCCGCCGCCTGCGCCGCGCCGACCTCGAGGCGCTGGGCGGGGTCGCGGGCGCGCTCGCCGGACACGCCGACGGGGTGCTGCGCGGGCTGTCGGAGAGCCAGCGGCGCACCGCCCGCGACCTGCTGCTGCGCCTCGTCCACCCGGACGGGACCCGGCGGGTGCTGCCCTACCGGGAGCTGCCCCGCCGGCGCCTCGAGGAGGTGGCGCTGGTCCTCGACCGGCTGATCCAGGCGCGGCTGGTGCTGGTCCGCGAGGGACGGCGGGCCGGCCCGACCCACAGCGGGCACCCCACCGCGGAGTTCGAGCTGGTCCACGAGTCGCTGATCCAGCGCTGGGACCAGCTGGCGCGCTGGATCGACGAGAGCCGCGAGGAGCACGCCTACCTCAGCGAGCTGACCCAGGCCGCCGCGCTGTGGAGCCGCCGCGGGCGGCGCCCCGAGGAGCTGTGGCAGGGGGACGCGCTGCACGACGCGCTGCGCACCCGGGCCCGGCTCGACATCGACCTGCCCGATGCGGTCCAGGCATTCCTCGACGGGGCGGAGAGCCAGGAGCGGCAGCGCGCCCGCCGCGCCCGGCGTACCGTGGCGATCGTCGTCGCGGCGTGCGTCGCGGTGGCGCTGCTGACCACCGTGCTGGCGCTGGTGGCGCGCCACGACCGCGCCCGGGCGGTGGAGCTGCAGCACCGCGCCGAGCTGCGCCGCGCCGAGGCCCAGCTGGAGGGGTCCCGCGCGGCCTGGACGCGGGGCGACGTGCTCGAGGCGCGGGCCAAGCTGCGCGAGTCGCTCGAGACGGTGGACTCGACCCTGGCGCGCGGGCTGTGGTGGCAGCTGTCCCACGACCCGCTGCGGTGGCACGCGCACCTCGGCGCCACCGTCTACAGCCTCGCCGTGGCGCCCGACGGGGGCCGGGTCGCCGCCGGCCTGCAGGACGGGACCGTCCAGCTGATCGATCCGGTCACGTGCCGCACGCACCCGCTGCGCGGGCTGCACAGCGCGGCCCAGGCCGTGGCGTTCTCGCCCGACGGCCGGCGCCTCGCGGTCGGGACCTACGGCGGCACGCTGGCGATCTGGGACCTGTCCGGCGACGGTGCCCCGATCCAGATCGAGGGCGCCCACGACGCCTACGTCTCGGTGGTGCGCTTCGCCCCCGGCGGGGGCCTGCTGGCGACGGCCAGCCGGGACGGCACGGTCGGGCTGTGGGACCCGGCCAGCGGCCAGCGCGTGCGCACCCTCGACGTCGGGGACGGGCGGGTCCACGACGTGCGGTTCTCGAGCACCGGCGCGTGGCTCGCCACGGGCGACCAGCGCGGCGGCGTGGCGCTGTGGGACCCGGCCACGGGGGAGCGCCTGCTGGCCCTCGACGGCCACACGCGGGCCGCCCACCGGGTGGTGTTCTCGCCCGACGGCAGCTGGCTCGCGTCCGGCAGCTGGGACGGCACGGCGCGGCTGTGGGACCTGCCCGGCGGCACCCCGCGCGCCACGCTCCGCGGCCACGAGTCACGGATCACGGAGATCGTCGCCCACCCCGACGGCCAGCGGCTGTACACCTCCGGCAACGACGGCACGCTGCGCGAGTGGAGCGTGCGGGACGGCCGCGAGCTGCGCGTCCTGCGGGGCCACCGCGACCGCGTCAGCGGGGTGCGCGTCTCCCCCGACGGGACCGCGCTGGCCAGCCGCAGCGACGACCACACCGTCCGCCTGTGGGACCTGGCCGGCGACGGCGGCGGGGACCGCGTGCTCGGCGTCCACGAGGCCTCGATCATGGTGCTCGAGTACGCCCCCGACGGCGCCCTGCTGTACTCCGGCGGCAACGACGACGAGGTCCACGCCTGGGCCACCGGCGTGGCCCCCGCGGACCCGCCCCACCGCGGCCACGAGGCGATGGTCACGGGGCTCGCCGTCGCCCCCGGCGGCGAGGTCGCCGCCTCGGCCAGCCTGGACCGGACCGTCGTGCTGTGGTCGCTGCCCAGCGGCCGCCCGCAGGCCACGCTGCGCGGCCAGCAGGACGGCCAGCTCGGCGTGGCGTTCGCGCCCGACGGGGCGACCGTCGCCGCCGCGGGGATCGACGGGACGATCCGGGTCTGGGACACGTCGACCGGTGCGGAGCGCTGGGTGCTCGAGGGGCACGCCGGGCCGATCCACGAGCTGGCCTATCGCGGCGACGGGGGCGTGCTGATCTCCGCCGGCGGCGACCACACCGTCCGGACCTGGGACCTGGCCACGGGCGAGCCGCTGCAGGTCTCGCGCGACCACGACCACTACCTGACCGCCCTGACGCTGTCCCCGGACGGACGGCGCCTGGCCACCGGCGCCAACGACGGACGGATCGCGGTGTGGGACGCCGCCCGCGGGCGGGTCCAGCGCCAGTGGACCTCCCCGGCCGGGCACGTCTGGGGCCTGCGCTTCACGCCGGACGGTCAGCGGCTGGTCTCCGGCGGGGACGACCAGACGCTGCGCGTGTGGGACGCCAGCCTCGGCGAGGAGCGGCTCGCCGCTCCCCTCGACGGGCGGATCCACATGCTCGACGTCGATCCGCGGCGGGGACGCATCGGCGCTCCCTGCTCCGACGGCCGGGCCTACCTGCTCGATGCCCGGGGGACCGTGGAGGTCGTGCTGCACGGTCACCGCGGCACGGTCAACGCGCTGCGCTTCGCGGGGGACCGCGTGGTGACGGCGGGGGACGACGGCACCGTACGCGCCTGGGACGCCGCCAGCGGGCACCCGCTGTGGCACGCCGCCGCGCTGCTGCCCGATCCCCCCGAGCTGTGGACCCACGCGGGCTGGATCGCGGCCTCGCAGCCGTCCCCCGCCGCGGGGGAGACCCCGGCGTGGCGCGGCGCGATCGAGGACCGCGCCCGGCAGGCGGCCGCGTCGGCGGGGCGCGCGCGGCTGTGCCTGCTGGACCACGACGGTGCGCTGGAGATCTGGGACCCGGCGGCCGACCGCCGCCTGGCGCGGACCGAGGTCGGCGCGGTGCGCCAGCTGGCCGCCACCGCCGAGGCGTGCGTCGTGCTCGGCGAGGACGGCGTGGTCCAGCTCGTCCACCCCGAGCAGCCCGCCGCGGCGCTGGCCCGCGACGCCACCGCCCTCGCCCTGGCCGACGGCGAGATCCTGGTCGCGACCCCGGGGGAGGCGCTGCGCCTCGACGCCGGCGGTGCCGAGCTGGAGCGGCTGGAGGCCGACATCGACGCCACCGCCGTCGGGCGGGCCGACGGGCGCGTCGTGGTGGGCTACCGCGAGGGCGCCGTCGAGGTCTTCGCGCCAAAGGGGTATGCCCTTCACTCCAGCAAGCGGCCACGAAGTCGGTTGGATGGGAGTGTGTGGTCGTGCCGGTTGCCGCGTTCGAGGATTGGGCTTCGTGCTCCAGGCTGGAGGCTGTAGAGCCCCTGCGGAATGGCCTCAGCGTACTTCTCCGGAGGCGATGGCATCTTCCTGGACTGGAGTGAAGGGCATACCCCTTTCGCGCCAAGCGGCGATCCGCTGCGGCTCGAGGAGGTGCCGGCCAGCCCGGCGGTGCGCCTCGTGCCCGGCCCCCCCGGCACGCTGCTGGCCGGCTTCGGGGACGGCACCGTCGGCGTGTGGAGCCTGCAGGACGGCCGCTCGCTGTACCGCGCCAAGCTCCACGGCGCCGCGATCCACCTGGTCGCCAGCGACCGCCTGGTGTTCGCCGCCAGCGAGCTCGGCGACTCGCTGACGCTGTCCCTCGACGCCTTCGGCCGGGACTACTGCGACCTGCTGCGCGAGGTGTGGGGCGACGTGGACGTGGTGTGGCGCGACGGCCGCCCGGCGGTGGCGCCGATCCCCCAGGACCACGCCTGCCGCGCGGCGCCGCCCCTCAGCGAAGCGGCAGCACCGTGAAGGCGCCCTCCCGCTCCCCGTCCCGGCCACCGTGGAACCCGGCCGCCACGCCGACGTGGGTCCCGTCGCGCCCCAGCACGACCTGCCCGTCGTAGGCCGCCGCGATCTCGTCCAGCAGCGTCAGCGGACCGGCGTCCCAGCCCAGCACGTGGGTCAGCACCAGCAGCCCCGGCTGCACCTCGGCCGCGATCTCGCCCAGCTCGCAGCCCGAGGTGTGGCTCGCCCGGTGGTAGGCCTGCCAGTCCTCGGCCCGCCCCGACAGGCCGGCCTCGGCGTAGACCTCGTGGACCAGGATGTCGCAGCCCGCGTAGTGCTCGCCCATCTCGGGGTACGGCGCCGTGTCGCCCGAGACGCAGACCTCCAGGTCGGGCGTCGAGAACCGGAACCCGTAGGCGTGGTCCCACGACCCGTGGCGCGCCGGGAACGCCACCACCGTGACGCGCTCGTCGCGGTACACCTCGCCGCCGGCCTCGAACTCGGTCACCTCCGCGAGGTGGCCCTCCGCGTTGGCCGGCTCGGGGCCCTGGAGCCGGTTGGCCACGTCGGCGGCGTAGGCCCCCTGCAGGTGCTCGACCATCGCCTCCGTCCCGGGCGGCCCGACGACCCGCAGCGCGTGGTCGCGGCCCAGCACCCACGGCGAGAACATCAGGTCGGGCAGGCCCAGCGTGTGGTCCGAGTGCAGGTGCGTCACGAACAGCCGGTCGAGGCGCTCGACGGCCAGCGCGTCGACCCCGGCGAGGTAGGCCTCCGCGGCGCGCCGTACCACGCCCGGCCCGGCGTCGACGAGGTAGGCCCGATCGTCCACCACCACCGCCAGCGCCGGGCCGTGGGCGTCGGGGTCGGCGTTGGGCGTCCCGGTGCCCAGCAGCACCACCGACGTGCGCGCCGGGGGCGCCTCGTCCACCGCCGCGGGCGCCTCGGAGGGCGGCTCCGCGGGCTCCCCCGGTTGCGCCGCCACCGCGACCCCCGCCGCCGCGATCAGCCCCACCGCGACCCACCACCGGTTCGTCATCGCCGCCTCCCCTCGGGCCCGCGTGGGCCCAATCCATCTTAGGCCCGGTAGCACGCTTGGAATGGATTGACGCGCACGCGGGGTGCTATGTATAGGCGCCATGAGATGGTTCCACGCGCCGCTGCTGTTCGCCCTGGCCGCGCTGCTGTTCACCGGCTGCATGGACCGCGACGGCGACCTCGAGGACGTCACGCTCGACGTCAACCCCGGCTGCAGGCTGTCGTGTGTCGTGGGCTGGCACACCCCCGAGCCCGCCACGTCGTGGGTCGAGTTCGGCGAGAATCCGGACCGCACCCACCGCATCGGCGACGACGAGTACGTCACCGACCACGAGGTGGTGGTGGTCGGCATGCGGCCGGGCACCAAGCACGCCCTGCAGGCCGTCTCCGAGACCGAGTCCGGGGCGCTGCTGCGCTCCGAGGAGTTCACGTTCAAGACCGGATCGGTGCCCGCCGCGCTGAACCACGAGCTCGACGTGCTGGACGCCGACCGCGCCCAGGACGGCTGGACCCTCGCCAACGTCGCCACCGGGCTGCTGTCCGAGACGCTGGTGGTGATGATCGACATGGACGGCGACATCGTCTGGTACCACGAGTACGGCGTGGAGAAGGGGCGGCCCGACATCCTCGCGTACTGGGAGGGCGACGGCCAGGTGCTGATCGGCCCCGGCGTGCCCCCCGGCGAGTACCCCCACGAGGTCGACCTGGACGGCGACGTGGTGTGGGAAGGGCCGCAGCAGCCCGAGGCCGACGACCCGCTGTCCAACGAGGCCCTCGACGGCGCGATGCACCACGAGTTCCGGCGCATCGACGACGGCTCGGTGCTGACGTTCTTCATCGACGTGCGCGACGACATCCAGGGGGACGAGATCGCCCTGCTCGACGACGACGCCGAGCCGACCTGGACCTGGAACGCGTTCGACTGGCTCGAGCCCCCCGCGGACCCCGACCCGACCCAGGGCTGGACCCACTTCAACAGCGCGGTGGTCGACTCCGACGTGGTGTGGGTCAACTCCTACGCGATGAGCCAGATCCTGCAGATCGACCGCAAGAGCGGCGAGATCCTGGCGCGCATCGGCCAGGACGGCGACTACGCCCGCGACCCCGACGCCGCCGAGCCGTGGTTCGCCAAGGCCCACAGCCTCGAGCGCACCCCCGAGGGGAACTTCCTGCTGTACGACAACGGCACGCTGGAGCGCGGGTACAGCCGCGTCGTGGAGTACGCCGTCGACCACGAGCAGCAGACCACCGAGCTGGTCTGGGAGTACCCCGGCGACATCGCCGACGACGAGTGGTTCGCCTACGTGTGGGGCGACGTCGACCTGCTGGACAACGGCAACCTGCTGCTGACCCAGGGGATCGGCACCGACGGCAGCGACTCGCGGATCTGGGAGGTCACCCGCGAGGGCGACACCGTCTGGCAGTTCCGCTGGTCCCGCGACCCCGACGCGGTCGGCTCCTACGCGGCCGAGCGGATCCCGGCCCTCGCCGAGCCCCTCTAGCCGCCCCGGAGAGACCACCGTGACGAGACGGCTCAAGGTCCTGCTCGGCGGCGTCAACCTGCTGGACAGCGCCGGTCAGTACGCCGGCGAGGACCACGCCGAGTTCTCGATGACTCCGTTCTCGGTGTCCTACCGGCCCCTGCCGCTGGGGCTGCTGTACATCGCGGCGGCCCAGCGGGCGTTCGGCGAGACCCCCTGCGAGTACCTGCTCGACGACTTCGACCTGCCGCCCGAGGAGCCGTTCGAACTCGACCGCGTCTACGCCCGGTGGCGCGCCCACCTGCGCGACTTCGCCCCCGACGTGATCGCGCTGAGCTGCCTGACGATGCGCCAGCACCCGCTGCTCGAGCGCGCGCTGGCCGACGCCCGCGCCTACGTCGACGGCGAGCGCCCCGGCGCGTGGATCATCGCCGGCGGGCCGTCGGTCTCCAGCGACGCCGGGCGGTTCGTCGCGGCCGGCGCCGACTGCGTCGCCGTGGGCGAGGGCGAGTGGACCTTCACCGAGTTCGTCGACTGCGTCGCCGCCGGCGGCTCGCTGCGCGACGTGGACGGGCTGGTCGCCTCGGCGGCGGCGGCGGGGCGGCTGGCGGGCCATGGCGGCGGGGACGGCGCCGTGCTGCGCACCGCCCCGCGGGCCCTGGTCGCCGACGTCGACACGCTGCCGATGCCGGCGTGGGACCTGGCCGACATCCCGGGCCACCTGCGGCGCAACCGCGGCGTGTTCGCCTCGCTGTTCACCCACCGCGACTGCCCGTACCGGTGCATCTACTGCGAGCACGTCCGCGGCTTCCGGCCCCACGCCCCCGGGCGCGTGGTGGACGAGATCGCCCACCTCCGCGAGACCTACGGCGCGCGGCGGTTCGACATCGTCGACGCCGTGTTCAACCAGGACCGGCGGCGGGTCCAGGGGATCCGCGACGAGCTGCAGCGGCGCGACCTGCGGGTCAAGTTCCAGAACTTCGCCGGGCTGCGCGGCGACATCCTCGACGAGCCCACCGCCGACGCCCTGCGGCAGATGGGCTTCACCGCCCTGAGCGTGGCCGTCGAGACCGCCACCCCGCGGCTGCAGGAGCTGATCCGAAAGCGGCTCGTGGTCGACCGCGCGATCGGGGCGATCGAGCTGCTGCAGCGGCGCGGGATCTTCGTCAACGCGCTGTTCATGGTCGGCTTCCCGACCGAGACCGCCGCGGAGGTCGGGGACACCCTGCGCGCCGCCCGCGACTGCGCCGCGCACCAGTCGACGCTGGCCAAGGTCGAGGCCTACCCCGGCACCGCGCTGTGGGACCTGGCGCTGCAGCACGGGCTGGACACCACCGTGGTCGACGACGCCATCGAGCGCTACGGCGAGCGCGCCGATCCGGGCTACCTGACGTTCCCCGAGGAGCACCTCCACCGGATGTGGCTACGGGGGCTGTTCGACGTGTACAACGACCCCGCCCGGATGCGGCGGATCCACGAGTACGTCGGCGGCACGTTCTTCCGCCAGATGTACCGCAAGTTCTACGGCGAGCACGGGGTGTGGAGCGACGCCCTGGGCCAGCGGATGGGTCACAGCCGCCGCGAGGCGCCGGACTTCGCCGCCCTCGCCGCCGGCGCCGAGGACGCCTTCGGGCTGGCGCCGCTGGACGAGCTGCTGCGCGCTGCCGAGCTTGCCGGAGGCCCGCGCGCGACCTAGGGGCAGGGTATGTCCCGGCCCGCTCGCGCGCTCCCGATCGTCCTCCTCGCTCTCGGCCTCGGCCTGGCCACCGCGGGCTGCGGCCCGGACCCGGACGACGAGGTCCCCCAGCACCCCCAGCTCCCCGACGACGACGACGACGACGCGGGTGATGACGACGCAGCGGACGACGACGGCGCCGACGACGACGCCTCCGACGACGACGCGGGCGACGACGACACCGCCCCGGCCAGCTTCCCGCCGTTCTTCACGGCCAACGACGAGTTCTTCGAGCTGCACATCGGCCCGGTGCCGGCGATCCCGCCGGAGACCTTCTCGCTGACGGTCGGCGGGCTCGTCGATCAGCCCGGGAGCTTCACCCTGGCCCAGCTGCAGGCGCTGCCCGCCGTCGAGATCCCGCTGACCGTGGAGTGCATCGGCAACGCCGCCGGCGGCCAGGCCGTCGACACCGCCCGGTGGTCGGGGTTCCTGCTCGCCGACCTGCTCGCCGAGGTCGGGGTCCAGCCCGGGGCCGCCGCGGTCCGGTTCCTCGCCGAGGACGGCTACCACTCCTCGGTGACGCTCGACCAGGCGGTCGGCGGGGACGTGATCGGCGTGCTGACGATGAACGGCGAGCCGCTGCCGCCCAACCACGGCGCCCCGCTGCGGTTCGTGCTGCCGGGCTACTACGGCGTCAAGCACCCGGGCTGGGTGACGACCGTGGAGGTGGTGGACGCGATCCCCCTGGACTACTGGGACATCTACGGCTGGGACTGCTCGCCGCCGATGGACGTCGACAGCCGGTTCTTCTTCCCCGCCACCGGCGCGCCGCTGCCCGCCGGCGAGCCGTTCGAGGTCGGCGGCGCGGCGTGGAGCGCCGGGCGCATCGCCGCCGTCGAGGTCTCCCCGGACGACGGCCAGACCTGGGTCGACGCCGCGATCGTCGAGCAGATCGACGCCGACGGCGTGTGGGTGTTCTGGTCCGCGCAGCTGACCATCGACGAGATCGGGACCGCGGACCTGCGGGCCCGCGCCACCGACGGGTGGGGGAACGTCCAGCCGGACAGCGATCCCACGTACCTCGACGGCACCAACGGGTGGCCGACCCGCCACGTGGAGATCGTCGCGCCCTGACTCCCGGCACGGCTCAGAGCTTGTGAATCTATCCCCGGACCGAGCCTGAGTGCCGCAGCGCCACG
>CAZOYV010000174.1:539-18829 GCA_964584075.1 uncultured Rickettsiales bacterium | reverse complement strand
CGACGACAGCGGGGACGACGACAGCGGGGACGACGACAGCGGGGACGACGACAGCACCCCGGTGGACGGCGACGGCGACGGCTACACCGACGACGTCGACTGCGACGACGGCGACGCCGCGATCCACCCCGACGCCACCGAGGTCTGCGACGGCGTCGACAACGACTGCGACGGGCTGATCGACGACGCGGACGACGACGTCGACGCCCCGACCTACTACGGCGACGCCGACCACGACGGCTACGGCGCGGGCAAGGGCACCGCGACCTGCCAGCAGCCGCCGGACACCTCGGACCAGGCCGGCGACTGCGACGACGGCGACGACACCGTCTACCCCGGCGCCCCGGAGCTGTGCGACGGCATCGACAACGACTGCGACGGCGCCGACGAGGGCAGCGTCGCCGGGACCTACCTGGGCCCCGACCCCTACCTCGAGCAGCTGGACAGCCCGTGGGACCCGGCGACCTTCGCCTGGTTCCACCTCGAGGACCACGAGGACGGCCTCGCGGACGCGCCCGGGCTGCTGCCCCAGGGCGGCGAGCTGTCCAACTACGGCGGCCAGGCGCTGGTGGACTCGGTGGACGGCGACGACGGCGACCCCACCGACGGCGACTGCGAGACCTGCCTGTCGTGGTGGGCCGGCGGGTCGATCACCTACCTGTTCGACGCCAAGGTCCTCGGCGGGCTGCCGACCCACGTCGGCGTGGTGTGGACCGACGGCGGCGGCGAGATCTACTTCGAGGCCCAGTGGGCCTGCGGCTCGCTGGGGCAGGTGGGGCCGTTCTCCGACGTCGACTTCCCCGACAACAGCTACTACGGCACCACCGGCGAGGACCGGTTCTTCGGCGTGATCGCGCCGGTGGGCGTCACCGGCTTCACGATCTGGAACACCCTCGGCGGGATCGAGACCGACCACATCCAGTACGGGGTGCCGTAGCCGTTCTCACCGGAGCTTGCTTCCGTCGCCGGCCGCGCTAGGTTACAAAGACGACGGACTTCGTGATGTTCCGCGCCGTGACCCCGATCGCGCTCGCCCTGGCGCTGGTGGCCCAGCTGCTGCCGGTGGCCACGCCGTGCCACGCCCACGAGGACGCGGGCGGGATCGCGTGCCACCACCGCTCCCACGACGACGGGGACGGGCTCCACGACGAACACTGGGCCCCGCCGGCGGGGGACGAGGACCCGGACCGGGACCTCCACGACGGCCCCTGCCGCTGCCCGTGCCACGCCCCGCGCGCCGCCGTGGTCACCGCGGAGGCGCCCGCACCCGCGGCGACGACGGTCCCGCAGCGGCCCGCCTCGCAGCGCTGCCCCGCGCCGGGATACCTGGACACCGACCGGCCCCCTCCGCGGGCCTGACGATCCCCTCTCTCCCCTGACGACGACGACCGTGCGGGCGCCGTGTGCCCGCTGGAGGAACGCGATGCGAGCGTGGATCGCGCTGTGCGCGCTGGTCTCGCTGCCCGCCGCCGCGATGGCGGCCGAGGGGGCGGACCCGCCGACCGTGACCTGGGAGCAGATCGAGGGCCTGCTGCGGGACCACCCGCGGGTGGCGGTGGCCGCCGCGGAGGTGGACGCCGCGGAGGGGCGGCGGCTCGCCGCGCGGGGCGGGCCCAACCCCGAGCTGGAGGGGGAGCTGGGCCAGGCGTGGTCGTACGACGGCGGCGAGCAGCGGCCGGTGTGGGGGGTGGCGCTGGGCAGCGACCTGCCGTTCCCCGCGGTGATCGGGGGGCGGGTGGCGGCGGCGACGGCCGAGCGGGACGCGGCCGTGGCCGGCCAGCGCGGGGCCTGGCGCGCCGTGGTGCTGCAGGCCCGCGGCCAGTACCTGGCGCTGCTGCGCGATCAGGACGCGGCGGCGCTGTGGGCCGACGCGGTGCGCCACGGCGAGGAGCTGCGGCGGCTGGTGGAGGTCCGCGTCGAGCGGGGTGAGGACCGGCCGCTGGAGGGCTTCCGCGCCGACACCGAGCTGGCCCGCACTCGGATGGAGGCGGACCGCGCGGCGGTGGCGCGGGCCGCCCACCGCGACGCGCTGCGCCGCTGGCTGGGGGGCGGGCTGCCCGAGGACTACCGGCTGGAGCGCGGCGGCGCGGCGTGGGCGCCGCCCGCGGGCGAGGAGCTGCGCTCGGCGGCCCACGCGGCGGACCCGGGGCTGGCGGTGGCCGAGGCCGCGCTGGCGGCGGCCCGGGGGGCGCTGGCCGAGGCCCGCGGGGAGGTGGCGCCGGAGCTGCACGTGGGCGTGGGCTACCACGAGGAGCTGGACGGGCGCGCCGTGACGGGCGCGCTGGGGATCGAGCTGCCGCTGGGCAGCCCCGGCGCCGGGGCGGTGGCGGAGGCCCGGGCCGGGGTGCGGATCGCCGAGCTGGAGCGGACCCTGCAGGCGCGGGAGCTGGACCGGGTCGTGGACGAGGTGTGGGCCGGGTACCGCTCGGCGGACCTGGCGGCGCGCCGCTACGAGGACGACATCGTCCCGGCGGCGCAGAAGACGGCCGACGCGCTGTGGGTCGCCTACCGGGCGGGGGAGGTCTCCCTGCTCGAGGCGCTGGACGCGCAGCGGGTGCTGGTCGAGGTGCAGCTCGAGGCGCTGGACGCCGGGCTGGAGCGCGCGCTGGCCGCGGAGCAGGCGCGGGCGCTGATCGGAGCGTACGACGATGCGGACTGAGACGAGGACCACCCTGGCCGCGCTGGCGGTGCTGCCCCTGCTGCTCGCTGGCTGCCCCGCCGGCGAGACCGATCACGAGGGCCACGACCACGGGGGCCACGAGGGCCACGACCACGGCGGCCACGACCACGGCGGCGATCTGGAGAAGTCCGTCGACGAGCTGATGGCCGCCGGGTGCGAGCACGGGACGCGCGCCGTGGACTGCGACGAGTGCCGCTACGAGGTGGGCGCGGTGCGGGTCGACCCGCTGCTGGTGGAGCTGGCGCTGGTGAGCTTCGACGAGGTGCGGCGCGCCGACGTGGCGCTGCCGATCGAGATGAACGCCACGGTGGGCTTCGACCAGCTGCGCACGGTGCACGTCAGCCCGCGGGTGGCCGGCACGGTGCGCGCGCTGGAGGTCGACTACGGCGACCAGGTGAAGCGCGGCCAGACCCTGTTCACGCTGGACAGCCAGGAGCTGGGCGAGGCCGCCGGCGCCTACCTCGAGGCCCAGGCCACGGCGCGGCTGGCCGAGCAGACGCTGCAGCGCCAGGAGGACCTGCGCGCCGCCGGGGTGACCAGCGAGCGGGAGTACGAGCAGGCGGTGCAGGAGCAGCAGGCCGCGGCGATCCAGCGGGCCACCGCCCGCGACCGGCTGCTGCGGATGGGGCTCACCGGCGCCGAGATCGACCCGATCCAGGCCGGCGGCGGCGGGGCGGCGATCGGCGTGCTGGCGGTGCGCGCGCCGCTGGACGGCACCGTGCTGGACCTGCACGCCTCCCCCGGCGAGCTGGTGGGGCCGGGGGCCGAGACCGCCCTGGTCGGCGACCTGTCCACGGTCTGGGTCTGGGCCGACGTCTACGAGGCGGACCTGGCCACGGTGGCCGCGGCGCTGGCCGCCGGCGAGGTCCCGGCGACGTTCACCACGCCGGCGGTGCCCGGCGAGGCGTTCGACGGCAGCGTCGACGTGCTCGGCGCGGCGCTGGACCCCACCACCCGCACCACCCGCGCGCGGATCGTCGTGGACAACGCCGGCGGCCTGCTGCGGGCGGGGATGTTCGGCTCCGTGACGCTGGCGCTGGCCGGGCGCGAGGGCAGCCTGACGGTGCCCTCGGTGGCGGTGTGCCGCGACGGCGACCAGGCGTTCGTGTTCGTGCGCGGCGAGGGCGACCTGTTCTTCCGCCGCCCGGTGGTCGCGGGCCGCTCCGCGGACGGCGTCACCGAGGTCCGCGGCGACGTGCGGGCCGGCCAGGAGGTGCTGGCCGACGGGTCGTTCCTGGCCAAGTCCGAGGTGCTGAAAGAGAAGATGGGCGCCGGCTGTGCGCATTAGCTCCGGAGGTTCGCGATGAACGGGATCGTGGAGCTGGCGCTGCGGCACCGCGCCGTGACCCTGCTGGGGGCCGCGGTGGTGGCCCTGGCCGGCGTGATCGCCTGGCAGCGGCTGCCCGTCGACGCGTTCCCCGACGCGTCCAACAACCAGGTGATGGTGCTCACCGAGGCGCCGGGGCTGGCGCCGCTGGACGTGGAGCAGCAGGTCACGTTCCCGATGGAGCTGGAGCTGTCGGGGCTGCCCGACGTCACCGAGGTGCGCTCGCTGACCAAGCCGGGGCTGAGCCAGATGGTGGTGATCTTCGAGGACCGCGCCGACCTGTACCAGGCCCGCGACATGGTGTTCCAGCGGCTGGTGCAGGCCGCGGACAGCCTGCCCGAGGGGGTGGAGTCCGAGATGGGGCCGATCGCCACCGGGCTGGGGGAGGTCTACCAGTACACGCTGCACAGCGAACAGCACGACGCGATGGCGCTGCGCTCGCTGCAGGACTGGGTCATCGCGCCGCAGCTGCGGGCCCTGGCCGGGGTCGACGAGGTCAACAGCTTCGGCGGCTTCGTGCGCCAGGTGCACGTGGTCGTACGCCCCGCCGACCTGCTCGAGTACGGCCTGACGATCCAGGACGTGGCCGACGCGCTGGCGGCGTCCAACGCCAACGCCGGCGGGGGCTACCTGGAGCAGGGCTGGACCCAGGCCAGCGTGCGCAGCGTGGGGCTGGCGACCTCGGCGGCCGATCTGGAGCAGGTGGTGCTGGTCGCCCGCGACGGCACGCCGGTGACGGTGCGCGACGTGGCCGAGATCCGCGTCGGCCCGGCGCCGCGGCTGGGCGCGGTGACCCGCGACGGCCACGGCGAGGCGGTGGCGGGGATGGTGATCATGCTGCGCGGGGCCAACGCCCGCGAGGTGGTCGAGCGGGTCAAGCAGGCGATGCCGCGGATCGAGGCCGCGCTGCCCGACGGCGTGACGATCGAGCCGTTCTACGACCGCACCGATCTGGTCCAGGCCTGCATCTCCACGGTCGCCACGGCGCTGCTGCTGGGCGGGGCGCTGGTGATCGGGGTGCTGCTGCTGGTGCTGCGCGACGTGCGCGCCGCGGCCCTGGTGGCGTCGAGCCTGCCGCTGACCGCGCTGGCCACGTTCCTGCTGATGGGCTGGCAGGGCATCACCGCCAACCTGATGAGCCTCGGCGGGCTGGCGATCTGCATCGGGATGGTGGCCGACGCCTCGATCGTGGTGGTGGAGAACGCGATCCGCCACGCGCGGGCACGCGATCCGGAGACCCCGGTGCCGCGGGCGGTGCTGGACGGCGTGCGCGAGGTGGCGCGGCCGATCACGTTCTCGGTGGCGATCGTGGTGATCGTGATGGTCCCGCTGCTGACCCTGACCGGGGTCGAGGGCAAGCTGTTCCGCCCGCTGGCGTGGACGATGATGCTGGCGATGGCGGCCTCGCTGGCCGTGGCGCTGACGGCGATCCCGGCGGCGGCGACGGTGGTGCTCGGCGGTCGCCAGCGGCGGGAGCGGACGGTGCCGCTGGCGGGGCCGTACCAGCGGGTGCTGGAGCGGGCCCTGGCGCGGCCGCGGTGGACGCTGGGGATCACCGGCGTGGTGCTGGCCGGGTCGCTGGCGCTGCTGCCGCTGCTGGGCACCGAGTTCATGCCGGTGATGGACGAGGGCGCGATCGCGATCAACGCGGTGCGCGTGTCCGACGCCTCGATCGCCGGCTCGGCGCGCACCGCCACGGCGATGGAGCAGCTGCTGGTCGACCTGCCCGAGGTGGAGACGGTGGTCTCCAAGACCGGGCGGGCGCTGGTCAGCGAGGACCCGATGGGGCCCGAGCAGACCGACCTGATGATCATGCTGCGGCGGCCGGGTCCGCTGTCGGGGCTGCGCTCGCGGGCCGAGATGGTCGGGGTCGTGGAGCAGCGGCTGAGCGTGATCCCCGGCGTGCGCCTGGCCTTCAGCCAGCCCATCGCGCTGCGGGTCAACGAGCTGATCAGCGGGATCAAGACCGATCTCGCGGTGAAGGTCTTCGGCCCCGATCTCGATGAGCTGCGCGAGCAGGCCGAGCAGGTCTCGGCGGTGCTGCAGGACATCGACGGCGCCGCCGACGTCTCGGTGGAGCAGATCACCGGGCTGAGCCAGATCGAGGTGGCCCCCGACCGCCGCGCGCTGGCTCGCCACCACCTCGCCGTCGCCGACGTCAACGAGGCGATCGAGATGGCGGTCGGCGGCCAGGCGGTGACCACGCTGGTGGAGGGCCAGCAGCGGGTCGAAGTCACCGTGCGGTTCCCCCCGGGGGACCGCGACGATCTGGACGCGCTGCGGAGGATCCTGTTGACCACCCCCGACGGCGGCACCGTGCCGCTGGGCCAGGTGGCCTCCGTGGCGCGGGTGGAGGGCCCCGCCCAGATCACCCGCGAGAACGGCGTGCGCCGCGTCACCGTCGAGGCCAACGTGCGCGGCCGTGACCTCGGCTCGTTCGTGGCCGAGGCGCAGCGGGAGCTGGCCGGGCTCGAGGCCGCGCTGCCCGACGGCTACTGGATCGACTACGGCGGCACGTTCGAGAGCCAGCGCCGGGCGATGGCGCGGCTGTCGGTGGTGGTGCCCGTGGCGATCGGGCTGATCTTCCTGCTGCTGCTGAGCGCGCTGGGCTCGCCGCGGCCGGCGCTGCTGGTGATCGCCAACCTGCCGTTCGCCCTCGTCGGCGGCGCCATCGGCCTGCTGGCGCTGGGGATCCCGCTGTCGGTCTCCGCCGCGGTGGGCTTCATCGCGCTGTTCGGCACCGCGGTGCAGAACGGCACCGTGCTGGTGACGTTCTTCGAGCAGCTGCGGGCCCGCGGGGTGCCGGTGCGCGAGGCGGTGCGGCAGGGCTGCGCGCTGCGGCTGCGGCCGCTGATGATGACCGCCACGACCACGGTGCTGGCGCTGACCCCGCTGCTGTTCGCCGCCGGGGCCGGCTCGGACATCCAGCGCCCGCTGGCGGTGGTGGTGATCGGCGGCCTGATCGGGGCCACCGCGCTGACCCTGATCGTGCTGCCCACGCTGTACAGCCTCGTGACACGGGACGCGCCCGCGGGGCAGACTGACGCCCCGTGACCACCGTCGAGCTCCTGGCCATCGCCGTCGCCCTGGCGATGGACGCCTTCGCCGTCTCCGTGGCGGCGGGGGTGACCCTGCGCGAGGTCAGCGCGCGCCAGACCTTCCGGCTGTCGTGGCACTTCGGGCTGTTCCAGGCGCTGATGCCGATCCTCGGCTGGGCCGCCGGCCTGACGATCCAGCACTGGATCGAGGCCTTCGATCACTGGGTCGCGTTCGGGCTGCTGACCCTGATCGGCGTGCGGCTGATCGTCGAGTCGGTGCGGGGCGACGGCGAGGAGCGCAGGGACAGCGAGCCGACCCGGGGCATGACGATGGTGATGCTCTCGGTGGCGACCAGCATCGACGCGCTGGCGGTGGGGCTGAGCCTGGCGGTCCTGCAGCTGTCGGTGTGGTTCCCGGCGCTGATCATCGGCGTGGTCGCGCTGGTCTTCACCGCGGTGGGGATCCACCTCGGCGCCTACGTCGGGCGGCGCTTCCCGCTGTCGCGCTACGCCGGGATCGCCGGCGGGCTGGTGCTGGTCGGGATCGGCGTGCGGGTCCTCCACGAGCACGGCGTGTTCTGAGTCCGTCGCGGACCCCGCCGGGCGCGTGCCAGGATGTCCCCGGGGATCGGCCCGCGCGACAGCGTGTCACCCGCGGGGCCCCCAGGGGTCCGTCGATCGCGGGGATCGGCCCGGCCGCGCCTGGCACGCGGCTTGCTCTCCGATCCCCACCGGAAGGAGGAGCACCCGTGAACCTCGACTCCCTCGTGGCCATCGCCAAGGAGGCCGGGGCGTCCGACCTGCACCTCGAGGCCGGGCTGCCGGCCGCGATCCGCGTCCGCGGCAAGCTGCAGACCACCGGCGAGCCGCTGTCCGGCGAGGCCACGCTGGCGATCGCGCGCAAGGTCGTCGGCGACGCCAGCTGGCCGGACTTCGTGCAGCGCCGCTCGTTCGACGGCTCGCGCCTGATCCGCGGCGTGCACTGCCGGATCAACGTGCTGATCACGTCCCGCGGGATCGGGCTCGCGGTGCGCCTGCTGGCCGGGTTCCAGCCCACGCTGGAGACGCTCAACCTGCACCCCGATCTGAAGCGCCTGGTGCAGCGCGACCACGGCCTGATCCTGGTCTGCGGCCCCACCGGCTCGGGCAAGACCACCACGCTCGCGGCGCTGATCCACGAGGTCAACGTCGGCCCCCCGCGGCACGTGCTGACGCTGGAGAACCCCATCGAGTACCACGTCCGCCCGCGCCGCGCGTTCGTGCGCCAGCGCGAGGTCGGCCGCGACACGCCGAGCTACGAGCAGGGCCTGCTCGACGCGCTGCGCGAGGACCCCGACGTGCTCGTCGTCGGCGAGATGCGCCGCCGCGAGACGATGCAGCTGACGCTGGACGCCGCCGAGACCGGCCACCTGGTGCTGGCCACGATGCACAGCGCCACCGTCTCCGAGGCGCTGCAGCGGCTGGTCGCCTCGTTCCCCGCCGAGGCCCAGGGCGCCGTCCGCGCCCAGCTCGCCGACGTGCTGATCGCCGGGCTGGCCCAGCGGCTGGTGTACCGCCACGACGTGGGCCTGCGGGTCCCCGAGTGCGAGGTCCTGATCGCCACCGACGCGGCGCGCAACATCGTCCGCGAGGGCCGGTTCTTCAAGCTCCAGGGCGCGATGGAGACCGGCGCCCGTGACGGCGCCTGGACCTTCGACCGCTACCGCCGCTGGCTGGACGGCAAGGACCACTGGCGCGTGCCCCAGGAGGCCGCCGCCGAGGACACCAGCCAGCCCCCGGCGCCGGTGTCGATCCCCAGGGCGCCGTCCGGCGCCGCGTCCCGCCCCGCGGCCGCGTCCCCGACCCCCGCGTCCCGCCCCGCGGTCCCCGCCACCCCGGCGACCCCGTCGGGCCCGACCCCCGCGGACCCCGCGCCGGCGGGCGGCGGCGGCGTGATCGTGATCGACGACGGCGACGTCGCCCCGATGGACCAGCTGCTGCAGGAGCTGGAGGAGGAGTGAAGCTCCGGCTCTCCGGCGGCGGCGTCGTGGGCTGGATCTTCGTGATCCTGTGGGCGGCGTTCCTGGTCTCCGATCTGCTGGCCAGGTGGTGGTTCGCGCGGGGCTGAGGCCCGTCTACGCGAACACGTCGGCCTCGCCGTTGGACGCCACCAGCACGGTGGTCGGCAGCCGCTCCAGCACCGGGTCCATCACCTCGAGGTACTTGCGGAAGTCCTCGCCGGAGCTGGCGACCATCCCGAGCAGCACCAGGTCGGCCTTGGGGCCGGAGCGCTCGGCGATCAGCTCCAGCGGCGACCGATCGCTGCGGATCACCTGGACGCGGGCGTTCATCCGGGCGTTCTGGACCAGCTCGCCGAGCTCCTCGATCGCGTCCTGCTCCTCGCGGTCGGAGCGCACGATGCGCATGATCCGGATCCGCGCCCCGCTCCAGGCGTCGTCCAGCGTCATCAGGTAGGCCAGCAGCGCCATCAGCGAGCCGTTCTGGTACCCGCGCCACCACATGTCGATGGTGCGCACCTTCTTGCGCGGGGAGATGTCGCCGGGCTTGAGGATCGACAGGTTGAGGTCGAAGTCGGAGATCACGTCGATGCAGCCGAGGAACTGCTCGCGGCGCTGCTCCTCGGCCCTGGGCGGCAGCGTCAGCAGCAGCGAGTTGGGGCGCAGCCCGCCGATGCTGTAGCTCTGCAGGAACACGAACAGCCCCTCGTGGAACTCGTCGACGCAGACCACCTCGTGGAACGCGGTGATCTCGTCGGCCTCGAGCTGGCGGCGCAGGTCCTCGCGGGCGTGGCGTGCGGTGCGCAGCAGGTCGGAGCGGTCCTCCTCGGAGCGGGTCGCGATGTGGGTCACGGTGTACAGCCCGCGCTGGCTCTCGAGCCACGCACCGACCCGGATCATCTGGCGGTCGCGCATCGGGTCGTCGGTCAGCCCCACCAGGATCGGCCGCCAGTTCTTGGGGTGGGTCGGGTTCTGCTCGAGGTACATCAGGTTGGCGCGGGTGGACTGGAAGATGTAGCCGCGCTTGGCGTCGCCCCAGCTGGTCTGGATGTCCTTCTTGCGCAGGTAGAAGTAGACGATCGCGGCGATCGCCATCGCCACCAGGGCGTACGTCTCGTTGATCTTGATCATCGCGACGCCGCAGCCGATCGCCCCGGCCAGCGCCAGCGACCAGTGGAAGTACTTGAACGTCGGGCGGAAGGTCGGGTTGGCGCTCTTGGACTCCACGAACGCCGACAGGTTGATCATCCCGTAGGCGATCAGGAAGAACATCGAGATCACCTCGGCGACGGCGTTGAGGTCGCCGGCCCAGATCACCGCCACCGCGATGATCAGCGTCAGGATCGTGGCCCGCCGTGGCTCGTTGGTCGGGCCCGAGCCCTTGCCGAAGAACGTCAGGACCTGCAGCAGCCGGTCCTTGCCCATCGCCTGCAGGATCCGCGGGGCGCCGAGGAAGCTGCCCAGCGCCGAGCTCAGCGTCGCGGCGAACACCCCCAGCACGACCAGCGGCCCGAACACGCTCATCACCTGCAGCGCCAGGAACGCGTTGCCCTTGAGCTGGTCGGTGGGCATCGCCCCGGCGGTGAGCACGATCTGGGCGACGTAGATCACCGCGGTGAACCCCACCGCCAGCAGGGTCCCGGTGGGCAGCGACTTGGCCGGGTCCTTCAGATCGCCGGACATGTTGGCGCCGGCGGCGATCCCGGTGGTGGCGGGGAAGAAGATCGCGAACGCCAGCCAGAACGAGATCCCGTCGCTGAAGTTGGGGCCCGAGTTGTGGGCCAGCAGCTCGGGGTCGAAGCGCAGCGCCCCGCCGAGCAGGAAGCTGGCCACCGACAGGATCAGGATGCCGAGCACGAAGTACTGGACCTTGATCGCGATGTCGGCCCCGCGGAACGTCAGCGCGAAGGTGCCGGCCACCGTGGCGGTGGCGAGGATCTGGGGCACCTTGAAGGTGCGGGCCGCCTCGGCGGCGCTGACCTCGCCGATCGAGATCTGGCTCAGCAGGGGCGTGATCGTGTCCATCAGCGCCTCGGTGAACCCGATCGCGTAGAACGCCACCGCGACCGCCTGCGCGACGTACAGCGTGATCCCGATCGCCCCGCCGAAGTCGGGCCCGAGCACCCGCGAGATCATGTAGTAGACCCCGCCGCCCTTGAGCTTGGTGTTGGTCGCGATGGCGGACAGGCTGAACGACGTCAGCGTCGTGATCGCCTTGGCGATCACGAGGATCGCCAGCGCCAGGTACAGCCCGCTGTGGCCGACCACGAACCCGGCGCGCATGAACATGATCACGCCGAGGATCGTCAGCACGCAGGGCGTGAACACCCCGCCCCACATCCCGAACCGGGCCTGGGCGTCGCCCCCGCCGCCGCCCTTGCGCGCCACGGGCATCACGGTGGTCTGACGGCGGGACTCGTTGCGGGGCCCCTCCCCCATGTGGCGCGCTCCCTCGCTCGGGCTTTTCGGGAATTCCGATCATCTCACGGCGGGCCGGGCGGGGGCCAGCGGCGGGCGCCAGAAAGCGGGACCGGGCGGCGGAGCGGGGATCAGTGCCCGCCCGGCATGTCGGGCGCGGCGCCGCCGCGGGTGGGCATCGTGGTCGTCTCGGGGCGGTCCGGGGGCGTGTCCGGCGCCGCGCCGCCGCCGATGTCCATCTCGCGGATGTCCGGTCGCTCCTGCGCCTCCGCCGAGTCGTCGTCCTCCCCGACGGGCTCGTCCGGCCAGTCCGGCGCGGCCCCCCCGGCCGTGTCCATCTCGCGGATGTCCGGGCGGTGGATCGGCGCCTCGTCCGCGCAGCAGGCCTCCACCGTCGCGGCCACCGCGGCGCCCCCGAGCAGCACCACCGCCGTGGCCGCGGTCTGCCGCAGGAACGCCCGCCGGGCGCTGGGCGGCGGAGGCATCTGCTCGGCCATCTGGCCCAGCTGCTCGTCGGGCAGCGCGACCAGGATCGCCCGCTCGCTGGGGGTCAGCGCCACCGAGGCGGCCTCGGCCACCGCGGCCCGCCGCGCCACGAGCTCTTCGCGGAACGCCGGGTCCACGGCCGCCAGCCGCAGCAGGGTCTGCAGGCCCACCGGGATCGGGACGGCGCTCCTGCCTTGCGGATCGGACATCGCCGGGAGCCTCCCTGGGGTCCACTCTACCAGCGTCGCCCCCTCCCCGCGCCGGGAAGTCTCGCGGCCCGCCGGGGCCGGCCGCCTGGGAACCCCGCTGCCACGGTGATACGCTGCTCGCCGGCCTGGATGAGGGGCCCCGACTTCTCGAACGACGGACTCGAACGGAATTGCCGATGAGCGACGGCTACTCCATGGACCGTGCCATGGCCGAGGCGGCCCGCTGCCTGCTGTGCCACGACCCACCCTGCAGCGCCGGCTGCCCCGCGGGCACCGACCCGGGCAAGTTCATCCGCCAGCTGCGGATGCGCAACGTCAAGGGCGCCATCGCCACGGTGCGGCGCAACAACGTGCTCGGCGGGGTGTGCGGGGCGCTGTGCCCCACCGCCGAGCTGTGCCAGCGGGGCTGCACCGCCGCGGGGCTGGACCGCCCGATCGACATCGGCGGGCTGCAGCGCTTCCTCGTGGAGCTCGGCTGGCAGATGGGCTTCGTGCCGTGGCAGGCGGCGTCGGCGTGCGGGCTCCGTGCGGCGGTGGTCGGCGCCGGGCCCTCGGGGCTGGCCTGCGCCGCGGCGCTGGCGCTGGACGGGTTCGCGGTGACGGTCTTCGACCGGCTTCCGACCCCCGGAGGGATCCCCCGCCACGTGATCCCGGCGCACCGCTACCGGGGCGAGATCCTGCCCCGCGAGATCGACGACATCGCGGCGCTGGGCGTGACCTTCGTCGGCGACCGCGCGGTGGAGACGCGGGCGGACCTCGACGCCCTGCTCGGCGAGGGCTTCGCCGGCGTCTACCTGGCCACCGGGGCGTGGGAGGCGGTGCACCTCGACGTGCCCGGCCGCGACGGCGACGGCGTGTGGGACGCGATGGCGTTCCTGGCCCGCAGCCGCGCCGAGCGCGGGGCGGTGGAGTCCGCCGTGGCGGGTCGGGAGGTGGCCGTGATCGGCGGCGGCGACACCGCGATGGACGCGGCGGTCACCGCCCAGCGGCTGGGGGCCGCCGCGGTGTACCTGCTGTACCGGCGCTCGTTCGGCCAGATGCCCGGCGACGCCGGGGAGAAGCTCGACGCCCTGCGCGCCGGCGTGCACTTCGTGGTGCTGACCCAGCCGCAGGCCTACGAGCGGGACGGCGGGCGGTTGACCGGGGTGCGGGTCCAGCGCACCCGGCTGGGGCCGCCCGACGAGTCCGGGCGCCGCAGCCCGGTGGCGATCCCCGGCTCGGAGCACGTGATCCCCGCCGAGGTGGTGGTCGAGGCCATCGGCCAGCGGCCCGCGGAGGGCCTGTCGCGGCTGCTGCCCGGCGGGCTCGACGGGGCGGGGCGGGTGGTGGTCCGCGGCGAGACCGGCGCCACCCCGGTGGACCGCGTCTTCGCCGGCGGCGACGCGGTGCGCGGCCCGGCGCTGGTGGTCGAGGCGGTGGCCGACGGCCAGCGCGCGGCGGCCGCGATGGCCCGCGCGATGCGAGGGGAGGTGTCGCCATGACCCGCGATCTCGGCGTCGACTTCTGCGGCGTGCGGTTCCTCAACCCGGTGCTGCTGAGCAGCTCCCCGGTGTCCAACACCGGCGAGATGGTCGGCCGCGCGTTCGACGCGGGGTTCGCCGGCGTGGCGTTCAAGACGATCGCCACCGGCGACACCCCGATCGTCCACCCGGCCCCGCGGATGGCGGGCTACGACTACGGCAGCAAGCGGCTGATCGGCCTGCAGAACGTCGAGCAGATCTCCGACCGCCCGCTGGCCCACAACCTCGCCGACCTGCGCTACCTGCGGCGCAACTGGCCCGAGCACCGCGTGATCGCCTCGATCATGGGGTTCTCCACCGACGAGTGGCGGCGGCTGGCGGTGGAGTGCGAGGACGCCGGCGCCGACCTGCTGGAGCTCAACTTCAGCTGCCCGCACATGACGGTCGAGGGCTCGGGGATGAAGGTCGGCCAGGCCTTCGACCTCGTGGAGCAGTTCAGCGCGGTGGTCAAGGAGGCGGTGGGGATCCCGGTGCTGGCCAAGATGACCCCCAACGTCACCGACATCTGCGAGCCGGCGCGCTCGGCCAAGGCCGGCGGGGCGGACGGGCTGGCGGCGATCAACACCGTCAGCGCGCTGACCGGGATCTCGATGGACGACTTCGTGCCGCGCCCCAACGTGGGCGGGATGAGCGCGATGAGCGGCTACTCCGGCCCGGCGGTCAAGCCCATCGGCCTGCGCTGCGTGGCGCAGATGGCCCAGGACCCGCAGCTGGGGATCCCCATCTCCGGGATGGGCGGGATCGAGACCTGGATCGACGCGGTGGAGTACCTGCTGTGCGGGGCGGGCACGGTGCAGATCACCACCGGCGTGATCCACTACGGCTACCGCATCGTCGAGGACATCCTCGACGGCATGGGCTACTTCATGGAGCAGCACGGCTTCGAGCGGGTCGAGCAGTTCGTCGGCGGGGCGCTGCCCCATGTCCGCCCCACCGACCAGTTCGACCTGACCCGCCAGGGCATCGCGCAGTTCGATCTCGACCGCTGTGTGGGCTGCGGCCAGTGCCACGTCGTGTGCCGCGACGCCGGCGGCCAGTGCCTGCAGTGGGACGCCGAGCAGCGCCGCCCGCGCCACGAGGAGGACCGCTGCCTGGCGTGCATGATCTGCTCGTTCGTGTGCCCGATCGCCGACCCGCCGCTGATCACCTACCGCGAGGTGCCGGGCAAGCCGCCGGTGATCGCGCCGCCGATGGAGTAGCCGGCGCGCCGCGACACGGGGTCAACGGACTCCACATCGGTACGGGCGCCGGCGTCCACCCACTCCAGGTGCGAGTCGTGGAGGGTCGGCAACGCGACACGTGGAGCGCTGGTTCGACTCGGCGCCATGGCAGCGCCGATCGTGGCATGGACGTACGGCCCCGGTCAGTACCTGAACCGGATCCGTGTCCGGTACCGGACGAGGGTGCCGTGCGGTGCCCCGGACCGGGCCACGTCGAAGGGTCCGGCCATGGAGTACCGAACGGGTGAAGCCTCCCCCCTGTGGGAATCTCCGTTGGCCGAGACGTGTGGGAACCGAACCCGGCCGGCCCCCTCCGTCGCCCACCCATGGGTTCGGTCCCCACACGTCTCCGCCAGTTCACTCTCGACGACGCGCTTCTGACGACCGGTCCGCCGCCCTACCGCCCCCGGATCGAGAGGTGCACGCCGGCGCGGATCACGTGGAACGCCGGGGAGTAGAAGTAGTTGGTCCCGTCCCCCCCGGTGAGCTCGCCGTAGAGCTGGATGCCGCCGTACTGGTAGCCCAGGTCTGGTCCCAGCACCAGGGCGTCCGTCAGCGCCAGATCGAGCCCCAGCAGGCCCGCCGCCCACAGGCCCGGCTCCACCGTCCCCTGCGGCTCGCCCCCCGCCACCGCGGTGCCCATCCACCCCAGCGCCAGCCCGATCCCGGCGTGGGCCCACAACGCCGCGGGCTCGCCCAGCGGGACCCGCGGCCCGATCACCACCCCGGCGTGGCCGAGCACCCCACGCTGCCGCGCATCCACGGCCCCCCCGAAGCCGCGGGCCTCCAGCGTGGTCTGGGCCTGGACCTCGAGGCCCACGCTGGCCCGGATCTCCAGCCGGTCGCGGATCGAGATGCCGCCGCCGACGTCGATCGAGGGACCGCCGCTGGCCGCCACCAGCGCCGGGGCCACGTCGCCCACCACCCGGCCGCCGGCCCCCACCGCGGCGTGGGCCACCGGGACCACCGGGCGCCGCACCAGCTCACCTCCGGCCGGCCTGTCCAGCGCGCGGATGCGGCGGGCGAGCTTCTCGGGGGTCGTGGCGGCCGGGGGCTCGGCCCAGCCGTCCTCGCCCGGGCGCAGCACCGCGGCCTGCAGGGTGTCCGCGGGAGCGGCGGTGACGACCACCACCAGGTCGACCCCGGCCTGGCGCCCCAGCCGGGTCAGCACGTCGGCGACGAGCGGCTCGGGCGCCCCGCCCATCGAGCCCCGCACCCGCGCCCGCGTCACGGCGGTCCAGGCCGCCAGCGTCGGGGAGGGGACCCCGAAGCGGGTCCCGGCCGGCAGCTCGACCCAGCGCAGGACCGTGGCGAACCCCGGCTGCTCGACGCGCACGAGGTGCCGCCCGGGCGACACCTGCAGCGTGCCGCCCTGCAGCGGGAAGCCGTCGACCCAGGCGCGGGCCTCGGCGGGGAGCGACTGCGCGTCCACCACCGCGCCCCCGTCCCGGGCCGTCTCGAGCTGCTCGCCGGCGTACTCCTCGAGCTCGGGGGTCAGGTAGCCCTGGGGCGGCTCCCACCACGGGGCCAGGCGGGCGATGGCGAGCAGGTGCGGCTCGGCCTCGGCGTGGTGGCCGCGCCCCATCTCGGCCAGCGTCGAGAGCCAGTGGAAGCGCAGCTGGATCGGGCCCAGCTCGCTGCCCTCGAGGGCGGCGATCAGCGTGGTCGCCTCCGACAGCGTGGCCACCGCCGCGTCGGGCTCGAAGGCGTCGTAGTGCTGCCCGGCGCGGTCCAGCAGCTCGTCGATGTCCTCGGTGGCCACCAGCGCCGGGACCTCGCCCGGCAGGGACGCCACGAACGCCGCGCCCTCGACCTCCACGGGGGGGGGCCCGGCCAGCGCGTCGGCGGTCTGCGCCAGCGGGGCCCCGGCCGCGCCGGCGGGCTCGCTGGCGTCCAGCAACAGCACGCGGCCGGCGCGGGCCGGCAGCGGCGCGACGAGCGCCGCGAGCACGGCACCGAGCATGGCCGCTCGAAGGGGTGCAAGCACGGCCCCGATGCTACCACGCGGCGTGATCTCGCCGTGGCGGGGGCGGTACCATGACAGCTCGACCACGGGAGGGTCCGGGTGTCCGAGCTACCCGCCGAACTCGGCCTCGAGGAGCCGCGCTGGCTGGCCCGCGGGGGCATGGGCGAGCTGTTCCTCGCCGACCGCGTCGGGGTCGCGGGCGGTCGGACGCGCGTGGTCGTCAAGCGCATGCTGGCGCGCCACGCGCGTCACGAGGAGTACGTGCTGCGCTTCCGCGACGAGGCGCGGCTGGGGCTGCAGCTGCGCCACGGCCACATCGTGCGGGTCCTGGACTACCGCGAGCTCGGCGGCAGCCACTACATCTTCTTCGAGGCCGTCGAGGGGCCCGACCTGCGGCAGATCGTGGCCGCCAGCCGGCACGCCGGGGTGCCGATCCCCTCGCCGGTGGCCGCCTACTTCCTGCACGGCATCGCCTCGGCGCTGGCCTACATGGCCGACGCCACCGATCCCGGGGGCCGGCCGCTGGACCTGGTACACCGCGACATCAGCCCGTCCAACGTGCTGGTCTCCGCCGACGGCGTGCCCAAGCTGATCGACTTCGGCGTGGCCAAGGCCGCGATGCGCGAGACCCGCACCGTCACCGGGCTGTTCGTCGGCAAGTACGCCTACGCCTCGCCGGAGCAGATCCGCGTCGGCGAGCTCGACCCCCGCTCCGACCTGTTCTCGCTGGGCATCGTCGGCTACGAGCTGCTGGCCGGGCAGCGGCCGTTCCGCGGCGCCACGGACTTCGAGATCTGCCGCGCGATCCTCGAGGACGAGCCGCCGCCGCTGGCCGATCGGCGCGACGACCTCGACCCCCTGCTCGAGGCCGCGGTGCTGCGCTGCCTGCGCAAGGAGCCGGCCGAGCGCTTCGGGTCCCCGCTGGAGCTGGTCCGCGAGCTCGACGGCTACTTCCACGCCAGCGTCCCACACCCCCCGGCGATGCTGGTCCAGGCGTTCCTCGCCTCCCCGGCGCTGGCCCTCGCCGACGCCGAGGAGCCGCCGCCGGCCGCCGCCACGGAGCTGGACCAGGAGATGTCCGACGCGGTCCAGCAGTCGCTGCGCGGCGCCCAGCTGCGGCGGATGAGCGAGGATCTCTCGGAGATCGAGGAGCCCCCGCCGGTGCTCCCCGGCCCGGCGCACACCACGGCGCCGGCGCCACCGGGGACCGGCGCGGCCGGGGACGTCGCCGAGGAACCCCCGGCCGCCCCGCGGCGGGGCTGGCTGCTGGCGCTGGGCGGCCTGCTGCTGGGGGCGCTGGCGATGGCGGCGCTGGGGGTCGTGGGGCTGGACCCGCTGGGGTGGCGGGATGGCGGGTGGTCCGGCGATCCGGATGAGGCCGGGGTCGGGGTCGAGACAGGGTCCGAGGCCGCGTTCGAGGCCGGCTCCG
>CAZOYV010000174.1:0-439 GCA_964584075.1 uncultured Rickettsiales bacterium | reverse complement strand
AGGCCGACTCCGAGGCCGACTCCGAGGCCGACTCCGAGGCCGACTCCGAGGCCGACTCCGAGGCCGAGGTCGAGGACGGCTCGGAACTCGAGATCGAGGGCGAGTCCGAGAGCGAGCGGTCCGTCGATCCGGACGAGATGGAATCCCCCACTCCCCTGCCAGCGCCCACCACCGGCACGCTGACCGTGCGCGTCCACCCCTGGGCCGAGGTGGCGGTGGACGGCCGCGCGCTGGGCCGCACGCCGGTGGTCGGGCACGTCCTGGAGGCCGGCCCCCACGTGGTGCGGGCGTCCAACGCGCCGCTGGGCTGGTCGCGGGAGGAGACGGTCCGGATCGAGGCGGGGGGAACGCGCACCGTGACCTGGCGCGCCGAGGCGTCGCATCCCTAGCCCTGGAATAAGCGCGGTGGAAGGTGGGCAGTCCTGAGACTGCGGTAGGC
>CAZOYV010000173.1:0-18872 GCA_964584075.1 uncultured Rickettsiales bacterium | reverse complement strand
AATTTTCTAAAACATTTAGGTGAGGCCATAAAGTATATTCCTGAGAAACATAACCCAGTCGCCGTCGCAGGCCGAGTAGCCGTCGCCGTCGAGGTCGTCGTCGACGCCCTCGTCCACGTCGCCGTCACAGTCGTTGTCCTGCTCGTCGCACAGCTCCGGCGCCCCGGGGTAGGTCAGCGGGTCGCCGTCGTCGCAGTCCCCGTCGCAGCCCCGGAACCCGTCGCCGTCGGTGTCGAGCTCGTCGGCCGGGACGACCCCGTCGCAGTCGTTGTCCAGCCCGTCGCACAGCTCCGGCGCCCCGGGGTAGGTCAGCGGGTCGCCGTCGTCGCACTCCGCGCACGCCAGGAACCCGTCGCCGTCCGCGTCGACCTCGTCGGCCGGGACGACCCCGTCGCAGTCGTTGTCCAGCCCGTCGCACAGCTCCGGCGCCCCGGCGTGGACCGTCGGCTCGCCGTCGTCGCAGTCCCCGTTGCAGGCCCACTGGCCGTCGCCGTCGGCGTCCCACTCGTCGGCGGGCAGCACGCCGTCGCAGTCGTCGTCCAGCCCGTCGCAGATCTCCGCCGCGCCGGGGTAGACCGCGGCGCTGGTGTCGTCGCAGTCCCCCGCGCAGGGCGTGTAGCCGTCGCCGTCCGCGTCGAGCTCCTCGTCGCCGACGTCGCCGTCGCAGTTGTTGTCGATCCCGTCGCACAGCTCCGGCGCGCCGAGGTAGACCGCCGGATCGGTGTCGTCGCAGTCCCCCGCGCAGATCATCTGGCCGTCGCCGTCGCCGTCGACCTCGTCGGCCGGGACCACGAAGTCGCAGTCGTTGTCCAGCCCGTCGCACAGCTCCGGCGCCCCCGGGTAGACCGTGGCGTCGGTGTCGTCGCAGTCCCCCTCGCAGGGCGTCAGCCCGTCGCCGTCGTCGTCCTCGTCGACGCCCTCGTCGATGATCCCGTCGCAGTCGTTGTCCTCGCCGTCGCACTGCTCGGGCGCGAACGGGTGGGTCAGCGGGTTGGTGTCGTCGCAGTCCCCCTCGCACTCGGCGAAGCCGTCGTTGTCGTCGTCGATCTCGTCGTCGGGCACCACCCCGTCGCAGTCGTTGTCCAGCCCGTCGCAGAGCTCCGGCGCCCCGGGGTAGGTCAGCGGGTCGTGGTCGTCGCAGTCCTCGTCGGCCGGCCAGCCGTCGCCGTCGGCGTCCACCGGCGGCTCGGGGTCGACCACCGCCGAGGCCTGGCACGGCGGCGCGTCGTGCAGCCCGTCGGACGGCCGCACCGCCACGGTCCACTCCTCGCCCGCGGCGGTCACCCCGCCGGGGACCTCGTCGCCCAGGAACAGCGACTGCACCGCCCCGTCGCGGTACCACACGTGGTCGTAGGAGATCGCGTCCCCGTCCGGGTCCCAGGCCTCGGCGGTCAGCACCGCCCGGAGCGCCTCCCCGGTGATCGGCGCCGCCGGCTCGATCGCCACCTGGCACGACGACGGCGGCGCGTTGACCGGCGGGTCCCCCTCGACCTGGTCCCAGAACTCGGGACAGCCCAGCAGGCCGCCGGCGGCGGCGAGCACGATCAGCGGACGGGCGAAGGTCCAGCGCATGGTTCCCCCTACGCGGTTCGGGTCGACTGGACGGTGCCTGCAGGGATCGCGCCAGCGCTGCGGGCACCGGGGCAACTCCCCCTGCCTGCCCAGTGTATCGGCCTGTCCCGGGCCCGCGGGCGAAAAGATCGTCGGGCCGGCGGCGGGCCGGGCGCGGATCGACACGGGCCGGATCCCGGGAGGTCTGGGAGGATCGAGGCAAGGGGGTGAGCGATGCAGCGCGAAGCCGAGACCCGAAGCTGGCCGGTGTTCCTCCTCGCGGCGACCCTGCTGGGGTGTCCCACGGGCGACGACGACGCCGGCGACGACGACGTGGCCGACGACGACAGCGGCGACGACGACAGCGAGAGCCCCTACGAGATCACCGAGCCCGACGGCTGGGCCGAGATCCCCGAGCACGGTCTGCTGGCGCTGGCGCAGCTGGTGCAGTGGTTCGACTTCACCCACCCGCTGGTCGAGCCGGTCCCCGCCGGCGGCGGCTGCACCGTGGTCCGCGAGGCCCACGACCCGTGGGACGGGCCGGCGACGGCGCTGCGCACCACGACGTTCTCGCCGCAGGGCTGGACCGCGTCCGAGGTCAACGACTCCGACGCCGACGGCACGCCGGAGCGCTGGACCGAGTGCACGTTCGACGGCGACGGGCTCCGCACGCGCTGCGACGAGAGCCCCGACGACTGGGCGACGATCGGGGAGACCCGCCTGTGGGAGTACGACGGCGAGGGGCGGATGACGCGCGAGGAGTTGCAGTACAACGGCAGCGGCGAACCCGCGCGCTACTACACCTGGAGCTACGACGGGGACGGACACCTGGTGGAGCGTCTCTCGTGGTTCTACGTCGACGAGGAGGAGCGCTGGGGGACCCGCACGGCGACGTACACCTGGAGCCCCGAGGGCCGCGTGACACACGTCCACGAGGTCCAGGAGTCCGAGACCGACGGCATCACCGGTGTGTGGCGGATCTACCTCCACGGTGAGGACGGGGTCCCCACCCGCTACGACGTCGACGAGGGCGACGACGGTATCCTCGACCTCGTCTCCGGCTACACCTTCGACGGCGCCGACAAGCTGGTCGAGGACTGGTGCGACCACGACGCGGACGGCACCGTGGACATCCGCTACACGTTCTCCGACTTCGACGGCGTCCACCCGCGGCACGCGGACGTCGAGGAGGAGGCCGGCGCATCGACGGGGACCATCGAGCTGGCGTGGGACGGTGCCGACCACGTCGTCGACTTCCAGGTCGACCACGTCCTGGACTTCGGCGGCGCGACGATGCACCAGGTCACCGAGTACGACGGCGACGGCAACCTGACCTACCTGTGCCAGGACGACGACCTGGGCAGCTGCAGCGAGATGGAGGAGTGGTTCACGTACGAGGACGGCCGCCTGGTGCTGGAGGAGCAGCAGCACTCGGATCTCGAGCACATCTTCTATTCCTGGACCTGCCCGTAGCCCGCCCGGTCAGCCCTCCCGGCGCAGGACCAGGGCCCCCTCCTCGCGGCGCGCCGCGAAGCCCCAGAACAGTGCCTCGAGCTGCTCCGGCTGCCAGCTGGAGTGGACGGCACCGTCGCGTACACCCGACAGCAGCACCAGGCCCCCGGGGGCGATCCACGCGGGGATCCGTCCCAGCAGCGCCTCGGCGTCGTCCTCGGCCAGCGTGGGCAGCAGGTCCAGCGCCAGCACGGCGGCGAACCGGCCGCGGATCGGCGCGGCGGTGCGGGGATCGGCCCCGATCAGGTCGACGCGCAGGTCCAGGTCGCCGGCGCGCGCCAGCAGCGCGTCGCCCTCGGCGGCGACCGCCTCCACCGCGAACCCGCGCTGGGCGAGGTACAGGGCGTCGTCGCCCGCCCGGGCGTGCAGGTCGAGCACGGCGCCGGCCCGGGGGATCGCCCCGGCGTGGGCGGCGAGCAGCGGGTGGGGCCGCGGCGCGCTCACGGCCACGACGACCAGGCCTCGTCCTCGTAGGGCAGGTCGCTGGCCCACCAGTAGATGTCGAACGCCATGTCGCAGGTGAACCCGGTGTCGAAGTCCGAGGCGGGGTGGGCCTCGAACAGGTAGTTGGCGCCCTCCAGCAGGAAGTGCTCCTCGGTGTAGGCGCCGTCGGAGAGCTCGATCGTGGCCAGGTCGCAGGGCCCGGACATCTGGGCGTAGAAGCCCCACTCGCTGACCTCGCCGAGGTCGTCGCACTCGACCCACGCGTGGTGGATCAGCCACCCGCCCGAGGTGTCGTCGTCGTCGCCGGTGTCGTCGTCGCCGCTGTCGTCGTCGCCGGCGTCGTCGTCGGCCGCGTCGTCGTCGGCCGCGTCGTCGTCGGCCGCGTCGTCGTCGCCGTCGTCGTCGTCGCCGTCGTCGTCGTCGTCGTCGTCGACGGTGTTGAAGGTCTCTTCGCAGGGCCCTGGGGCCAGCAGGCCGGGCAACGCCAGCGCGAGCCACGCGACCAGCCCGATCCATGAAAAACGCACACGCCGCATCGACTCGCTCCTCCCGTTTCTCTATGGTAGACGCTTCGCGCGGGGGACCCCAAGGCCCGAACGCCGGCGGCGCGGATGCAACCAATTCGGCGCGACGCTGTCCTACGGTACGGTCTGGGTTCTCGACGCGCGCGGGTTCTCTGCTACGATGGGGAACCCCTGTGGTACGGTCGGTCGTTCTACGGTTTGCCATCGACCCCGTCCCGGGGTGCGCGTGACGGGACGTGGAGAAGGATTCCATGTCGAGCGAACAGGGCGGAAAGAAGCGGCGTGAGTGGCCGGATCTCCTCGGGGAGTTCCGGGTCCACGAGGTGCTCGGCGAGGGGCCGTGGGCCACCTCGCTGCGGGTCACCATGATCGGGGACCCGGACAAGCGCGGGGACATGGTCCTCAAGGTCTTCCACCACGTGGACGGCCCGGCGTGGAAGGCCATCGGGCGCGCCGACGACGCGGTGATCGAGGCCCTCGAGGAGGAGCAGCACATCAACCTGGCGCGGACCTTCGAGGTCGGCCAGTTCCTCGACGACGTCTACGTCCTGCAGGAGTTCGTCGACGGCATCGACCTGCGCACCCTGCTGACCATGTTCCCCGAGCCCCTCGGCGAGTTCCCGCGCACCGCCGCCGAGGGCATCGCCGTGCAGCTCTCGGCCGGCATCGAGCACCTCCACGGGATCCGCCTCGGCGAGAAGAAGCGCACCCGCGTGACGCACGGGGACCTCTACCCCGGCAACGTGATGATCGCCCGCGACGGGCGGGTCAAGCTGCTCGACACCGGGTTCGCGGCGATCGCCCGCCAGGTGGGGCGCACCGACGTCGAGGGCGGCGCCGTGGGCTCCCCGGGCTACCTGGCCCCCGAGCAGCTGGCCAACAAGCCGCCGACGCCCAGCACCGACGTGTACGCCTTCGGCGCGCTGATCGCCGAGTTGTTCCTCGGGGAGCCGCTGTTCAAGGGCGAGTCCCCCAAGGACGTGCTCGATCAGGTCAAGCGCAGCGACCCCCGGGAGCAGGTCGCGCGGCTCAAGGAGATCCACCCGGTCGCGTCGCGGATCGTCAAGCGCACCGTGACGCCGGGCCGCAAGGGCCGGCTGTCCGACGGCGTGCTGCTCGTCGGCGAGATGTTCGGCTCGGGCATGACCGACGACGGGATGCCGGCGCTGCGCGAGCTCGTGGAGCAGGCCCTCGAGGTCAAGAAGGAGATGCTCCACCTGCCGCCGCGCAACCTGGTGGCGACCAGCGGCTCGATCGTCGACGTGTACGTCTCGGCCGCCGCGGGCGACGACCTCTACCCGGCCTACGAGGAGGCCGAGGAGGATTCCCTGGTCAGCGTCGAGTTCCGGCTGGGCCCGGAGCCCGAGAAGACCGCCGCGCTGGCCGACGACGAGTGGAGCCGCGACGGCAAGCCCGAAGAGCGGCCCTCGCGGGACCTCGACTCGATCGAGGACGAGTCGTTCGACGAGGTCGACGAGCGCGGGCCTGCAGCCGCCGAGGACGACTCGGACCGGCCGCCCCCGCCCCCGCCGCCCGGGGAGGACGAGGCCCCCTCGCGGGACGATGACGACGACGCGGCCGCAGCCGCAGCCGGGGAACCCGGCGAAGCCACGCCGGACCGCGCGATGCCGTCCGGGCCGATGTCGGCGAAGGCCGAGCCGACCCCCGCCCCGGCCGAGGAGAAGAAGGGCAGCGGCAAGATGATCCTGTCCATGGCGATCGCCGCGGTGGTCGCCCTGGTCTGCGGGGGCGTCGGCGTCGTGGGGGTCTACCAGTTCGTGATCATCCCCAACCAGATCGAGGCCGCGGGGGGTGCAGACGGCCTCGCCGGTGGCGGGACGCTCCCCGTCGAGCCGGTGACCCCGCCCCCCGACAAGGACGCCCTCGCCGACGCGGACGACGACTCCGCCGCGGACGACGACTCGGCCGCGGGCGACGCCCTCGCCGAGGACGAGGAAGAGGAGACCCCCGAGGAGGAGACGCCCGAGGAGCCCACGCCCGAGATGACCGAGGAGGAGCGGCAGGCGTGGCTCGAGGCCGAGGAGGAGCGCCGCCTCGAGCGCGAGGAGAAGCGCAAGAAGAAGGAAGAGGAGCGCAAGAAGAAGGAAGAGGAGCGCAAGCGCAAGGAAGCCGAGGACATGTTCGCCGAGATGGAGAACGACCGCGAGGAGGAGCTCGCGGACGCCGCCGACGACGTGGACTGGGGCTTCGGCGACAAGGACGACGGAGAGGAGGACTGGCTCTCCGGCGACGGCGAGGCCTCCGGCGACGACAAGATCAAGATCGACATCGACAGCCTGACCAGCACGGTGCCCGACGTGGGCGCCGCGGCGGACGCCGAGCCCCCCAAAGTGCGCCACACCCCGGTGCGCTCGGGCAAGGTCGGCAGCAGCGTGACGCTGCGCCTGACGGTGAGCCCCAACGACGACTACACCGGCGTGATCTACTTCCGGGGCGCCCCCGGCGGGACCTGGGACAGCATGAACTTCTCCGGCGGCGACAACGGACGGATCGTGGTCAAGCTCAGCCTGGGCAACTGGATCTCCGACGACCACGACGCCGTGGAGTACTACTTCCTGGTGGACGGCCCGGGCGGCTCGGCCGGAGCCGGTACGCGCCTCTCGCCCTACTCGATGTCCGTCCGGTAGCGAGCGCCGCCGCGAGCCGGCGGGCTAGTGGCAGGCCGCTTCCTTGTCGGCCTTCAGCGCGGCCATCGCCTCGTCCAGCGCGGCCTTCTCCCGCTTGCGCCGGTTGTCGTCCTCGAGCTTGCCGCCGACGACGTTGCCCAGGTCCTCGAGCGCCTTGTAGACCAGGCAGGGCTCGTCGGCGTAGTGGGGGTTGGCCTCGTAGTACGCCTTGACCCCGGCGTGGGCCCTGGCCAGCGGCTCCACGGCGTCCATGTCGACCCGCTTGCGCCAGTTGATCGCCAGCGCCCCGATCTGCCCGACGGGATCGCTGTCGTCGGCCTCGAGCTCGTCCTCGACGATGTCGGGGATGAAGTTGTCGTGGTACTCGCCCCAGATCACGTCGTCGGTGTAGCGCGCGACGCTGGCGCGGACCAGCGGATCGTGCATCCGCCACTGGGCCCAGTAGGCCTCCTCGTCCTTGTCGCGGGTCATCGGCAGTGCCGTGCTGCCGAGGTCCGCGTCGTACAGGCACAGCCGCGCCAGCGCCCGGCTGGTGTCCAGGTCGGGGCTGCCCTTGTACAGGAACCGGACCGGCTTGTAGCGCAGGTTCTCGCTCTGATCGACGGTCACGTCGTTGCGGTCGGGCTCGATCTCGAGCGCCAGATCGCGCAGCGAGGCCTCGGTGCAGTCCTGGGCCTTGGTGGCCGCCAGGTAGGCGTCGACGATCTGCGTCGGCGTGCCGGTCTCCTTGAGCACACCGGTCGCCGCCGCCATCGCCGCGGGGTCCTCGCAGAACCCCGTCATCGTGGCCAGCGTCTGCTCGTAGGAGTCCTCGCCGAAGTACTTGAGGACCTCGACGACGTTGTCCTGGGCCTCGGGGTTGCTCAGCGCGGGGAGCACCAGCGGGATCGCGGTGGGCCCCATCTCCTTGAGCGACTCCTTGGCCTGCTCGCGGACGAGCGTCTGGGGGTCCCCCAGCTCCTCCACCAGCTTCTCCGGTGGCTTCTCGCAGCCGGCGAGCACGAGCCCGCCGAGCAGTGCCGCGACGACCGCGGCGTGGACCGAACACCTCACCCTGTTGCTCTGGATCGACATCGACTCCCACCTCCAGGCCGGATTCTATACAAGAAGAGGCCCCCCTCTTGGCAAGTCCGTTGCTGCGCTGGGAAGCAAATGTCCGCGGGCGGGGGCGCGCGATAGCGGGGGGAGCGGCGGCTCAGCGGGTGCCGACGGCCGGGCGCCGGGGGCGGCCGCGGCGGGCCAGCATCCGCCGGATCAGCTTGGCCATCCGGGTCGCCTGCGAGGCCTCGGCGTGGAACGCCTCCCAGCAGTGATGGAAGCCCTCCTGCAGCTGCTCGGGGGTCATCTGTGCCGGCTGGAACACCACCTCCTGGGCGTCGTAGCGGGACCAGTCCCGGCTGAGGATCCGCCCCTCGGCGTCGATCCGCTCGAACAGCGGCGAGCCGGGGAACGGCGTCATCACCGTGAACTCGGCGATGTCGAGCTCGATCTCGAGCAGGAAGTCGACGAGGCGCTCGAAGATGTCCGGCCCGTGCTTGTCCAGCCCCAGCAGGATCGTGCCCTCCACGCCGATGCCGTGGTCGTGGTAGCGCCGGACCCGCTCGCGGATCAGCTTCGAGGGGTGGTCGATCGCCTGGTAGATGTACCAGCAGCCGCTCTCCGCCGCGAGGCGCAACGTCTCGTCGTCGTCGGAGATCGGGTGGGAGATCCAGCTCAGCCCCAGCGGGATCATCGCCTCGAACAGCTCGCGGTAGTACTCGGGGGCCTGGAACGGGGTGTTGTCGACGAGGAAGAACTTGTCGTTGTCCAGCGCGGCGATCTCGGCCACCACCTCGTCCACCGGGCGGGGCCGGAACGCCGTGCCGCGCAGCGTCGGCACGCAGCAGGGGTAGCAGCCGTACTTGCAGCCCCGGGTGGCCTGCAGCAGATCCGCGAGCGTGACGCCGCGGTAGGTGTAGCAGGCGCGGTCGTACAGGTCGCGCCGGGCCGCCGGCTGGCCGGCCAGGTCGGGGCACCACGGGGCCTGGTAGCGGGGCTTCAGGGCCCCGGCGCGGGCGTCGGCGATCACCTCGCCGAGGATCCCCTCGGCCTCGCCGACGACGACGGCATCGGCGTGCCGCGCCGCCTCGTCGGGCATCAGCGAGGGGTGCAGCCCGCCGAGGATCACCGTCACGCCGCGGCGGCGGTACTCGTCGGCGATCTCGTAGGCGCGCAGCGACTGGGCGGCGAGCATCACCGAGATCCCGACGAGGTCGGTGGGTGCGTCGAACTCGATCGCCTGGACGTTGTCGTCGAACAGGCGCAGCTCGAGATCGTGAGGGCACAGCGCGGCGACGGTCGCGACGCCCAGGGGGGGGAGCTGGAACGGGGTCTGGTGCTCCAGCTTCCGCCAGCTCGGGCTGATCAGCGTCAGGTGCATGCTCGGCTCCTCGCCTCCCCGGACACTAGGATCCCTCGACCCCGCCCGCCAGGGGGCCGCCCGGACCAGGGCGGACGCGGCAGTATGACGCAACCGGCGGGCAACGCCAAACCGCGACCACCGCGCCCCTCGCCGGGGGCTCACCCGCCGCGGGCGTAGGTCCCGATCAGCACACCCTCGGCGAGCACGTGGCCCTCCATCGCCGCGTCGACCTGCTTGCGGGTCGCCCCCTCCCTCAGCTCCAGCCGGGTGTCCAGCGCGTAGACCCGGAAGAAGTAGCGATGCGCAGGGCCCCTGGGCGGACAGGGGCCGCCGTAGCCCAGCTTCTTCCAGCTGTTCTCGCCGTCGATCCCGCCGACCGCCGCGTCCCCGGGCTGCGCGCCCTCGGGGAGCGCCGCGGTGCCGGGCGGCAGGTCGATCAGGACCCAGTGGACCCAGGTCCCCATCGGTGCGTCCGGGTCGTCGCAGATCAGGGCCAGCGAGGCCGCACTCTCCGGCACGTGCTCGAACGCCATCGCGGGAGAGCGATCGTCCCCGTCACAGGTGTACTTCGCCGGGATCGAACCCTCGTGTTCGAACGCCGCGGAGGTGACCGCGATCGCGCTCGCGGCCTCCGCCGGCACCACCTCCGAGGCCGTCACCGGTTCGTCGCTGGCCGTCGGAGGGTCCCCCGCCCCGGTCCCGGCCTCGGCCGGCGTGCACCCCCCGAGCCCCACACCGAGCCCCAGCACCACCAACCCGTACAGCACGCGCATCCCGTGACCCTCCCGTCCGATCCCGTCGGTCTCGCCTATTGTTCTACAATCGAAGGTCCAGTTCACGGGAGGCGCATGGCACGCGGTCCGGGCGAGGAGTTCCAGCGCGTGACCCGCTACAGCCGGGCCGACGAGGGGGGCCACTACGGCGCGCGACCCCGGCGCCCGCCGCGGTTCAAGCGCTACCCCGGCGTCCCCGCGCTGCAGCTCCCCCCGCCGCGCCTCAGCGGCGGGCTCGACGTGCTCGAGGCGACCTCGTGCCGTCGCTCGCGCCGCAGGTTCCTCCCCGGCGCGCTGACCCAGGAGGAGCTGAGCACGCTGCTGTGGTCCAGCGCCGGGATCACCGCCAAGGTCGGCGACACCCAGCTGCGCGCCGCCCCCTCGGCCGGGGGCCTGTACCCGCTCGAGACCTACCTCGTGCTGCAGCACGTCGAGGGGACCGAGCCCGGCGTCTACCACTACGCCGTCCTGGACCACCAGCTCGAGCAGCTGCGCGCCGCCGACGTCGGCGTCCAGCTCGCCAGCGCGGGGCTCGGCCAGAGCGCGCTGACCGACGCCGCCGCGGTGTTCCTGTGGACCGCCGTGGTCGACCGCGGCCGCCACGAGTACCGCGAGCGGGCCTGGCGCTACCTGTACCTCGACGCCGGCCACGTCGCGGCCCACGTCACGCTGGTGTCGGAGGCGCTGGGGCTCGGCTCCTGTCCGGTGGGCGCGTTCTACGACGACGAGACGGCCCGGCTGCTCGACGTCGACCTCGACCGGGAGCCGCCGCTGTACCTCACCGCGGTGGGGCGCAAGCTGCGATGAGCGCGGTCCCGGCCCCCTACGAGCTGGTCCACGCCGACTGCTTCGCGTGGCTCGCCGAGCGCGAACCGTGCAGCGTCCACGCGGTGGTCACCGACCCGCCGTACGGCCTGCGCGAGTTCAACGCCGTGGAGCAGGGCAAGCTGCGCCAGGGGCGGGGCGGGGTCTGGCGCGTCCCGCCGACGCTGGACGGCAACACCCGCCGGCCGCTGCCCCGGTTCACCGTGCTCGGCGAGGACGACAAGCGGGCGCTGCGGCAGTTCTTCGAGGCCTGGAGCCGCGCCGTGGCGCGCGTGCTGGTCCCCGGCGGCCACGTGATGGTGGCGATGAACCCGCTGCTGTCGCACCACGTCTGCACCGCGGTGGAGGGCGGCGGGCTGGTCAAGCGCGGGGAGATCATCCGCCTGGTCCAGACGTTGCGCGGGGGCGACCGGCCCAAGGGCGCCCACGAGGAGTTCCCCGACGTGACGGTGATGCCCCGCTCGCGCTGGGAGCCGTGGGGGCTGTTCCGCAAGCCGCTCGAGGGCCGCGTGGCCGACAACCTGCGGCGCTGGCACACCGGCGGGCTGCGGCGGGAGGGCCCGGAGCGCCCGTTCACCGACGTGATCGAGAGCGCCCCGACGCGCCGGACCGAGCGGACGATCGCGCCCCACCCCGCGCTCAAGCCACAGGCGCTGATGCGGCAGCTGGTGCGCGCCGCCCTGCCGCTGGGGCACGGGGTGGTGCTGGACCCGTTCATGGGCGGTGGTGCGACCATCGCCGCGGCGGTGGCGGTCGGGTACCGGGCGATCGGCGTCGAGTCCGACCGCGGGTACTTCGATCTGGCGCGGCGCGCGATCCCCGAGCTGGCCGCCCTCGCGACCGCGTGAGCGATCCTTGTCCCGCCTCGCGGAACCCGGGTAACATGGGGGATCGGGGTGGGAGTGGCCCGGGGGAGAGAGGGTGTCCGCCATCATCCGCCGAATAGGCTGGCTGTGGCTTGCGTCGGTGTTCGTGTGTGCGGGGTGCGAGCCCCAGGCACCGGACACGGATGACGACGATGCCCACGACGACGACGCTGCCGACGACGACGCCGCGGATGACGACGCGAGCGACGACGACAGCGGCGACGACGACGCGGCCGACGACGACGCGGCCGACGACGACGCCGGCGACGACGACGCCGGCGACGACGACAGCGGCGGCCCGGTGGTGCCCCCGCTGTACGGCTCCTCCGGCGGCAGCGGCGGCGGGAGCTGCCCCCAGGGCTGCGTCGAGACCGCGGGCAACGTCACGTACCGCGTCATCGTCCCCAGCGGGCTGCCCACGCCCGCCTCGCTGCTGGTGGTCTACAGCGGCACCGAGGGGGGTGCCAACATGACCAGCAACATGCTGCAGGTGGCGGGATACTGTGGGATCGGCGACGCGATCATCGCCGTCATCGACGGGGTCGACTACAATGGGGACGGAGGGGCTGGCGCGGCGGTCCTCGACGACGTGCGCGCCCGCTGGGACGTGGACAACGATCGGACGTACCTGCTGAGCGAATCGGCGGGTACCACCGCAGGACTGGAGCTGGGGTTCCACCTGCGGCAGTCGTACTTCGCGGCGTTCTGGGCCAACGACGTCAACGCGTCGGACGTACCGGGCCAGGACGCGGCGCAGCTGGGGTTCGCCCCGTGGGGCAACGCCGGGCCCGGAGGGGACTTCCCGGACGCGAACGCGATCGTGTCCGGGATGCAGGGCGCCGGCTACCGGTTGCCCGGAGACGCGCCGTACAGCGGTCCCGGGTCGAGCCAGCACGGCTCCACGGATCAGTTCCTGGCTGCCGTGGGTTTCTTCGCCGGCAAGAGCCGGCTCTGAGGGGAGGATCGCGATGCAGGCCCGCCTGCTGCCATTGGCGATCATCGTGGCCATGACCTTGGCGGGGGTGGCGGGGGCCCAGACGGGGGACAAGCCTTCGCCCTACCAGGACAACGGTCTGGTCTATCCGGAGGACCTCGCGGCCAAGATCTCGGTGGCCGTCGACGACAAGGAGGGGCGGGTCTACGTTCGCCTGGTGTTGACCAACCAGAGCGAGAAGACCTACCAGGTCCCGATCTACCTCGAACGCTACCCGTTCTACGAGTCGGCCACGCTGCTGCTGAAGCACGAGGCGTCGGGCAAGGAGTTCAACTACCCCGGCCCGATCTCGGTGGTGTGGAGCCGGCCCGGCCCGGAGATCGAGCCCGGCGGCAAGTACGACACGACCCTGGCCCTGACCAAGGTGTGGTTCGAGAGCGACGGCACCTGGACCGCGGTGTGGCGCCGCGCCGAGACCCGGATGGAGGGCAACCAGCTGGTCGTCGACCGCTGGATCGACGCCTCCAACGAGGTCGAGTTCACCCTGCCGCCGGGGTTCACCGCGTCGGACATCACCCCCGCGCCCTGACGGCGCTCGCCCCGCGCGCCCGGCCCGCCCGCGTCACCGCGCGTACTTGTCGACCAGCCGCGCCACGCCGGGGACCGCCTCGGTGGTGTGGTCGACCGCCGTCGGTCGCAGCTTGTAGTACGTCTTGCGCACCAGGCCGCGCTCGAAGCGCTCGGCCTTGCGGTCGGTGATCGTCAGCAGCGCGTCGGCGATCTCGCGGGCCCGCGGGCGGAAGCTCTGGACCGCCGAGTCGTTGCCGCTGTCGAGGTGGTCCTGGAAGAACGGGTCCACCGCCGCGGCGAAGTCGTCGAGCAGGCCGTCGACCGCCATCGGCAGCGCCCCCGGCTTGACCTTCTTGAACGCCTTGAAGCCCGCCTTGAGGGCCATGCCCGACATCCCGCGCTTGGCGCGCACCTCGTCCTCGATCAGCTGGCAGCAGTCGTCGATCACGGCGCGGCGGACGTCGTCCGCGGTGAGCAGGTCGGGGAGGTTGGGCACGGCAGCGTCCTTTCGGTCCGCGGGCTCGCCCGCGGGGATCACGGGGTACCAGGGTGGCCGATCTGGCGGACTTCTTCCACCAGATCGACGCCGAACCGGCCGCGCACGCGGAGCCTCATCTCGCGGGTCAGCGCCAGGATCTGCGCGGCGCTGGCCCGGCCCCGGTTGACCACGATGTTGGCGTGGTGCTCGAACACGGCGGCGTCGCCGACGGAGAGGCCCTTGCAGCCGACCCGATCGAGCAGCAGGCCGGCGGCGACGCGGCGGCCGCCCGGCTCGCGGGGGTCCAGGTTGCGGAACCACGAACCGGCGCTGGGCAGCTCCCGCGGGGGGTGCTTGGTGGCCCGCGAGGCGAGGTGGCCGTCGATCGTCTCCCGCAGCGCGGCCGGATCGGCCGGGTGGAGGCGCAGCGTGACGGCCTCGACGATCTCGCCGCTGTCGCGCAGGGCGCTGTGGCGGTAGGCGAACCGCAGGTCCCCGGCGGCCACCGTGCGGCGGGTGCCGTCGGGCGCCACCAGCCGCAGCCGCTCCACCGCGTCCCCGATCGCGCGGCCGTAGCACCCGGCGTTGCCGAACACCGCGCCGCCGACCGTCCCGGGCACGCCGGCGGCGAACTCGAGCCCGCCGAGACCCCACCCCGCGAGCCGCTCGATCAGCCCGTGGAACGACTCACCGGAGGCCACCTCGACGCGATCCCCGGCGCGCTCGAGGCCCACGATCCGGTTGCGGATCACCAGCCCGTCGACGCCGCCGTCGAGGACCAGCACGTTGCTGCCGTCGCCGAGCACGTGGGCCTCGAGGCCCTCGGCGCGGGCCGCGGCCAGCGCGGCGACGAGGGCGGCGCCGGACTCCACCTCGCAGAAGTAGCGCGCCGGGCCTCCGACGCGGAGCGTGGTGTGGTCGCGCAGCGCGACCCCCTCCCGGACGGGGACGCCGATGCGCTCCTCGAGCCTGTGCCGCATCGCCGTAGTGTAGCGCGTCGGGCGGGGCGCTTGGCGATCGGGACCGGCCCGTTGTACCGTGGGCCGGCGGCGGGAGGAGGACCCCGATCATGACGAAGACCCCGGCCACCAAGATGGTCGCCCCGATCGTGGCGGCGTTGTGCTGGCTCGGGAGCGGCTGCCAGCCCCCCGAGGAGGCCCCCACCGAGCTCAACGAGCTCAGCTCGTTCCTGTTCGCCCACTGGGAGGACGAGGACGACACGCTGCGCGCCCAGGGGCTGCAGAACCTGTACGCCTTCTTCGAGGACGTCGACCTGTCCCAGGGCTACAACGACCTCGCCTACGGCCTCGATCCGCTGACCGACGAGGACATCGACGTGCCGCACCCGGACGCCGACCCCGAGGATCAGCTGCCGGTGGGCCTGGTGACCCCCTCCGCGTTCACCCCCGCGGAGCACGCCGAGGTGATCGTGCTGGAGGACCAGACCCCGGTGGAGCCCAACTCGCCGGACACCTACGACCGCGACTTCCACGATCCCAGCGATCCGAGCTGCTTCCCGTCGCGGGACTGCACGGTGATCCGGAGCCTCAACGACATCGTCAAGGACAACGCGATCATGACGATCCCGTACGAGATGGACAAGGACTTCCGCTGGGTCCCGATCCGCCTCGACGACGAGGACACCTGGGCGATCCTGGGGCGCTCGTGGTGCGAGGAGCCGGGCTACGGCGACCAGGGCAACACCAGCATCGACCAGTCCTACAGCATCGACGTGTTCCTCCCCGGCGAGGGCGGCGCGATCCGCTACATGGCGCTGTGGTCGGCGAGCACGATCCCGGGCGTCGAGGAGGACGTGATCCAGGGGACGATCACGTTCGGGATGCACCAGATCTTCGACGCCACCGAGGAGTACCTCGAGGACAACCTCTAGGGGTCCGACCCGCGCCGCGCACCGGGGAATCGATCCCGGAAGGCGACGTAAGATAGGGGCATGGGGGTCCCGCCCAGCCGCAGCCTCGACGTCGCCGGCGTGTCCGTCCGGTTCTGGAGCGACACGATCCTGCACGACCTGTACTTCCGGCTGTGGCCCGGGGAGCTGTGCGCGCTGATCGGGCCCTCGGGCTCGGGCAAGAGCACGCTGATGAAGGTCCTGCTCGGGGTCCTGGACCCCTCCGCGGGCCGGGTCTCGATCGCCGGCCAGCCCCCGGGTGAGGCGGGGCCGATGGGCTACGTACCGCAGCACGACGCGCTCCACGGGGGCCTGACGGTGCGCGCCGAGCTACGCTTCGCGGCCCAGCTGCGGCGGCCCGAGCTGGACGACGGGGCGGTCGACGCGCTGGTCGCCGAGGTGGCGCGCCAGGTGGAGCTGTCCCACCGCCTCGACCTGCGGATCCGCAAGCTGTCCGGCGGCCAGCGCAAGCGGGTCTCGGTGGCGATGGAGCTGCTCACCGGGCCGCCGCTGCTGATCCTCGACGAGCCGACGTCCGGGCTCGATCCCGGGCTCGAGGGCCGGCTGATGGCCCTGTTCCAGGCCGTGGCCGACGGGGGGCGCACGGTGCTGGTCTCGACCCACGCGATGCAGAGCCTGCAGCGCTGTGCCGCGCTGATGGTGATCGTCGAGGGGCATCTGGCCTACCTCGGACCGCCCGCGGACGCGCTGCCGTTCTTCCACTCGGATCGTTACGAGCAGATCTTCGACCAGCTCGGCAAGCTCGCCCCGGCGGCATGGGCCCGGGCCTACGCCCGCAGCGACGTGGCGCGGTCGTTCCGCGCGCGGGCGGCGCCGGTCGTCACCCGCGCGGCCCCGGCGGGCGAGGCGCCGTCCACCGCGGACGGCCCGGACGGGACCGCCGAGCGCGCCCGGGCCGAGCTGCAGCGGCTCAAGCGCGAGCGCGGCGCGGAGCCGGACGGATCGGGGGGGCGGGCATGAGCCGCCGCGCCCAGTGGCGGGTCCTGACCGCGCGCTACGCGGCGTGCACGGCGGGGGACGTCGGGACGATCGCGCTGCTGCTGCTGCAGGCGCCGCTGATCGGCTGGCTGTGCACGCTGGTGTGGGGCAGCATCGAGCGGGACACCGCCTCGCTGTACTTCGTGATGTGCCTCGCGGCGGTGTGGTTCGGCGCGATCAACGCCTGCCGCGAGATCATCAAGGAGCGGGCGATCGTCGAGCGGGAGCGGCTGTTCGGGCTGTCGCTGCCCGGCTACGTGCTGTCCAAGGCGCTGGTGCTCGCCGTGCTGGGGCTCGCGCAGGTGCTGCTGCTGCAGCTCGCCGTGGAGTGGCGGATCGGGGTCCGCGGCCCGTTCCTGCTGCACACCGCGGCGATGTTCGGGGCCTCGCTGTGCGGGACCGGCCTGGGGCTGCTCGTCTCGGCCCTCGCCGCCCGCCAGGAGCGGGCCGTGGGCGCCGTCCCGCTGCTGATCCTGCCGCAGATCCTGTTCTCGGAGTTCACGCTGCCGGAGGGCTCGTTCGAGGGCGCCGTCGAGGTGATCCAGCACGGGATGCCGGTGTTCTGGGCCTACGAGGTGTTCGCCGAGGCCGCCGCCGCCGAGCCCCGCTGGGGGTGGGCCGCGCTGGCCCTGGGGATCCTGGCGCTGTACGCTGCCGCCCTGATGGCGGCGACGGGCGTGGCGCTGCTGCGCCGGAGGGAGTTCTGAGCGCGATGAAGAGGGGACGCATCGTCCTGTGGGGCGCGGCCACCGTGCTGGTGCTGGCCGGGGGGTACCTGGCCGGCGCGCACCTCTCGGGCGGGGCGTGGCCCACGCTCGGGCTGCCGCTGGGCGGCGATCGCGGCGAGCTGCGCCGCCTCGGCTTCGGGTTCTGGGAGGACATCCAGTTCAAGGACTTCGAGGGCGCCGCCGCGTTCCACGAGCCCGATCGCCAGGCCGAGGTCGACATCCCGTACCTGATCGAGCGCGTGTTCCTGGCCAAGCCCGAGCAGCTGGACATCTCCGACCTGGAGGTGACGTTCGTCGACGTGGACTCCTCCGGAATGCGCGGCCGGGTGCTGACGCGGATGCGCGTCCGCGATCTGGTCCAGGGCGACGCGCGCGACCAGGAGGTGATGCTGTACTTCTACCGGCAGGGCGAGGGCACCCCCTGGTACCTGGACCTGGAGTCGAGCCTGCGGGAGCTGGACGCCGACCCCGACAAGAAGCACTGACCGGGCTCAGTCCGACACGCAGTTGCGCCCCTTGGCCTTGGCGCGGTACAGCGCCGCGTCCGCCGCGCGGACCAGCTCGGCGGGCTGGTCGCCGTCCTCGGGCAGCGAGGACAGCCCGATCGAGATCGTGGGGTGCGCGACCACCTCCTCGACGCGGAACTCGTGCTGCTCGACGCGGCGACGGATGTCCTCGGCGATCGCCAGGCCCTGCTCCCGCGGGCAGCGCTCGAGGTAGGCGGTGAACTCGTCGCCGCCGAAGCGGGTCACGCAGCCGCGCGGGTTGATCACCTGGCCGAGGATCCGCCCCACCTGGGAGATGCAGCCGGCCCCCACGTGGCGTCCGTGGGTGTCGTTGATCTTCTTGAGGCCGTCCATGTCCATCATCAGGATCGACACCGGCATCGGCGAGCTCTGGGCCGCCCGCAGCGTCCAGTCCAGCTGGCGGTCGAAGGAGCGCTTGACCACCAGGCCGGTCAGCTCGTCGATGTTCATCATCCGCTCGACGCGGACGTGGAAGTCCTCCTCGACGGCGTCCTGGTAGGTGAACTTCAGCACGGTGCCGCCGAACACGACGCGGTCGCCGTCGCTCAGCGTCACCGGGTCGCCGCGGCGCAGCGGCCGCCCGTTGACGGTGGTGCCGTTGGTGCTCCCGAGATCGGTGAGCAGGAACGCGCCGCCGGCCTTCTCGAGGCGGGCGTGCATCGACGAGATCTCCAGGTCGCCGCGGATCAGCAGGTCGGCGCGCCGGGGGTGCCGCCCGGCGACCAGCGAGGTCTCGTTGATCAGGTAGCGCCGGCCGATCTCCTGGCCCTGCAGCACGATCAGCACCGGGACCCGGGCGTCCTCCTCCACGGTCACGGCGGGGGTGTCGCTGAGGCTCCTGGTGCTGACCTGGGTCCGCATCAGCTCGTCGCGGCTGTCGTCGTCCGGGTAGTCGCCCAAGGGTCGTCCTCCGCCGCCGACGATGATCGCACAGCCGCGTCGTGGAGAAAAAGGTCTGCGGGTCTCCGCGGTGTCGATTCCCCCGTTGACGACACCTCGATCAGTGGTAGGGTGCGGTTCAGCAGGCGCAGGAGGTGCCCATGGCGTCGGACTTCGTGGAGAAGGACAACCTGGTGTATCCGTCCGGGGAGCCGGCGCTCTCGACGGAGAGCCGAGCCGAGCTGGCCAAGGGCGCATCCTCCGAGAGGGGGCATTTCGGACCTCCAATCATGCTGCTGAGTCC
>CAZOYV010000172.1:0-18938 GCA_964584075.1 uncultured Rickettsiales bacterium | reverse complement strand
CCGCATCACAGCGTCATGAGGGGCGAACTCGACATAACGCGGCGCTCGACATTAGGGCCGGCCCCTCCCAGCACCCGGTGGACGGCGACGGGCGCCACGGGCTGCTGTTCGGCCGCGACGGGGCCCCGCAGGGCGAGGGCGTGCTGTACTACGCGGCGTTCTGAGCGTCACGCAACCGGTCCGTCGGCCGGGGCGTCGTCGAGCAGCCGCAGTACCGTCTCCCAGGTGCGCGGGTGCATCAGGAACCCGAAGTGGGTACAGCCCTCGATCTCCAGGTTCTCGGCGCCCTCGAGCCGGGCCCCCTCGGCGGGCACGACCACCGTGTCGGCGGGGCTCCACAGCGCCACCGTGCGGGGCCCGTCGGCGCCGGCGAGCGACTGCTGCAGCTCGGCGAGGCGCTGCATCGCCGGGGAGCCGGGGCGCAGGTCCAGCGTCAGCGGGGTCGCGGCGTAGCGCGCCAGGTAGGTCCCGGAGTGCGGCGTGCCCATCGTCACCAGCGTGGCGACGCGGGCGCGGATCTCCTCGTCCTGCAGCGCCAGCCGGGCGACCACGCCGCCCATCGAGAACCCCACCAGGTCGATCCGGTCGTCCGGGCCGAGGTCGTTGAAGTACACCACCTCGGCGATGAACCGGCGCAGCCGCTCGGCCATCTCGTCGAGCGTCTCGACCTCGGTCAGGTCGATGGCGTAGCTGCGCGTCCGGCCCATCAGCCCGAAGTACTGGCGGAAGCCGGCGAAGTGGGCCGGGTGGCAGCCCCAGCCGTGGACGAACACCACCGGCCGGTGACCGTCGTCGTGCAGCCGCTGGACGTCCTCGGCGCGGCTGACCAGCCGGGTCAGGCCCAGCGCGGGCAGCCAGGCCACGTTGCGGCGCACGTCGGGGTCCACGGCCTGGTACGCGGAGCGCGCCCCGCGGCCGATCGCCATCGCGGCGTTGCCCAGCGTCACCCCGGTGATCACGGCGGCGGCGCCGACGATCTCCCACACCCCGGGGGCGTTGCCCGGGCGTTCCCCGCTGCGCTCCCCCGGCGGCGGGCTGGCGGGCTCCTCGGTGGCCTCTGCGGTCTCGGGCTCGGTGTTCATCGGGCACCTCCCTGTGTACGGCGTTCACAGTGTTAATGCTGTTCACAGGGATGTCAAGGGGCAAGAGCGACCGGGGCGCTCGAGCGGCCCGTGGCAGGGCTCAGAACTGGTAGTAGACGTCGATCACGTCGCCCTGGTCTGGCACGTGCATGATGTCGAACACGATGGCGTTCTCCGCCCCGTCGTAGGTCCAGTCGGTCAGCCACTCCACCCCGTTGACCCACACCTCGACCGTGCCGGGGATCGCCTGCTCGCTCAGGGTGAACGTGGTCATCATCTCGATCGACTGGGTCCCCAGCTCGGCCATCAGCACCGACCAGTCCAGCACGCAGATGCTGGTCAGCAGGCCGTCGGTGTCCAGCGCCGCCGGGACGTAGCCGTAGCCGGCGTAGCCGTAGCCCCCGGGGCCGCTGCAGTCCACCGGGACCTGCCCGTCGGTGCCGACGATGGCGTTGAGGTGGACCATCTCGTCGGCCGGCTTGAGCGACAGGAAGTCGTCGACGTAGTCCTGCCAGTAGCCGTTGGTCAGGTTGTACCCCGGGCTCTGGTCCTGCTCGTCGGAGAGGAACACCACCTGCAGCCCGGCGTCGGGCCGGTAGAACCCGTCGTTGGGCGGGGTGCCGGCCTCGGCGAGCACCATCGCGTTCCAGCCGAACAGCAGGCCCTGCTCGTAGGCGCTGCCGGTCGTGCCGACCAGCGCGTTGGCCGCGAACGCCGCCACCGGGTCCGGCGTGGTGGGATCGATCACCGCGGGGCTGCCGTGGAACTGATCGCTGTCGGTCGTCACCACCGCGACGCGGTAGTCGATCCCGGCGGTGTCGAGGGTGTCGAACAGCTCCTGGGACTCGCTGCCGAGGTTGACCTGCTCGTCGTACATCGAGCACGAGTTGTCGATCACCCACAGGATGTCGGTGGTCTTGTCGCTCCACTGGGTGAAGCTGTCGACCCCGCAGCCCTCGTCGGCGCCGCCGGAGCAGTCCTGGTCGATGCCGTCGAAGCAGTCGTCGTTCATCCCGGGGTTGATCAGGTCGTCGGTGTCGTCGCAGTCCCCCTGGCACTCGCTGTAGCCGTCGCCGTCGTCGTCCACGTCGGGCGGGTCGATCACGCCGTCGCAGTCGTTGTCGTCGACCCCGTCGCAGATCTCCGGGGCGCCGGGGTAGACGTCGTCGTTGCCGTCGTCGCAGTCGCCCTCGCAGGTCGCGTACCCGTCGCCGTCGGCGTCGGCCTCCGCGGCGGGGATCACCCCGTCGCAGTCGTTGTCCGCGCCGTCGCAGATCTCGCTGGCGCCGGGGTGGGTGACGTCGTCGACGTCGTCGCAGTCGTCGTCACAGGTGCTGTACCCGTCGCCGTCGGCGTCGTCGAGGTTGAGGTCGGCGTCGGTGTCGTCGCAGTCCCCGTCGTGGCACTCGTCGTAGCCGTCGCCGTCGTCATCGACCTCGTCGCCCCACAGCGCCCCGTCGCAGTCGTCGTCGACGCCGTTGCACAGCTCCGGCGCGCCGGGGTGGATCGCGGCGTCGGCGTCGTCGCAGTCGTCGCCGCCGGACCAGTCGGCGGCGTACCCGTCGCCGTCGCCGTCGGTCCCGTCGATCCCGTCGCAGTTCTGGTCCGTGCCGTCCCCGACCACGTCGGTGGCCAGCGGGTTGATCGCCCCGTTGCCGTCGTTGCAGTCGCCCTGGCAGGTGTCGTAGCCGTCGTTGTCGGCGTCGTCGAGGTTGAGCGCCGGGTCGCCGTCGTCGCAGTCGCCGTCGCACACCCGCCAGCCGTCGCCGTCGCCGTCGGCCTCGTCGGCGGGCACGCTGCCGTCGCAGTCGTTGTCGGCGCCGTCGCATAGCTCGGTCCCCCCCGGGTAGCTGGCGGCGTCGGTGTCGTCGCAGTCGCCGTCGCACTCGGTGTGGCCGTCCCCGTCGTCGTCGGCCTCGTCGGGGTCGACCTGGCCGTCGCAGTCGTTGTCGAGCACGCCGTCGCAGACGTCCGGCGCGCCGGGGTAGACCGCGGCGTTGGTGTCGTTGCAGTCGCCGTCGATCTCCGTGTAGCCGTCGCCGTCGCTGTCCACGGGGCCCGTGTCGTCGTCGCCGGAGTCGTCGTCGCCCGTGTCGTCGTCGCCCGTGTCGTCGTCGCCGGAGTCGTCGTCGCCCGTGTCGTCGTCCCCGCTGTCGTCATCGGCGGTGTCGTCGTCGGCGGTGTCGTCGTCGGCGGTGTCGTCGTCGGCGGTGTCGTCGTCGGCCGCGTCGTCGTCGTCTCCGACGTCCACGCCCCCGTCGCAGCCCGCGAGCCACACGAAGGCCCCGAGCAGCAGCGCAAGATAACGGATTCCCATCGAAGTCCTCCCTCGTCCCCGACCGCCAGGATACCAGACGCCCACTGGATCCCGGTGTCGCCAGGAGCGCGGATCTTGCCTCGCCCGCGCCCGGGATCGGCCCATCAACCCCCGAGCGGGTGCCGGCAGTCCCTGGCGGCGTCCACGGGACGAGGGAGACGTCCCTCGAGCTGGAGGCTCGGGCGGGAGCGGAGACGAGAGGGGGCCGGGTCACCCGGCTCAGCCGAGCTCCTCCACCTCGGTGACCACCACGTCGATCGACGAGGCGACCCCGGGGCCGCCGATCGCCCGGTCGGTGGGGACCGGGAGGTGCAGGCTCGAGATGACGACCAGCGCCAGCACGTGCGCGGTCACGCTGGCGGCGAGCGCCAGCCAGATCAACCCCCCGCGATGTCGATCCGTCTTGGTGTGGAACATGCCCCAGGCCCTCCTGTTAGCTATCGCTACCATGAGGAGATAAAACTACGAACGAGGCGCCGGGTTGGCAACCGCCGATCAGGTCACTCGCCGGGCCGCCAGCATCCCGCAGGCGGCGTGGGCCGAGACGCCGCCCGAGTAGCGTCGCACGACGGGCACGCCCAGCGCCTGGAGCTGGTCGCGGAAGGCCTGCAGCTCGGCGGGGGTGGCGCGGCGGTACCCGCCGGGGCGGGGGTCGTTGACGTCGATCAGGTTGAACCGCAGCCGCACGTCGCCGAGCAGCGCCCGCAGCGCCTCGACCTCGTCGGGCCCGGTATTGATCCCGCCGAGCAGGACCCAGGCGACGGTGACGCGGTCGTGGATCGCGGTGGCGTGGGCGTGGATCGCGTCGGCGAGCTCGGGCAGCGGCCAGCGCGCGGCGCCCGGGAGCAGCTCGTCGCGACGGCCCTGGAGTGCCGAGGTCAGCGACACGATCAGCCGGTAGGGGTGGCCCGCGGCGGTGTAGCGGCGGATCGCCGGGACCACCCCCACGGTGGAGACGCTGATCGCGTCGCCGCGGATCCGGCCGCCACACGGGTCGGACAGCACCCGCGCCGCCTGGAGCACCGCGCGCTCGTTGAGCAGCGGCTCCCCCTGGCCCATGAACACCGCGCCGCCGACCCGCCCGGGGGCCTCGCGGTGCACCGCCTGGAACGCCGCCACGATCTCCCACGCGCGCAGGTTGCGCGTCAGCCCCAGCCGCCCGGTGGCGCAGAACGCGCAGTCCATCGCGCAGCCGACCTGGGTGCTGAGGCAGACGGTGAACGTGCCCGGCTTGTGCAGGGGGATCCGCACCGCCTCGTGCAGCGCCCCGTCGGGGGAGCGCAGCAGGTACTTCACGAAGCCGTCGGCGGGGTCCTCGGCCCGCTCGACGACCTGGAGCGGGGTGCGGTCGCACAGCTCGTCCACCGCGCGCTGGACCGCCCGCGGCACCGGGTTGGATTCGGGGAATCCCTGCTGCGCGTCGTGGATCACGTGGGCCTGGATCCGCCGCGCCTCCCCGTCGCGCACCGCCACGCCGTGCGCGCGCAGGTGCGCCGCGAGGTCGGTGGGCAGCAGGCCGAGCAGGTGGGGCCGTGTGGTCATCGCACGCGGAATGGTATCTTCCCCCGCGAGGGAGTGACCACGATGGCGAAGACCGTTCTCGATCACGCGTACCACTGGGAGCAGACCAAGCCCGACGCGCTGTGGATGACACAGCCGATGGGCGGCGAGGAGATCAAGACCCTCACGTGGAAGCAGGCGATGGACGAGGCGCGGCGGATGGCCGCGCACCTGAAGTCGCTGGACCTGCCCGAGAAGAGCCACATCTGCATCTTCAGCAAGAACAGCGCCTGGTGGGTCCTCTCCGACCTGGCGATCTGGATGGCGGGGCACGTCTCGATCCCGCTGTACGCCACGCTGACCCACGAGACGGTGGGCCAGATCCTCGAGCACAGCGAGTCCAGGCTGATCTTCATCGGCAAGCTCGACGGCTTCGAGGACATGGAGCCCGGGATCCCCGAGGACCTGCCGCGGATCCGCCTGCCGCTGGCCCCCGAGACGCGCGGCGAGGCGTGGTACGACCTGATCGAGAAGGTCGAGCCGCTGGCCGAGAACACCCAGCGGGACCCCGAGGAGCTGGCGACGATGATCTACACCTCGGGCTCGACGGGGATGCCCAAGGGCGTGATGCAGTCGTTCGGCGCGATGGAGGCCTGCGCCAGCGGGATCATCGACCTGCTGGGGATCCACGAGGGCGACCGGATGCTGTCGTACCTGCCGCTGGCCCACGCGTTCGAGCGCTGGATCGGCGAGCAGGTGCCGATCACCGCCGGGTTCCAGCTGTTCTACGCCGAGGCCGTCAACACCTTCGTGCAGGACCTGCGGCGGGCCCGGCCGACCCTGTTCATCTCGGTGCCGCGGCTGTGGCAGAAGTTCCAGCTCGGCGTGTTCCAGAAGATGGAGCCGGGCAAGCTCGACACCCTGCTGAAGATCCCGATCGTCAGCGGCTTCATCCGCAAGAAGGTGCTGTCCGGCCTGGGGCTCGAGCACGTCCGGTTCGCCGGCTCCGGATCGGCCCCGATCCCCGCCGAGCTGCTGGACTGGTACCGCAAGCTGGGCCTCGAGCTGCTCGAGGGCTACGGGATGAGCGAGAACTTCAACTACAGCCACGTCTCGCGCCCGGGCCGGGTGCGCGTCGGGTACGTGGGCGAGCCCTACCCCGGCAACCAGCACCGCATCGGCGAGGAGGGCGAGATCCAGATGAAGGGCCCCGGGATCATGATGGGGTACTTCAAGAACGACGAGGAGACGCAGGCCTGCTTCACCGAGGACGGCTGGCTGCGCACCGGCGACCGCGGCGAGATCGACGAGCTGGACCGCCTCAAGATCACCGGCCGGGTCAAGGAGATCTTCAAGACCTCCAAGGGCAAGTACGTCGCCCCCAACCCGATCGAGAACCAGCTGCAGCTGCACCCCAAGGTCGAGGCGGCGTTCGTCGGCGGCCTGGGGCAGCCCCAGCCGTTCGGCCTGGTGATGCTCTCCGAGGAGGCCCGCGCCGAGATCCGCGGCGACGCCGCCAAGCAGGAGCTGATCGCGTCCGTCGAGGCGCAGCTGAGGGAGCTCAACCCCACGCTGGACCACCACGAGCAGCTGCAGTTCGTCGCGATCACCGACGACGAGTGGACCGCCGAGAACGGCATGCTGACCCCGACGATGAAGCTCAAGCGGCGCGAGGTCGAGGCCCGCTACGGCGACCGCGTGGAGGGCTGGTACGGCAAGAAGGTGAAGGTGTTCTGGGCCTGATCGGTCGCGCCGAGCCCCGCTCGCCTAGAAGTAGTACTTGAACCCGCCCATCACGTTGGGCGCGATCCCCAGGCCGAAGCCCTCGGCGCCCACCGGCAGCCCCGTGTTGGGGTTCAGCACCGGGCCGTACTCGCCCGGGATGTCGACCACGATGTTGACCGCCGACAGGAAGCTGAAGTGGTTGTTCCCGTCCGGGAACCACTCGACGCGGAACCCGATCTGGATCAGCGGGTGGAAGATCGCGTCGGCCGCACCGGTCTTGTTGATCGCGCCAATGAAGTGGAACTGCGGTCCGACGTTGAGGTACTCGTAGCGGATCGCCTTGATGAAGCTGCCGACCTGGAACCCGAACTGGACCGTCGGGTCGTCCACCCCGGCCAGCTTCTGCAGGTCCAGGTCCAGCCCGAACTCGATGTCCACGGGCATCGTCGCCACGCAGAACAGCGCCCCCGCCAGGCCGGACGAGTCGATCGTCCCCCCGAGCCCGAACTTGCCGTGGATGTCCTTGGCGGCCGCCCCGCCGGCGAGCCCCAGACACAGACAACCCAGAACCACGATCCACGATGCGCGTCGCATAGCCACCTCCTCTGGTTGTGGTCCGATTCCCCTCGGAATGGGAATAGTATGCCGAATTCGGCGCGTCCCGGTGGAAAATCCCATCCCCACGACCTGGCCGGCGGCGCGTCGTGAGGGTGGGCGCGTCGTTCCCCGGGGCACGAGGGACGAGGGACTCGATGGACGACAACGTGGTGGTACGAAGGCGCGAGATCGGGGGCGTTCTCTGTGCCGCCCTGATCGTGCTGGGGTACGACGGCAATGCCGTCGCGGGAGAGGGAGCCGCAGCGGCGCCGGAGGACCTGCCGGCGCTGTACCAGCGGGTCCGGCCCGCCGTGGTCCGGATCGCGGCGGACGGGTCGTACGGCAGCGGGTTCGTGATCGCAGACGGGACGCTGATCGCCACGGCGCACCACGTGGTGGCCGGGGCCGAGGCGGTGTGGATCGAGGCGGCGGACGGCACCGAGCGGCAGGCCACCCCGGTGGCCTGGGACCGCAAGGCGGATGCCGCGCTGTTGCTGCTCGACGAGCCGCTGGGGATCGAGCCCCTGGCGCTGTCCCCGGACGAGCCCGCGGTGGGCGATGCGGTGTTCGCGATCGGCCACCCGCTGGTGATCGGGGAGGGGCCGCGCGGGCGGCACGAGGGGCTGCTGGAGTGGTCGTTCACCGCGGGGATGGTCTCCGTCGTCGGGGAGCAGCAGATCCAGACGACGGTGTCGTTGCAGCCCGGCAACTCCGGCGGGCCGGTGTTCGACGATCGGGGACGCGTGGTCGGGATCGCGGTGGAGCGCAACGGCGACTTCGGGCTGGCGCGCAAGGTGGACGTGCTGCGCGCGCTGCAGGACGAGCTCTCGCAGTCCGGAGCCGCGCGACGGCCGCCGCAGGTGTCGCTGCACCTGGCCCCGCGGCTGGGGATGACCGCGTTCCCCACCGCCGCGGAGCAGCGCCGGGCGTACGGTACGCTGGGCGCCGAGATCGGCGTGGCTCTCGATCACCGCTTGCTGCTGGCGGTCCGCGCGCAGCAGGGCTTCCTCGCCTCGCGGGACGAGCGCGAGGCCGGCCGCCTGGGTCAGCACACCGAGCTGTCGTTCCTCGCCGGGCCGTCCTTCACGCTGGCCCGGGCGCGCAGCACGCCGGTGCGGTTCCGGCTGCAGCCCTACGGCGTCGTGGGGGTCGGGATCGACGCCACCGGCACGCGCACCTCGACGCTGGAGTACACCGATCCCGGCTGCGACCCGGCCGCCGGGCCGTGCCCCTACCGCGAGGACACCGACACCCGCTGGAACCGCGAGCCGTACCTGCTCGTGGGCGGCGGGCTGCGCCTGGAGATGGCCACGATGTTCCTCGACGTGGGGGCGACGCTGGACCCGATCGACCCGGCCGGCTCGGTGGGCGTCGGGCTGACCTTCGGGGTCCGCTTCGGGCGGCCGTGACGCGGGGGACGGAGGCCGTCAGCCGAACAGCGAGAGCTGCCCGCCGGTGGCGAGGCCGTGGAGCTCGGCCTGGGTCGCGACGCGGCCGTCGGCGCCGATGTGGCGCACGTCGAGGCCCTTGTGGCGCAGCGCCTCGCCGAGCAGCGAGAACCGGTGGCAGCGCAGCGGGTCCTCCTCGGCGCACAGCAGGCACAGCACCGCCCCGAGGCGGGCGGCGCAGGCCAGCCGGTCGAGCTCGCGGCGGAACGCCGGGCGCGCGCGGTAGCGCGCCGGGTCGACGCGGTCGCCGACGTAGACCGAGCGGTCGCGTGGCACCCCGCCGAGCTGGGCCCCGCGGAACCAGTAGCGCATCCCGGCGGCCTCCACCGCGCGCTGCAGCGGGCGCCTGGAGAACGCCGGACGGTGGCGCGAGAACGGCGCGCTGCGGACGTCGACGAGGATCTGGACGCCGTGGCGGGCCAGCAGGGCGCGCACCAGGTCCCACTCGCGGTTCCCGTAGCCGATCGAGTAGATCGCGCCGGCTGGCTGCATCACACCTTCTCACCGCCCAGACCCGAATATACTGAACAAACGTTCAAGACGCAAGGGTGAACCGCATGGAGAACGGGTGCCATTCCATCGGAATGAACGGGGCCGCGCCTCCGTCCAAGCGGGCGGAGGGACCTGCTCCAGCTGCGGCTCGGGCTGGCGCTGACCCACCGCCTCGAGCCCGGCGTGCCGGTGTTCGACCTGTGGCGCAGGGTCGGGGGGCTGGTCTCCCGCCTGGGCCGGATCCGCGCCGCCGCCCTGCGCGCCGCCCTCGACGTCGCCCGCCGCGGCGCTCCACCGGCCCAGGTGGACGAGGTGGTCACCGTCGCCCGCCGCCACGTGGACCTCCTCGCGATGGAGGTCGTGCACCTCGGGGCGCTGCTCGAGCACCGCATCCCGCGCCCGCTGACCGAAACACCGCCGCCGCTGCAGCCGTACAAGCGGGAGGCCTCGGTGTCGGGGGCGTGAGCGCTAGCGGCGGGTCGGAGAGGAGGCGATCGGGACCTTGATCGTCTTGGCGCTGCGCGACGCGAACGGCGGGAACCGCTGCTGCTCGATGCCCTCGGGCAGGCACTGCCCGATCTCGCCGTCGGGCAGCCCCAGGGTCGCCACCGCGGCGTCGCGGATCGAGCCGTCGGGGTGCACCGTGAACTCGACCCACAGCTGCTCCGGCAGCGTCAGCCCCTGGCGATCCGCCTTGCGCAGGCAGGCCTGCACCGCGTTGGACTCCTCGACGATCAGGTGCACCGTCTCGGGGTTGAGCACCTCCACCGGCGAGGGCAGCGGATCGTCCGCCCGGGCAGCCCACGGCAGGGCCGCGAGCAGCAGGGCGAGGAGGGTGAGCAGGGTGCGCTGCATCGTGCTGGCTCCCGGGCGACGCCGGCGGTTCGCCCACGGACCCCATTGTCGCGGCACCCGTCCAGCGGGTTGTCGAGGAGCGGTCAAGAGGTTGCAAGGATGTGGTCCGGGAACGGTCGCGAGAATGTGAACTGGATTCAGCGCCGGGGACCGCGAGCTACTGCGGCGGCTCGCACTGGCCGGCGTCGACGCTGTCGTCGCCGCAGCCCCAGCAGACCAGCTCGCCGGTGTCGTCGATCGCGCAGGCGTGGGCCTGGCCGGTGACCACCCCCTTGAACCACCCGCCCGGCGTGGTGCACTGGCCGTAGTCGTAGTCGCCGTCGCCGCAGCCCCAGCACTCCACCGTGGCGTCGTCGCGCACCCCGCAGGAGTGGTACTTGCCGGCGCTGACATCGGTGAACGAGCCCGACGGCGCCTGGGCCTGGTCGATGATGTCGTAGCCCCAGCACTCCAGCGTCAGATCGTGGCGCCGGGCGCAGTTGTGGTAGGTCCCGGCGGCGACCTCGGCCCACTCGCCGTCCGCGGTGTCGTCGTCGCCGCTGTCGTCGTCGGCCGCGTCGTCGTCGGCCGCGTCGTCGTCGGCCGCGTCGTCGTCACCCGCGTCGTCGTCGCCGCCGTCGCACACGCAGTCCTGCCACGCGGTGCCGTCGCCGTTGCACGACTGGGCCCCCTCGCCGCCGTCGGTGCATACACAGTCCTGGGTCTCGCCCGGATCGCAGACCGGATCGGGGCAGCCGAGCAGCGCCAGCGCGCAGCACAGCAGCGGGATCAGGGCGGTTGCGGGCACGTGCGACATGGCGGGCCCCTCCTCGCGGGCGATGATAGCAGGGGAGGGGGCGTCGTCCGCGGATTCCCGTCGGGGCGGGACCGGCGTGCTGTCGGCGCGGGCGGGTTCCCGGTAGGCTGCGGAATGGAACCACCCCGCGGGGCATTGCCAGATCATGACTCGACCGACGCGCTCCGACCTCGTCCTCGCCGCGCTGCTGCTGTGCGCCGCGGTGGCCCTCGGCGGCTGCCGGGCCCACTCCACCTCCGCGCGGGCCCCGGCCGCGCCGGTCACCGCGGGGCTGGCCAGCGGTGCGCGCGCCGCCAGCGGCCACACCCTCGGACCCCCGGACGCCCCGGTGGTGATCGAGGCCTACCAGGAGTTCCAGTGCCCGTACTGCCGGCGCGCCGCGGCGACCCTCGCCGAGGTGATCGACGGCTACCCGGGACAGGTCCACCTGGTGTTCCGCCACTTCCCGCTGGAGTTCCACCAGCAGTCGCGTCCGGCCGCCAAGGGCGCCGTCGCCGCGGAGCAGCAGGGGCGGTTCTGGGACTACCACGACCTGATGATGGCCGCCGCAGAGGACGGGCTCGACAAGCAGGACATCCTCGACACCGCCGCAACGCTGCGCCTCGACCCGGCCCGCTTCAAGGCCGCGATGAACGGCGACGCCGCCGACGCGGTGATCGACGCCGACATCGCCGCCGGCAAGGCCCTGGGCGTCACCGGCGTGCCGGCGTTCTACATCAACGGCCGCGAGCTGCGCGGGGCCCAGGGTGCCGAGAAGTTCACCGCGATCATCGACGAGGAGCTGGACAAGGCCGCCGCCCTGCGCGCCGAGGGGATCCCCGGCTACCTGCTCAGCCAGGTGCTGACCCAGCAGAACCGCGACGAGGCGGCGAAGTGACGATGGATCGCCCGGTCCGCCGCGCCGGCTTCGAGGAGCGCCGCTTCGACGCCGGCGAGGTCGAGCTCAACGTCGCCGTCGGCCCCGAGGCCGGCCCCCCGCTGGTGCTGATCCCCGGCCAGACGATGCCGTGGCAGAGCTACGCCCGCGTGCTGCCCGCGCTGGCCCGCCGGTTCCACGTCTTCGCCGTCGACATCCGCGGCCACGGCCGCTCGACCCACACCCCGGGGCACTACACCTTCGACTCCATCAGCGGCGACGTCGCCGCGTTGCTCGAGGGGATGGTCGGCCGCCCGGCGCTGGTCTCGGGCAACAGCTCCGGCGGCGTGATCGCCGTGTGGCTCGCCGCCAACGCCACGGAGTGGGTCGCCGCGATCGCCCCCGAGGACCCGCCGCTGTTCAGCTGCGAGTGGCCGCGGATCCAGGACTGTTACGTGTATTCGGTGTTGCAGATGGCCGTGGAGACCCTCGCCGACACCGAGCCGCCCGACGTGGCCGCGTTCCTCCGCGGCCTGCAGATCCCGACCCAGGGCAAGGTCCGCATCTCGGCCCTGCCCCGCTCGATCGTCGCCTCCATCGCCGTCTACATGAGGCTGTACCAGCGGCTCCACCCCGGCGAGCCCCTCGACCTGAAGCTGATGCCCTACCCCGTGCGGATGATGGTCCGCGGGTTCTCGTCGTACGACCCCGAGTTCAGCCGCGCGTTCCTCGACGGCAGCGCCGGCGCCGGCTTCGACCACGCCGACGCCCTGGCCCGCGTCCAGTGCCCGACCCTGCTGATCCACTGCAACTCGTTCCTCCACGACGAGTTCGGCCTCGTCGGCGCGATGAGCCAGGACGACGCCACCCGCGTCCGGGGCCTGGTCGCGGACATCCGCTACGTCCCGATCCAGGGCGGCCACGTGGTCCACCAGGAGTCCCCGGAGCGGTTCGTGACCGAGATCGTCGGGTTCGCCGAGGAGATCGGCTACCTGGACGCGCCGACCGACTGAGGCGTCCGACGACAGTCCGGATATCGGACGGTTCCGACCGAGAATCGGACTCACAAGAGCCGCCTCGTGGCTGGGTACTCTCGTAAATGCATGAAATCTGGAGGAAATGGCGATGGCATGTCGATTGCTTCTCCCTCGAGTCAATTCCGTGAACCAGCGGGGCAACCAGCCTCGCACTCGAAAAGGGAGAGGATCATGTCGCGCTTCATTCGTCCTTCTGTGTTCGTGGCCGTCAGCTCGTTCCTGGTGACTTCGCTCGTCTGCCCGACCTCGGCCTGGGCGGGCTGGATTCCCGCGGTGTCGGGTCCGGAGCCAGAGACAACGTACGCGCCGATGCCGATCGAACAGCATCGGCAGCTCAGTCGGCAGTACAGCTCCCGCGATCTGGGTATCTCCGGTGTGTTCTGGGCGGACGTGTACACGAACGGTACCGCGTTCGAGATCGAGATGGTCGACTTCGCCAACCATGCCGACGACTGCGAGATCCACGTGTTCGGCGACGAGGACTACTTCGAGCAGTGGAACACGGAGACGTGTGATCCCAACCGGGTCTTCCAGGTGCTGGCGCTGGCGTTCCACGACGAGATCGAGGACAGCATCCTGGGCGACTGGTGGGCTGCCAACGGGTCCGCTTTCACGCCTGGCGGGGGTGGGGGTGGCGACTCCACCCCGGGCATCGACCCCTCCCATGGTCGCGAGGATTCCGGTGATTCCGACACCGCCGACTGCATGAAGTCCGTCGCCCTCAACTGTGGACTCACCTTCGTGGGCGGCGTCGCAGCAGTCCTGACGGCGGGCGCGGTCCTGACCCCGGCTGGTGGTGCGGCGGTTGCGGTCGTCGCCGGGGCGGCGGTGGGAGTCGCCTGTGGCGCCGCGATCTACTCCGATTGCATGAACCATCTCGTGCAGATGATGGTCGACCTGATCGAGGTGGAGACGGTGGTCGAGGGTGGACTCGACCTCGTCGTCGACATGAATCAGATCCTGGACTACGTCGGGTCGATCGTTGGCAGCGGGGTCACCGTCGAGGCGTTCGAGCCGACCGATCTGGTTGGAGCCGGCAGTGGCTTCGCCGTGACGTTCGAGCAGCCCGATGCGATCGAAGGGACGCGGACCTTGGGTGGCGTTCCGCTCAGCCTGGTGCAGTGAGGAGAGGAGCCCGACTCGGACATCGACGGAAGGAGAGGGAGATGAACAGCGCCTTGGTCTTTCTCGTCGCGCTGACCCTGGGGATCGCGCTGGGTGCCGCGGGAGCCCGGCGGCGACTGACCGCTCGAATCACGCGAAACCTGACCGAGTTCCTCGGAGCGACCGGCACGTCACTGCGGGACTCCGACGAGCAGGTTGTGACGACGGAGCGTCTGGTGCATATAGCACTCATGGAACACCACGAACCCAAGAAGAACCGTCTCCTGGTGATCTACTCGGTCAGCTTCGCGGTCGCGGCGGCCATCACGGTTGTCGTCCTGCTCCTCGCTCGTTCCTAGGCTGCGCGCCGCGGTCGACTGGCCGGGCACCTCGGCCGCCGACTACCCCTCGAGGCTGCGGTGCACGATCTCGTACAGGTCGGGGGAGAGCCCCTCGTGGCCGGCGATGCGCTCGAGCTGGGCGCGCATCTGGGCCTGGCGCTCCTGGCCGAAGCGTCGCCAGGTGGTGAACACGCCGGCGGTGCGGGCCGAGACCTGAGGGTTGAGCGCGTCGAGCTCGAGGAGGCGGTCGGCGGCCCAGGCATAGCCGGCGCCGTCGGCGCGGTGGAACGCGGCGCGGTTGTGGCAGAACGTGGCCAGCACGGCGCGGACCTTGTTGGGGTTGCGGGGGTCCATCGCGGGGTGCTCCCACAGCGCGGTGACCCGCTCGAGGGTGTCGTCGCGGTCGGCGAAGGCCTGGACCGCGAACCACTTGTCGATCACCAGCGGCACGCGCTTCCACTGCTCGTAGAACGCCGCCAGCGCGCCGTCGCAGGCGCCGCCGGGGATCGAGGCCAGGCAGGCCAGCGCGGCGATCTGGTCGGTCATGTTGTCGGCGGACTCGAACTGGGCGGTGCAGCGCGCGATCGCGGCCTCGTCGCGCAGGGTCGCCAGGAACCCCAGCGCCAGGTTGCGCATCCGGCGGTGGCCGGCGTCGGACGGGTCGTAGCGGTACGGACCGCCGACGGTGTGGCGCGCGTAGGCGGCCTGCAGCTCCGGTCCCAGCTGGCGCGCCAGCGTCTGCAGCACGTGCCAGCGCGCCTCGTGCAGCGCCACGGGGCGGTCCACCGCCAGCTCGCTGCCCAGCGTGGCCTCGTCGGGCAGCCGCAGCGCGGCGGCCTGCAGCGACGGGTCGAGCTCGTCGGCGAGCAGGGTGGCGCGCACGGCCTCGACGAGGTGCGTCGGCAACTCCGGGCGCTCGCCCTGCCCCACGGCCTCGACCATCGGCAGGATGACCTTCCTGGCCAGCACCTGCCCCGCTTCCCAGCGGTGGAACGGGTCGGGGTCGTGGGCCAGCAGGTGGGCCAGCTGCTGGTCGGTCCGGCCGATCACGCGCAGCCGCACCGGAGCCGAGAACCCGCGCAGCAGCGACGGCACCGGCTCGGCGTCGAGGTCCTCGAACACGAACGCCTGCTCCGGCTCCCGCAGCTCGAGCACCCGGGTGCCGATCAGGTCGGCGCCGGTGGGCCCGATCAGCCCGGTGGCGATCGGGATGTGGAACGGCTGCTTGTCGGGCTGCCCCGGGGTCGGCGGGCAGCTCTGTCGCATCGTCAGGGTGTAGGTCCGGGCGCCGGCGTCGTAGGCCCCCTCGACCTCGACCTCGGGCGTCCCGGCCTGGTCGTACCAGCGCTCGAACTGGTCGAGCTCGACGTCGTTGGCGTCGGCCATCGCGGCGCGGAAGTCGTCGCAGGTCACCGCCTGGCCGTCGTGGCGCTCGAAGTACAGGTCCATGCCCCTGCGGAAGCCCTCGGGCCCCAGCAGCGTCCGCATCATGCGGATCACCTCGGCACCCTTGTTGTAGACCGTGACGGTGTAGAAGTTGTCCATCGCGATGTACGAGTCGGGCCGCACCGGGTGGGCCAGCGGCCCGGCGTCCTCGGGGAACTGCATCGCCCGCAGGATGCGCACGTCGTCGATGCGCTTGACCGCCTCGCCCACCTGGTCGGCGGAGTACAGCTGGTCGCGCAGGACGGTCAGCCCCTCCTTGAGCGTCAGCTGGAACCAGTCGCGCAGCGTCACGCGGTTGCCGGTCCAGTTGTGGAAGTACTCGTGGGCGACCACGCCGTCGATGCCCTCGAAGTCGGCGTCGGTGGCCGTGGCGGGGCTGGCCAGCACCCGCGCCGAGTTGAACACGTTGAGCGACTTGTTCTCCATCGCGCCCATGTTGAAGTCGTCGACGGCGACGATGTTGTAGCGGTCCAGGTCGTACTCGCGGCCGAACCGCTCCTCGTCCCAGCGCATCGCCTTCTTCAGGCAGGCCAGCGCGTGGTCCAGCCGGTCGACGTTGTCGTGCTCCGAGTAGACGTTGAGCTGGACCTCGCGGCCGCCCATCGTGGTGAACGTGCCGTGGACGTGCCCCAGGTCACCGGCGACCAGCGCGAAGAGGTACGACGGCTTGGGCCAGGGGTCCTCCCACACCGCGGTGTGGCGGCCCTCGCCCGACGCGTCCTGGAAGATCAGGTTGCCGTTGGAGAGCAGCACCGGGCAGCGCTCGACATCGGCCTCGACCATCACCTGGAAGCGGGTCATCACGTCCGGCCGGTCCGGGAAGAACGTGATCCGCCGGAAACCCTCGGCCTCGCACTGGGTGCAGAACATCCCGCCGGAGACGTACAGCCCCGACAGCTGGGTGTTGGCCGCGGGGTCGATCACGACGGCGACGCGCAGCGTGAAGCGGTCGGGGACGTCGCGGAGCGTCAGGTGCGCAGCGTCCAGCTCGTAGCGCTCCTCGCCGAGCTCCACGTCGTCGAGGAACACGCTCTTCAGCGTCAGGTCCTCGCCATCCAGCACCAGCGGTGCGGCGGCGTCCCCGGTGCGGCGCACCTCGAGGCGGCTGCCGACCCGCGTGCGCGACGGCTCCAGCTGGAAGTCCAGCTGGACCGAGTCGATGGCGAACGGATACGGGCGGTAGTCCTTGCGGTAGGTCACTCGCGGCTGGGGCGTGTCGGTGGTCATGGGGGGGGATTGTACATGGGCGGGCCCGCCGCCCAGGAGCGCACCCGCCGCGGTCCGATCCGCGGGGCTGGTCTCCCTGGCGGCCCGGACTTGGTTCAACGGACAGGGAGGACGACGCGGGGCCCAGGAAGGTTGCAGGACGATGGCATCCCCGCGACGCCGCTCCCACCCCCCCGCGATCGCCGCCGTGTCGCTCGGGCTGCTGCTCTTCGCTGCGCTGCCGCCGGCGGGGGCCGAGGAGGCCCAGGAGGACGACGCCGCCCGCGCGGCCGCCCCCGCCGCCGAGGAGGCCGACCGGGTCGAGCCCGTGACCGCCACGGCGGCCCCGGTCAGCGCGACCGCGCTGGAGCTGCGCCGCCCGCGCCCCGAGGCCGACCGCCGCACGCTGCGCTACCACGGCTTCCGCGAGCCCCAGTTCGGCGCCTCGGCGATGACCGCCGGCTCGTTCGCCTTCCGCCCCGGGCTGGCGCTGGCGCGGGTGGCCGGATTCGAGGACCCCGACGGGCCGGTCTACGACCTGGGCCTCGGCGGAGGCTCCCTCGACCTGGCGCTGTCGATCCCGCTGCACGAGGTCGCTGCGCTGCGGCTCCACGGCGCGGGGTGGATCGCCCTGGGGACCAACGAGGCGACCCTGGCCAACGTCGGGGGCGCCGGCGTCGCCGACGTGGACGGAGACGTGGCCGTGGCCCTGTGGCGCGCCCCCGCGGGCGGCACCCAGCTGACGGCGCTGGTCGGCGGTGCCGGCCGCTTCGGCCTGCAGCTCGATCCCAGCCCGGCGGCGGTGGTCGCCGGGGACGACGGCGTCGTCACCCTCGTCGATCCGATCACCCGCACCCGCGAGTGGGGCGCCGGGGGGGGGCTCGCCGTGGCCCACGCGTTCAACCGCCACGTGGCGCTGCAGGGCTCCGCCGAGGCCCGCGGCGGCGCGCTCACCGCCCGCAACGCCGGCCTCTCCGACACCGACCCGCTGATGGTGATCACCGGCGCGGCGAGCCTGGACCTCGACGCCTGGCCCCACGTCCCGATCGCGGTACAGCTGGCCTACGGCTACGAGCACCGACTGCGCTGGCTGGAGACCACCACCGTGCAGTCCCGCGGGGCGCACCTGCTGGGCGGGGGGGTCTACTTCTCGGGCGCCCCGCAGTCCACGGTGGGCGTCGCCGCCTCGGGCCGGCTGGGCAGCGACGACGATCCCTACGGGCGCCTGGCCCGCGTCGACCTGGTGTTCCAGCGGTTCTTCTAGCGCGGGGGTCCGACGAGGTCGGGGCGACTCACCGGTCCAGCTGCGCCTCGATCTTGTCGTCCGTCAGCCGGATCGGGTGGTTGCGCCACACGATGGTCCCGTCGCGCCCCACCACCGCGGCGGTGGGCACCCCGTACACCGCGTAGTCCGCCGAGGTCGGGTACCCCTCGACCTCCACCGCGCATGGCAGCAACGTGTCGTTCTCGAGCAGGAACGCCCCCACCTTCTCGTCGGTCTGCTCCTTGTTGTGCTTGGTCACCAGCAGCACCGTGAGCCCCTGCGCGCCGTAGCGGTCCTGCAGCTGCTGGACGCGCGGGAACTGGTCGTGGCAGTGCAGGCACCACTCGTTCCAGAACAGCAGCACCACCACCTCGCCGCGGTGGCCGGCGAGCGTGGTGGGCGTTCCGATCCAGTGGTCGACCTGCAGCTCGGCGGCCGGCTGGCCGACCAGCTCGACGGCGCGCTTGTTGTACTCGACGGTGCGGTGCTTGGGATCGTCGGGGTAGCGCTCCAGGTGGGTGCCGAACCACGCGGCCGCCTCGTCGTGGCGCTCCTCGGCCCACGCCAGGTTGCCCCCGGCGTAGACCGCCGCGGGCGTCCGGGGGTGGTCGGGGAGCTCGTTGGACAGCCGGCTCCAGGCCTGCAACGCCTCGTGGGCCTGGTCCAGGTTCTTGTAGGCGTAGCCCATCTCGTACAGCGCCCGCCCGGCGACGTGGGGATCGGTCGCGGTGCGCCCCCCCAGCTCGTCCAGTGTGGGCACGCACAGCGCCAGCGCGACCTCGCCGGCGCCCTGCTGCCGCGCGTCGGCGACGCAGTTTCAGCCCCGCCACGGTAGCCACTGGAAAACGATGACGATCTGAGCGAGATACGTG
>CAZOYV010000171.1:0-19025 GCA_964584075.1 uncultured Rickettsiales bacterium | reverse complement strand
CGGTCAGGTCGTCGGCGGGCACGTAGATCGCCTGCACCGAGGTGATCGAGCCCTTGTTGGTCGTCGTGATCCGCTCCTGCAGCTCGCCCAGATCGGTGGCCAGCGTCGGCTGGTAGCCCACCGCCGAGGGGATCCGGCCGAGCAGCGCGGACACCTCGGAGCCGGCCTGGGTGAAGCGGAAGATGTTGTCGATGAAGAGCAGCACGTCCTGCCCCTCCTCGTCGCGGAAGTACTCGGCGGCGGTCAGGGCGCTCAGCCCGACCCGCGCGCGGGCCCCGGGGGGCTCGTTCATCTGCCCGTAGATCAGGGCGCACTTGTGGCCCTCGGCCTTGAGCGTGGGCAGCCCGTTCTCGAGGATGATCTCGCCCTCGTCGTCCTTCTCCACGGCGATGACGTCGCCCTCCATCATCTCGAACCACAGGTCGTTGCCCTCGCGGGTCCGCTCGCCCACGCCGGCGAACACCGAGTAGCCGCCGTGCTTCATCGCGACGTTGTTGATCAGCTCCATGATCAGCACCGTCTTGCCCACGCCGGCGCCGCCGAACAGGCCGATCTTGCCGCCGCGGGAGTACGGGGCGAGCAGGTCGACGACCTTGATCCCGGTCTCGAACATCTGCACGTCGGTGGACTGGTCGGTGAACTCGGGCGGGTGGCGGTGGATCGGGTAGTACTTGCTGGCCGTCACGGGGCCGAGCTCGTCCACCGGCTTGCCCACCACGTTGATGATCCGCCCCAGCGTCTCGGGGCCCACCGGCATCTGGATCGGCTCGCCGGTGTTCATCACCGGCAGGCCGCGGCGCAACCCCTCGGTGGCGTCCATCGCGATGGTCCGGACGGTGTTCTCGCCCAGGTGCTGGGCGACCTCGATCACGAGGTTCCACTCGTCGTCGCTGATCGCGTGGTTGGTCACCTTCAGCGCCGTGTAGATCTCCGGAAGCTGGCCGGGCGGGAACCGCACGTCCACCACGGGACCCATCACCTGCACGACCTCTCCGTGCTCGCGAGTCTGCTCCATCTCGATCTCCTACAGGGCCTCCGCCCCGGATACGATCTCCACCAGCTCCTTGGTGATCGCCGCCTGCCGCGCGCGGTTGTACTGCAGCGTCAGGTTCTCGATCATCTCGCCCGCGTTGCGGGTCGCCGAGTCCATCGCCGTCATCCGCGAGCCGTGCTGTCCGGCCTCGCTCTCGAGGAACGCCTGGTGCACGCGCGCGTCGAGGTACTGCGGCAGCAGCTCCTCGAAGATCGTCGCCTGGTCCGGCTCGAAGACGTGGAACGCCAGGCGGTCGTCCGCGGCGCGGTCGTCCGCGGCCGGCGCGTTCCCCGGCGCCTCCCCGAGCTGCAGCTCCCCGCCGAGCGGGAACAGCCGCATGATCGTCGGCTTCTGGGTCAGCGCCGAGAAGAACGTGTTGTACGCCACGTAGGCGCGGTCGATCTCGCCGTCCTGGAAGCGCTTCATCAGGTCGCGACCCAGCGACTGCGACACGCCGAAGAACGTGCCGGGCTCGAGGCCGACCTCCTCGCGCTGGACCTGGTACTTGCGGTGCTTGAAGTAGTCCCGCGCCTTCTTGCCGTAGGCGTAGACGTAGACCTCCTCGAGGTCCTGGAACCGGTCCCGCCGGTCCCAGATGAAGCGCTCGACGTTGCGGAACAGGTTGGTGTTGAACGAGCCGCACAGCCCGCGGTCGGAGCCGATCACGACCACGGCGGCGCAGCGCACCTCCTGCCGCTCCTTGACCAGCGGGTGGTCGGCGAACGCCTCGGAGCGCACCACCAGCGTCCGCACCAGCTCCTCGATCCCCACGGCGTAGGGCCGCGCCGCCAGCGCCGCCTCGGTGGCCTTGCGCAGCTTGGACGCGGCGACCATCTTCATCGCCTTGGTGATCTTCTGCGTGCTCTTGACGCTGGAGATCCGCTTGCGGATGTCCTTCAGACTCGGCATCGCCGCTTCCTATCCCTTGTGCCCTCGCGCTCCGTGGCCGCTCAGACCGCGAACTGGTCCTTGTACGCCTTGACCGCCGCGTGCATCCGCTCCCGGAGCGGGTCGTCGAGCTTCTTGCGCTCCTTGATCTCGTCCAGCACGTCCTCGCCGTGGGCCCGCACGTAGGGCACGAGGCCCTCGATGAACGCCTGCTGCTGGGTGTCCTCGACGCTGTCGAGGAACCCGGCGGTGCCGGCGAAGATCAGCAGCACCTGCTCCTCCACCGGGCGCGGCGAGTACTGGGACTGCTTGAGGATCTCGGTCAGGCACCGGCCGCGCCGCAGGGTCTGCAGCGTGACCTTGTCCAGGTCGGAGCCGAACTGGGCGAACGCCGCGAGCTCGCGGTACTGGGCCAGCGTCATGCGCATCGTCCCGGCCACCTGCTTCATCGCCTTGATCTGGGCGTTGCCGCCCACCCGCGAGACCGACAGCCCGGCGTTGACCGCCGGCCGGATCCCGGAGTTGAACAGGTCGGTGTCGAGGAAGATCTGGCCGTCGGTGATCGAGATCACGTTGGTCGGGATGTAGGCCGACACGTCCCCCGCCTGGGTCTCGATGATCGGCAGCGCGGTCAGCGAGCCGGCGCCCTTGCCGTCGCTCATCTTCGCGGCGCGCTCGAGCAGCCGGCTGTGCAGGTAGAACACGTCGCCGGGGTACGCCTCGCGGCCCGGCGGGCGGCGCAGCAGCAGCGACAGCTGGCGGTAGGCCACGGCGTGCTTGGAGAGGTCGTCGTAGATCACCAGCGCGTGGCGCCCGGTGTCGCGGAAGTACTCGCCGAGCGTGCAGCCGGCGTACGGCGCCAGGAACTGCAGCGGGGCCGGCGACGACGCCGCCGAGGTGATCACGCAGGTGTACTCCAGCGCGCCGTGCTGGCGCAGCCGCTCCACCACCTGGGCCACCGTCGACTGCTTCTGGCCGATGGCGACGTAGATGCAGAAGCAGTCCAGGCCCTTCTGGTTGATGATCGTGTCGATCGCGATGGCGGTCTTGCCGGTCTGGCGGTCGCCGATGATCAGCTCCCGCTGCCCGCGGCCGATCGGCGTCATCGCGTCGATCGAGGTGATCCCGGTCTGCAGCGGCTCGTGCACCGACTTGCGGTAGACGATCCCCGGCGCCTTGATCTCGACGCGGCGGGTCTCCTTGCCGGCGATCGGCGGGCCGTCGTCGATGGGCTGGCCCAGGGGGTCGCAGACCCGGCCCATCATCTCCTCGCCCACCGGGATCTGCACGATCTGGCCGGTGCGCTTGACCTCCTGGCCCTCCTTGATGTGCTCGTCGGAGCCCATGATCGCGACGCCGACGTTGTCCTCCTCGAGGTTGAGGACCATGCCCGCGATGCCGCCTTCGAACTCCAGCAGCTCTCCGGCCTCGGCGTTGTCCAGGCCGTAGATGCGCGCGATGCCGTCGCCCACGGCCAGGATCGTGCCGGTCTCGCTGACCTCGACCTTGGACTCGTAGTTGCGGATCTGCTGCTTGAGGATCTGGCTGATCTCTTCTGCCTTGATGTCCATCGTGTCGTCCCTACGCCATCTCGCGGGAGAGGCGCTCGTGGATCCGTCCCAGCTGCGTCTTGATGCTGCCGTCGAAGACCATCCCGCCGACCTTGGTCACCAGCCCGCCGATCAGGGCGGGGTCGACCTCGTGATCGAGCAGCACGGTCTGGCCCGTGCGCTGCTCCAGGAGACGCCGGATGTGGTCCAGGTCGGCCTGCTCCAGCGGAGCGGCGGAGCGGACCGTGGCCCGCACGCGGCCCAGCTGGCGATCGACCTGCGCGCGGTACTCGCGGACGATGGCGCCCAGGTGGTCGATGCGGCCCTTGTCGACCAGCAGCAGCAAGAAGTTCTTGGTCGTGGTCTGGTAGCTGGCGCGGGACAGCAGCTCGCGGACGAGCTCCCTGCGCTGGTGCTTGGTGAACCCCGGGTTGAGCAGCGTGCGCTGCAGCTCGGGGTGGGCCTCCACCGTGGCGAGGAAGTCCGCCAGATCCTCGCCGATGCGCTCGGCGCGGTCGTCCTCGGTGGCCAGCTCGAGCATGGCCCGCGCGTAGCGGCGGGCGACCGATCCCAGGATCATGCTCCGGCGTCCTCCCCTATCTGCTCCAGGTACCCGTCGGCCAGCCGGCGCTGGTCCGCGGCGGTGACCGCCCCGACCAGCGCCTCCTCGGCCATCGCGACGGCCAGGTCGACCGTCTCGCGGCGCAGGTCGTGGCGCGCCTTCTCGGTCTCCTCGGCGATGGTCCGCTCGGCGACGCGCGCGATGCTCGCCGCCGTCTCCTCGGCCCGCGCCTCGGCGCGCTCCGACTCCACCTCACACTGGCGACGGACCTCGGCGACCATCGCCTCGACCTCCTGGTCGAACGCGGCGATCCGGGCCTCGACCTCGTCGTAGCGCTCGCGGGCCTCGTCCCGCATCCGCCGCGAGTCCTCGAGCTCCTTCTTGATCCCGAGCCGGCGGTTGGCGACGAAGTCGCGCATCGGCCGCCGCAGGAAGTACACCAGGATCCCGACGTAGATCACGAAGTTGATGGCGTGGATCAGGATCTTGCCGGCCAGCTCCCCAGGCTCCATCGGCTCGCCACCCGAGGCGGCCGCGGCGCCCGCGACCAGCAGCGCGGCGGCGCCGGCCAGGACCGGAGCTCCCCGGCGCAGGGTGTCCCGCATCAGACCTCCCTCCCCAGCACCGAGGACGCGACCTGCTTGGCCAGCGCCTCGCTCTCGTCGCGCAGCACCTTGCGCGCCGCGTCGCGCTCCGTGGCGATCCGCTCGCGGGCCTCGGCGATCAGCGCGTCGGCCTCCTCGTGGGCCCGGACCAGCACCGCCTCCTCGCGCTCCCGGATCTCCTCGCGCAGCTTCTGCCGCTCGGCGTTGGCCTCGGCGCGGGCGCGGGTCAGCTTCTCGTCCAGCTCGGCGAGCCGGCTCTCCACGTCCTGCTCGAGCTGCTCGGCGTCGCGACGGTCGTTCTCGATGTTCTTCTCGCGCTGCTCCAGGACGTTCACCATCGGCTTGAGGATGATGAAGTACAGCCCCACGAGCACGATCAGGAACGGGATCAGCTGCAGGAGGATGAGGGTCGGGTCGATCTCCATGTCCGCATTCCCGTCGGGCCGCCGGCCCGGGTCCGCGCCCGGACCGCGAGGCGCGGCCGGACGTCACACCCCGGCCTTCGGCCGGATCTGGAGTTGCGTCTTGATAGTAAAACGGGGGTGAGACGTCAAGCCGCTGCGGCCCAAATCGTGCGCGATCGAGCGGCCTCCGCCGGCGGGCGCGTCGCGCGCGCCGGCGGGGGCTGGCCGGGTCTCACTCGGCGTCGGTCAGCGCGGCGGGATCCTTGACCGACAGCACCGGGCACGGCGCGTAGCGCTGGACCTGCTGGGTCGTCGAGCCCAGCACCAGCTTGCGCAGCTTGCCCCTGCCCTGGTGGCCGATGACGATCAGGTCGTACCCGCGTTCCGCAGCGAAACGGCAGATCTGCTCCGACGCGGGTCGTCCGACCACCACCGCGGCCTCGAGGTTCTCCTCGCCCGGGTCGATGGGCTCGATGAACTTCTCGAGCTGTGCCATGGCGTGCTTCTTGAGCTGCTTCTCGCTCTCGGCCTTGCCCTGCGAACCGGTGGCACGGCTCTCCACCGCGATGGGCAAGCCCTCGTCGACCACGTACAGCACGGTCACCGTCTGCGAGCCCTGGATCTTCTTGGCCAGGGCGATCGCGTACTCGGCGGCGGCCATGCTGTCCCGCGAGAAGTCCACGGGGACCAGGATGCGATCGAATTCCAGCATCGCCGGACTACGCCTTCAGCACGAACAGCAGCAGCGCGGAGAACGCGAAGCCCAGGATGGCGTAGAACTCGGGGAACACGGCCAGCAGGATCGCCTGCCCCATCCCCATCTTGTCCTGGTTGATGCTCTTGATCCCCGCGGCGCAGACCACGCCCTGCCACCAGCCGGAGAACAGGCACGACAGGCCGGTCACGATGCCGCACGCCGCCACGACGAGGAACCGCTCCTCGACCAGCGCGTCGAAGCACAGGAAGCCGACGGCGAAGCTGTACAGCCCCTGCGTCCCGGGGAGCACGGAGACGGCGAGACCGTTGTTGCGCCGCTCGGCGCGCATCCCGGTCACCGCGCTGCCGCCGATCGCCAGGCCGATGGCCGACCCCGACAGCCCGAGACCCAGCATGCCCAGACCGATGTACGCCAGGATCTCCATCCAGTTGGTTTCCATTGCCTCTACTCTCCTTCCAGCTTCGCGAACGGCGTGTACGGGCGACCGCCGCCTTCGAAGAATTTTCCGAAGAACTCCAGGAACTGCAGACGGGCCGGGTGGACCACCGACCCGATCATCGCCATGCCGAAGTTGAAGGTGTGGCCCGCCAGCAGGAACACGATGGCGATCGGCCACCCCACGATCGGGATGTCGGCGAGCAGCATCGCGATGGTGTTGACCACCATCGCCAGGATCGCCGACGACAGCCCCAGCCCGAAGATGCGGACGTAGGACATCACGTCGCCGGCCAGGCCGCTGATGTTGTACAGCGCCCAGGCGCCCCCACCGAGCCGCCGCACGACGCTCGGGCTCGGCGAGGCGAACAGCAGGATCACCACCAGCGCGCCGACGAAGACCCACGGTGTGCCGAGGATCGCCCACACCCCGATGGAGGGCATGATCGCCAGCCAGCCCAGCGTCCCCAGCACGTGCTGCCACTGGCCCAGCTGGATCTGGCGGATCATCCGCAGCAGCATCCCCAGCGTCAGCTGCACCACGCCGAACAGCAGCGAGGCGTAGAAGAACTTCTTGGGGTCGTCGTTGAGGCTGAACAGCAGCTGGGACGGCGGCAGGTCGAAGACCTCGTAGGCCTTGACCCCGAAGACGTTGCCGGTCAGCCCGCCGATCAGCATCGTGCTCACGCCGAGGATCATCATCCACTGCGTGATCAGCGCGCCCTGGCCCTTGGGCTTGAACTTGACCCAGGCCAGCGCGGCGAGCACCAGCAGCACCACGCCGTAGCCGAAGTCCCCGAGGCAGAACCCGAAGAAGATGCCCATGAACGGGGCGATGTACAGGGTCGGGTCGTACTCCCGGTAGTTCGGGAGGTTGAACATCTTCAGCAGCGGCTCGAAGTGCTTGATCAGCGGCGGGTTGCGCAGCTCGATCGGCGGGTCCTCGTCGTCGGCGGGATCGCGAACGACCAGCGCCAGCGGCTGGCCGCGGACCAGTCGCTGCAGCTCCTCGACCTTCTCCTCCGGGCACCAGCCCGACAGGGCGAACAGCTCCTCGTCGCCGCCGACCCCGGCCCGCACCTCGGCCATCCGCAGGCGGTCCTGGAGGTGCTGGTCGTAGCGCTGCAGCGCCGGGATGTTGGCCGACAGCCGGCCCAGCTCCTCGGCGTCCTTCTCCAGCGTCGCCTCGGCCTGCCGGATCTCGTCGGTGATCGCGCGCAGCGAGCGCGGCGGCAGCGTGACGGGGTCCAGCTCGATCGCGACGGGCTCGTCGAGGGCCAGCACCGCCAACCCCTGTGCCTTGCCGCCCAGATCGACGCGGGTCGTCCAGCGCGCTCCGGAGAGGTCCAGCCCGTCGAGCTCCCCCCGCTGCCCCTGGTACAGCCGCAGGTACACGCCGTGGTCGGCGAGCAGCGCCAGGTCGGCGGGGTCCAGGTCGCCCCACGGCGCCAGCTGGTCGTGCTCCTTGCGCAGCGCGGACAGCTTGTTCTCCAGCTCGGCGCGGCGGGCCAGCAGCTTCTCGCAGCGCTCCAGCGCGGCGATCGCGGTGCGGTGATCGACCCGCACCGACGGCTCCGGGGCTTCCTTCTTGAGCTCCCGGCGGCGCAGCTGCAGCGCGCCCAGCACCCGCTGCAGGCCGGTGCGCCTGGCGACCAGCTCCGGCGGGGGCTCCTCGACCTCGACCATCGGCTCCGGGTCCACCAGGGCCAGGTCCTGCAGCTCCTTGAGCAGGGGATCCCGGCCGTCGCGCGGACCGACGATCCCGATGCGCTTCATCGCGACGATGGCCATCAGGCGCCCCCCGCTTCCGCCGCCGCCTTGGCCACCAGCTTGGCCTTGGCGATCTTGGCGCGGCACACGGCCGCGGTCTGCTGGTCCCCGAGGTAGACCTTGATCTTCCGGATGTTCTCCTTGGTCTCGGGGATCAGCACCTTCTCGTACAGGTTGATCCGCTGCGTGGTCTTGATCAGCTCCTTGCGCAGCAGCGCCTGCTGCTCGCGCATCACCCGCATCTGCTCCTTGGCCGACAGCGCCTGCTGGAAGTACTCGATCGCCGCGTCGAACAGCGGCGGGGTGCCCACCAGCGAGTACTTGATCGGCTTGAACCGCACCTCGTCGAAGACCGGGACCTTGACGCCGGCGACGTTGCCGGTGTGGGTCACCACCTCGTCGATCCCCACCAGCGGGCGGACCCACGGCAGGGTCTTCTCCAGCATCGGGCTCCACGGCGCCCCGTCGCGGATCAGCTCGTCGAGCTCGGCCTGCTTGGCCTCGACGAGCCTGTCGAGCTTCTGCAGCTCGGACTGCAGCTGCTGCTTGCGGAGCTCCAGCGTCGGCAGGAACTCCTTGTACAGCGACAGGTTCTGCTTCTGCTCACGCAGCGTGTTCTTGTTGAGCTTTACCTTCTCGGCCATGCCTCGTCCCCTCGGTGGGGGTTGCTCAGCTCAGCTCCGCGCCACCCACGCGCCCTAGGACGCGGCCTGGGCCGCCTGCTTCGGCCAGTACTTGTCGATGATCTCGCGCTTGATCCCGACCTCCTGGGGATCGAAGCACTCGGCCATCGTCTTCCAGCCGAGGTCCAGCGCCTCGTTGAGCGTGATGTCGACGCGCAGGTCCATGAACCGCGCCTCGAACAGGTCGCCGTAGCGCAGGTACTTCTCGTCGGTGGCGGTCTTCTCGAACCCCATCGAGATCTTCTTCTTGGACTCGAGCGCCCGCGCGTAGAGGCGGATCATCGAGTTCATCACCGGGTTGTGGTCCTCGCGGGTGACCTTGCCGATGACCAGCTGCTTGAGCCGCGACAGCGAGCCGAACGGGTTGATCACGCCGTCCTTGAGGTAATACTGGCCCTCGGTGATGTACCCGGTGTTGTCCGGCACCGGGTGGGTCACGTCGCCGCCGGGCATCGTCGTGACGGCGAGGATCGTGATCGAGCCCGACCCGTCGAAGTCGACGGCCTTCTCGTAGCGCGAGGCCAGATCCGAGTACAGCGATCCGGGGAACCCCAGGTTGGACGGCACCTGCTCCATCGCCACGCTGATCTCCTTGAGCGCGTCGGCGAAGGCGGTCAGGTCGGTGAGCAGCACCAGCACCCGCTTGCCCTGGATCCCGAACTGCTCGGCGACGGCCAGCGCCATGTCGGGCACCAGCAGCCGCTCCACGACGGGGTCCGCGGCGGTGTGGATGAACATCACCGTGCGGTCCATCACGCCGCCGTTCTCGAACGTCTCCTTGAAGAAGATGAACTCGTCGAACTTCAGCCCGATCCCGCCGACGATGATGATGTCGGCCTCGGCCTGCAGGCCGATGCGCGCCAGCAGCTCGTTGTAGGGCTCGCCGGCCTCGCTGAAGATCGGGAGCTTCTGGCTCTCGACCAGCGGGTTGAAGATGTCGATCATCGGGATGTGGGTCTCGATGAAGTTCCGCGGGATGATGCGGCGCACCGGGTTGACCGAGGGGCCGGCGATGTCGATCGCGGGGGCGTCCTCGATGGGGGGCTTGCCGTCCATCGGCTCGCCGGAGCCGGTGAAGATCCGACCCATCAGCTGGTCGGTCATCTTGACCTGCATCGGGTGGCCGAGGAACCGCACGGTGGCCTCGGTGGACAGCCCCTTGGTGCCGGCGAAGACCTGCAGCGAGACCTTCTCGCGGTCGATGCGGATCACCTGGGACAGCGTGGTCTCGCCGCTGGGGTTGGTCAGCAGCGCCAGCTCGCCGAACTGCACGCCCTCGGCGTACACCTCGGCGATGTCGCCGATGATGTTGGTGATGCCGGTGTAGGTCTTGATCATGCCTGCACCCCCTGGGCGCACATCTGGTCGATCTGCTTCTCGTAGTTGATGTAGTCGTCCGACCCCTGCGCCGTGTAGTTCTTCTGGTAGAAGGCGTCCTGCAGGCTGGCGAAGAACTTGCGGGCGTCGGCCTTGGCGTCGAACGTGAAGTCCGTCTTGACCGCCTTGGCCATCAGCTTGAGGTCCCGGATCTGGCGCTCGATGGTGGTCGCCGCGTCCTGCTCGTCGAAGGCGTTCTGCTGCAGGTAGGCCGCGTCGATCATCTCCCCCTTGAGGTAGGTGATCAGGTCCTCGGTGCTGATGCCCTCCTCGCCGACGACCGTCATCATCCGGCCGATCTCGGAGCTCGCGCGCAGCAGCCTGCTGAACAGGTCGACGTTGGCACCCCACTCGGGGTCCAGCTGCTCGTCGAGGTCCTTGCGCAGGTTCTCGCGGTACAGCGACCAGGAGTCCAGCGGGTCGATGGCGGGGTACTTGCGCTCGTCGGAGCGCTTGCGGCTCAGCCCGTGGAACGCGCCCACCACCTTGAGCGTGGCCTGGGTCACCGGCTCCTCGAAGTTCCCGCCGGCGGGGGAGACGGTGCCGATCATCGTCACCGCGCCCTTGTCGCCGGAGTGCAGCTCCACCAGGCCGGCCCGCTCGTACAGGTTGGCGATGCGGGTCTCGAGGTAGGCCGGGAAGGCCTCCTCGCCGGGGATCTCCTCGAGGCGGCCGGACATCTCGCGCAGCGCCTGGGCCCAGCGGCTGGTGGAGTCGGCCAGCACCAGCACGTCGCGCCCCATCTGGCGGTAGAACTCGCCCAGCGTGATGCCGGTGTAGATCGACGCCTCGCGGGCGGCCACCGGCATCGACGAGGTGTTGCAGATGATGATCGTGCGGTCCATCAGCGAGCCGCCGGTCTTGGGGTCCTTGAGGTGGGGGAACTCGTCGATCAGCTCCACCACCTCGCCGGCGCGCTCGCCGCAGGCCACGACGATCACGATGTCCACGGCGGCGTACTGCGACAGCAGGTGCTGCAGCACCGTCTTGCCGGCGCCGAACGGCCCGGGGATGCAGGCCGTGCCACCGCGGGCGACCGGCACCAGCGTGTCGATGATCCGCGACTGGGTGACCAGCAGCTCGTTGGGGTAGATCCGCTCGGCGAACGCCTTGATCGCCTTCTTGACCGGCCAGGTCTGCACCATCGTGCAGGGGATCTGCTTGCCGGCGTCGTCGACCAGCATGGCGATCGTGTCGTGCACGGTGTACTCGCCGGCCGGGACGATCTTCTTGATCGCCGCGGTGCCGAGCAGGCCGAACGGCGCCATGATCTTGGTCTCGTAGTGCATCTCCTGCACGTGCCCGAGCCACGATCCGGCCTTGACGATGTCGCCCTCGCGGGCGGTGGGCGTGAAGGTCCACTTGCGCTCGGCGTCGAGCGGCGGCGCGTACTGCCCCCGCATCAGGAAGAAGTCCTGGCGGTTCTTCAGCAGCCGCAGCGGGTTCTGCAGCCCGTCGTAGATCATCCCCAGCATGCCGGGGCCGAGGGCCACGGACAGCAGCTCGCCGGTGAACTCGATCTCGTTGCCGACGCTGATGCCCTTGGTGTCCTCGAACACCTGGATGTTGCAGATGTCGCCCTGGATCCGGATCACCTCGGCCTTGAGCCGGTCCTCGCCCACGGTCACGTAGGCGACCTCGTTCTGCATCGGCCGGCCGGCGGTGATCTCACCGGTCACCATGTTGCCGTTGATGCCGACAACCTTGCCCTTGGTTGCGGTTCGGTTGCTCAAGCGAACACCTCCAGCATCTTCGCCACGTCGGCGGCCTCGCCGACGTCCCAGCGGTCCAGGATCAGGAGCGCGGCCAGATAGGCCAGGACCGCGTCCAGGGAGAACGGATCGGCGCCCGCGAAGGCGTCGAGCTTCTTGAGTCTGTGAGCGTCGAGCAGGCGCTCGCGCTCCATCGGGTTGGGCGCGTCGGCCAGCGCGGACAGCAGCGGGCCGAGGTCGTCGCCCTCGTCCACCGGCACGCCCGACTGCCGCAGCTCGGGCTTGTCCCCGGTGGCGTCGGCGCGCAGCGGGACGAGGTCGTCGCGCAGGCCGATCTCGAACGAGGCCCAGTCGCGCAGGAACGTGCTCCGGCTGCGCTCGCCCAGCTCCACCAGGTCCGTGAAGTACGCGCGCCACAGGGCGTCGAACGGGTACGGCTCGGCGATCGAGCCGCCGTCGTAGGCCTCGAGGAACTCCGCGAGGTAGTCGGGCAGGTCCCGCCGCTCCTCGATCTGCTGGCGGCCCAGCGGGGCGCGCTCGTCGAAGGCGTCGAAGCCCTGCAGCAGGGACTCGACGTTGCGGCAGTCGACGAACCCGAGCATCGCCAGCGCCAGCGGCCGGTCCTTCTCGGCGAGGTCCTCCTCGATCAGCGGCATGAACTCGGCGAGCGGGATCGGCGGGGGCTCCGGCGCCTCGGGCAGCGAGGGGAGCATCGAGAGCAGGCGGTAGTACTTCATGCGGTCCCTCCGGCGTCCGGGCCCGCCGCCGCGGCGGCCGCCCCGGGACACCCGACCCGGTGGCTACTTCTCGAAGAAGTACTCGCGGAACCGGGGCGCCAGGAACTTCAGGAAGATCTCGCGGAAGCCCTCCTCGGAGAAGTCGAACACGTAGCCGCTGCCCTCGGGGGCGACGCGGAAGCCGAACTTGAAGCCGTCGTCGAAGCGCACGCTGACGCCGGACTCGGCCCGCTTCTTCAGCTCGGCGACGAAGGCATTGCCCAGCTTGTCGCGCTGGGCCTCGGGGAGCAGCACCTGGAGGTCGCCCTGGGTCCCCCCCGAGGCGGCGAAGCCCTGGGCGGTGGCGGCGATGATCGCGGCGAGGCCGTCGGGGTCGGACAGGACCTTGCGCAGCTCGGCGTTGACCGCCGGCACGAGGAACGCGCTCTCGACCTTCTGGCGGAACGCCTCGAGCCCCACCGTGGAGGCCTGGCGCAGCTCGGCGTCCAGCTGGGCCCGCGTCGAGGTGGCCTCGTCCCGGGCGGACTGGACCAGGCGGTCGGCCTCGTCCCGGGCCTTGGCGAGGATCTGATCGGCCTCGTCCTTGGCGGACTGGACGATCTTGCCGCCCTCCTCCTCGCCCGCTCGGAGCCCGCGGGTCTTGAGCTCGTCGATGACCTGCTGGAGACCTTGATCGCTCATGGAGTGCCTCCCCGGAGCGCCCGTTCACGGAGGGCGCGAGAGGTGGTTTGCGAATAGGGTGCGCGTCCTACCACACCAGCCGCGCGCGCACAAGGCGACGAACGCCCCCCAGTGCAATTACGATGGAGCGAGCGAGGAGGAGAGACGATGAAGTCGTTCACCGAGGAGCTGTGGTTCGAGGTCCCCCAGCGGATGGACTTCGTGCACATCACCCGCGACGTGCAGGACGCCGTGGCGCGCTCGGGCGTGCAGGAGGGGCTGTGCCTGGTCAACGCGATGCACATCACGGCCAGCGTGTTCATCAACGACGACGAGTCCGGGCTGCACGCGGACTACAAGGAGTGGCTCGAGCGGCTGGCGCCCCACGACCCGTCCCGCTACCGCCACAACCGCACCGGCGAGGACAACGGCGACGCGCACCTCAAGCGGCAGATCATGGGGCGCGAGGTGACGGTCGCGATCACCGAGGGGCGGCTGCACCTCGGGACGTGGGAGCGGATCTTCTACGGAGAGTTCGACGGGAGGCGCAGGAAGCGCGTGCTGGTGAAGATCATCGGCGAGTGACGGCGCGGGCGGCGCGCGGGCTCACGGGCCGCGGCGGCGCTCCTGGATCTCCCGGCGCCGGTCCTTCTTGTGCTCGCGGATGATGTCCTGCACCTCGCGGTCGAACTCGCGGTTGACCAGCACGAACTTGAGCTGCTGCGAGGGGGTCAGGACCTTGTCCAGCCCCTCCACCAGTTCGTGCTCCATCGCACGCTCCTGCGCGTCCAGCTCCAGGGCCGACGACAGCAGCTCCTCGGCCTCGGCGTCGTCTGCTCCCCCCGCGTCGGCCCAGTCCTTGATCCGGCGGTGGACCTCGCCCTTGCGGGCCAGCACGTCGAGGCGCTCCTCCTCGCGGTCCTTGAGGTAGACCGCCAGCCGCGCCGCCGTCTGCTCGTCGAGGTCGAGGGCCTCGATCATCTTGAAGTTGCGCAGCATCGCGACCTTGTTCATCAGCTCCTCCCACTCCGGGCTGCCCGGGCCGTCGTGGGGGGGCGGGCCCGGCTGGGCCGCGGCCCGGCCGGGGCAGAGGGACGCCGCCCCGCCGAGCAGGAGGATCGCGGCCAGCGCCGCGAGGATCGGGGTTCGCATGCTCATGTCCGGCTCTCCAGTGCCTCGAGGAGCGCCTGCAGCTCCTCCACGTCCAGCTCGATCAGGTCCTCGACGGGGTCGCCCTCGACCAGCGCCAGCTCCAGCGCGTCGACGTCGTCCACCCGGGCCAGGTCCCGCCGCAGCGAGGACCAGCCGGCGTCGCCGAACGCGGCGTCCACGTCGAGCACGTCTCCGGCGGCCAGCTCGCCGGGCTCGTCCGTCGCCAGCTCGATGCCCAGCTCGGCGGCCAGCGCGGCGGCCTCGTCGGCGGTGGGGACCAGCGCCTCGCCGGCCACCGGGGCCGGGACCTCGCCGGCGCCGTCCGCCGGCTCGCGGGTGGCCCACAGCACGGCACCGGTGGCCAGCAGCAGCACGGCGGCGGCGGCCCACAGCCACGCCGCGCGGCGGCGTCCGGCGCGGCGCGAAGGCTCGCCCGCGGGCGCGGCGGCCGGGGCCTCCGCCCCGTCCCGGCGCAGCGGGATCACGGCTGTCCGGCCGCCCGTCCCGGCGGCGCCGGCCGCGCCACCGCCGTCGATGGAGCGCATCACCGACGCCGGGATCTCGTCCCAGAACCCCTCGGGCGGGGGCTCGAGGCGATCGTCCCGCAGGGCGCCGGTCAGCTCGCCGAGCTGCTCCGCCTGCGCGCGGCAGCGCTCGCAGCTGGCCAGGTGGGCCGACAGCGCCGCCGGCGTCCAGCCCTCCAGCAGCTCCTCGGCCTCGAGCTCGTCGTCGGGCAGCGCCGCGACGTACAGGATCAGCACATCCTCGGAGGGGCAACGCTCCATGCCCACCTCCCGGTCCGCGTCGTGGACCAGCACCGGTCGGAACCGCGGCAGCGCCGTCATCGCGACTCCTCCGCGCCCTGGGCGGGGCCGTGGCCCGCCAGTGCCTTCTTGAGGTTCTTGACCGCGTGGCAGTACGAGACCTTGGCGTTGTTCGCGGTGATCGACTCGATCTCCGCGATCTCGGCGAACGTCAGGTCGTGGTAGATGCGCCACACCACCACCGACTGCTGGCGGGGCGGCAGGGTCCGGACGGCCTCGCGCAGGATCGCGCGCTGGTGCCCCACCTCGAGGCGCTCGTCCGCCGTCGGCCCGCCGGCGGGCACCGGGCGCTCGCGCTCCCCGGCGCCGTCGCGGTCGCGGGAGATCAGCGGGACCTCGGGCTTGCGCTTGCGGTCGCGGTGGTAGTTGCGGGCCAGGTTGGTGGCGATGCGGAACAGCCAGGTGCGGAACGACGCGCGCCCCTCGAACCCGGCCAGGTTGCGGTAGGCGCGGACGAACGCCAGCTGCGTCTGGTCGCGGGCGTCCTCGTCCGTGCGGCACGCCCGCCGGAAGAAGCGGTAGATCTCCTCCTGGTGCGTCCGCACCAGCATCTCGAAGGCCTCCCGGTCCCCCTCCACGCTGCGCCGGACCAGCGTCTCGGCCTCGCGTCGTGCCGCGTCGGTCATCCGCCGTCCCCGTCCGCCGCGGCGGTCCGCAGACCGCCCCTGACCCCGATACCGACCCCGCCGCGGGGCGAAGGGTTACGCGCCTCGATCGACGGGCACCGGAAGGCCGGAATTCAATTATAATCCCGCCCCTTCGCGCCACGACAGGAGAGGCCCATGCTGGACATCCGCACCCTCGTCGAGCAACCCGACCGCGTCCGCGAGTCGCTGCGCCGCCGCGGCTCCCCGCTGTCCATCGACCCGGCGCTGGAGGCCCACGAGCAGCGGCGCGCGCTGCTGCAGGAGATCGAGGCGCTGCGCGCCCAGGTCAACAAGGTCGGGCCGCAGATCGGGCAGCTGATGAAGCAGGGCCGCAAGGACGAGGCGATGGCGCTGCGCGCCGAGGCAGGCCAGGCCAGCGCGCGGCTCAAGGAGCTCGATCCGGAGCTCGGCGCGGTCGAGGAGCAGATCCGCGAGCGGCTGCTGGAGATCCCCAACCTGCTGCACGACGAGGTCCCCGAGGGCGGCGAGGACGACGCCCGCGAGGAGCGCACCTGGGGCACGCCGCGGTCGTTCGACTTCACCCCGCTGGACCACGCCGAGCTGGGCAAGCGGCTGGGAATCCTCGATCTGGAGCGAGCCGCCAAGATCGCCGGCAGCCGGTTCTCGGTGATGCTCGGCGCGGGCGCCGCGCTGGGGCGCGCGCTGAAGGACTTCATGATCGAGCTGCACGTGCGCGAGCACGGCTACACCGAGGTCCAGACCCCGTACCTGTGCAACACCGACGCGTTCCTCGGTACGGGTCAGCTGCCCAAGTTCGCCGAGGACCTGTTCCGGATCCAGGACCCCGACCGGTTCTGGCTGATCCCCACCGCCGAGGTCCCGGTCACCAACCTCCACGCCGGCGAGATCCTCGAGGCCGACGAGGTCGAGAAGGCCTACGTCGCCTACACCCCGTGCTTCCGCTCCGAGGCCGGCGCGGCGGGCAAGGACACCCGCGGGATCATGCGCCAGCACCAGTTCGACAAGGTGGAGCTGGTGCGGCTGACGACCCCCGAGCGCGGCCCCGAGACGCTGGAGGCGCTGACCGGCCACGCCGAGAAGGTGCTGCAGCTGCTGGGGCTGCCCTACCGGGTGGTGACGCTGGCTAGCACCGACACCGGGTTCTCGTCGCACCGGACCTACGACCTCGAGGTCTGGCTGCCCGCGGACGTGGACGGCGGGCGCTACCGCGAGATCAGCTCGTGCTCGCTGTTCACCGACTTCCAGGCGCGGCGGATGAACCTGCGCTACCGGCCCGAGCCCAAGGCCAAGCCGCGGTTCGTCCACACGCTCAACGGCAGCGGCGTGGCGATCGGGCGCTGCGTCATCGCGATCCTCGAGAACTACCAGCAGGCCGACGGGTCGGTGGTGGTCCCCGAGGTACTCCGCGACCGCCTCGGCCTCGACGTCATCGAGCCCCGCTGACTTCTCCCCCTCCGTGCGCGCACGCGGTTCGAACAGGTGAAAGGGGGCCGAGCGCGTCACGGAGTCCGATGTCCCTGTTCGTCCCCGCCCCGCCCCCGACCCCCCGTCACCGACCGTCCGCCGCCCGCACCGCCGCGCTGCTCGTGGCGTTCTGCGTGCTGGCCCCGGCCGCGGTGGTCGGCGTCGAGGCCGCCGTCCGCGATCACATCCGCGAGCGCCGCGAGGCGGTGCCCGACACGCTGTCGCTGATCCGCGAGTCCGAGCTGGCCTACCACGCCGCCCACGGCCACTTCCTGCCCTGCGGCGACCCGGCCCGCGCGCGGACCGCCGTCGACCGCTCCCCCGCCACGCCGCAGCCGCTGGCGGCCGACGACGGCGACTGCTGGGGGCAGCTGGGGCTCGACGAGCCGCGAGCCGGCGCCGTGCTCGGCGGCTACTGGGTCGAGGTCGCCGCCGACGGCAGCTCGTTCGTCGCTCGCGGCATCTGCGACGTGGACGCCGACGGCGCGGTGGCCGGGTTCGAGGCCACGCCGTCGTCACCACCGGTGCGGATCACGGACGCCCAGATCTACTGACGGCGCGCCCCACGCCGGAGACGTGACGATGGCTCACGTTTCCCGCGTGAGGGGCGCATCGGGCCCGGAGACGTGACGATGGCTCACGTTTCCCGCGTGAGGGAACGCCTCGGGCCCGGAACGGGACGATGGCTCACGTTCCAGCGCCGCGGGACACCCGCCCCGATCCCCGGCCCGTCGCGGTCCGACGGTACGGTGCTCGGAAAAACGTCTTGATCACCGGCCGACGGATCGCTACCATCCCCCCGCTTTCGTGCCGGAGGCGTGGCCGAGTGGACGAAGGCAGCGGTCTTGAAAACCGCCGGGCGTGAGCCCCGTGGGTTCGAATCCTACCGCCTCCGCCATGTGCGGAGCGGTGCTCGACCCCGACGCTCTTTCACAACATCGACATCGTGCTCGGGTGGTGGGCCAGCCACGCCCGGTGTGGGCCTCGAGCGGGAGCCCCGCCGGGCGCCCGGCCCCCTCGTCCGGAGAGGTGACCGAGTGGCTGAAGGTGCTCGCCTGCTAAGCGAGTGTAGGGCAACCTACCGAGGGTTCGAATCCCTCCCTCTCCGCCAACCCCCCGAGATCACGACAGGTTTTCGTGCGGCCATGGCTCAGTTGGATAGAGCGGTTGGCTACGAACCAACAGGTCGCAGGTTCGAGTCCTGCTGGCCGCACCACACATGAAAAGGCCCCGGCGTCCCCGTGACGCCGGGGCCTTTTTACTTCGGGAGGGAGAGGGGACGCTCGTCAGGTGGTCACTTCAGGATCGCCTCCAGCCGGTCCAGCTGCGAGTCGTAGATCGTGGTGCAGGGCAGGAACGCGATCTCCTCGCCGCCCTGGTAGACCTTGACCCCCTGGTAGTTGTTGGCCTCGCCGTCGGGGCCTCCGCCGCCGGCGGCGTCGACGATCGCGTAGCTCGTGTCGCCGCGGGCGAAGGACACGCTGTGCTCCTCGCCGCGAGCCCACGCCTGGTGCCCGTAGGTCAGCGCCGACGGCGTGCCGTCCTCGGGGTAGACCAGCTCGGGCGCCCCCTCGGGGCCGAACCGGTACTGGACCTCGTCCAGCGTCGAGGACCCGCACAGCGACAGGCGCTTGTCGCCCTTCACCCCGCAGTCGAACAGCACGATCTCGTCGCTGGCGCAGTGCCCCACTCCCTTCGACGCGTTGGCCCGCAGCCAGGCGGCGTCCTCGCCGGTGGGACCGACGGCGGGGGGCGGGTCGGCCACGACCGGCGCAGGCCCGAGCGCCGGAGGATCCACCTCGACCCCGCTCCCCCCGGCCCC
>CAZOYV010000170.1:0-19178 GCA_964584075.1 uncultured Rickettsiales bacterium | reverse complement strand
GGGATGATGCGGTGCTCAGGCGACGGGAGGGGATAGATTCACAAGCTCTCAGCGCGGCAGGCGGCGGAGCTTGTCGGGGTCGAGCACGACGCCGGCGGGCTCGTCCGGGGTCCGGGTCTGCTTGGCCACCGAGGTACCGCAGCGGGCGCAGGTGATCTCGTAGAGGTCGCCGTCGGGGAGCACCAGCAGCAGGCGCTCGCGGACGGGCATCGCGGTGCGGCAGCGGGGGCAGTACACCTGGGTGGCCCGGAGATCGTCGTACTGGCGCTGGCCGGTCATGATCCGATCGATATCACGCCGGGCGGCGGATGCAAGGGGGGATCGGTAGAATGGGGACATGCCGAACTACGAGTATGCGAGGCCCGGCCTGACCGTGGACGTGCTGGTGCTGGGGCGGGCGGTGGATGGGGCGCTGTCGGTGCTGCTGATCCGGCGGGGCAAGGAGCCGTTCGAGGGCCAGCTGGCGCTCCCCGGCGGGTTCGTCGAGGTCGCGGACGAGCGAGGCGCGCAGGGGGAGCACCCCAGGGACGCGGCGCTGCGCGAGCTGCAGGAGGAGACCGGGCTGGCGTTGACGGCGATCGACCTGCGCCAGGTGGGCGCCTACGGCAAGCCCGATCGCGACCCGCGCGGGCGCATGATCTCGATCCTGTACCGCTGCGAGGTGGGGCCGCCGCTGCCCGAGGTGCGGGGCGGAGACGACGCCGCAGAGGCGCAGTGGATGCCCCTGGGGGACATCCTGGCGGGGGCCCACCCGCTGGCGTTCGACCACCTCGAGCTGGTCCAGACGGCGGTGTTCGGCGAGGAGCCGCCGTGATCCGGTCCGCGTGCCGGGCAGGGCCGCTGCTGCTGGCGGCGATCGTCGGCCTGGCGCTGACCGCGACCGGGTGCAAGAAGAAGCCGCAGCCCGACGACGTCCCCGAGCCGGCCGAGGGCTGGCAGCGGTTCACCGCCGCCGGGGTCCGGATCGACATCCCCGAGGACTGGACGCTGAGCCAGTACGACGCCCGCGCCGCGGTGGGGCCGCCGACCACCGAGGTCACGATCACCCCGCCGGAGGGCGCGGCCCGGGTCCAGCTGTCGATCCTCCACCTGTACATCCGCGACAAGACCGACGACGAGCTGCTGGAGCTGTTCTCGCTGGCCTACACGGCGCTGTACCGCGAGGGGGTGCGGACGCTGATGGAGATCGACACCCAGGCGGGCAAGGCCAACGGGATGGAGCTGGACGTCCCGGTCAGCCCGATGAGCGATGGACAGAAGCACCGGTTCTGGATCGTCCGCATCGTCGGGCGGACGGTGCAGGTCCACGAGACGCTGCCCTACACCACCCCGCCGGAGGTCGCGGCGCTGTGCACGAAGGTGGTGCAGTCGATCGGGAAGGCCGCGGACTACATGCCGGGGGAGACGATCCCGCAGCCCTGACGGGTCCGCCCGGCGGTCAGCGAACCCGTGCGCGGGCGAAGTCCTCGGCCAGCGCGGTGTTGATCTGGGCCACGGCCGCCTGGCGGTAGTGCTCGCGCAGCGAGGTCTCCCCGCCGCGGGTCTTCCAGGCGTCCTCGGGCGACGCGCCCTCGAAGGTCCGCTCGTAGCGCACGACGCCGTCGAGCTCGACGCGGATCATCAGCTCGGCGGTGACCAGGTCCACCGGGCGCGGGCCGGCGGCGGTCTCGACGATCTCGCCGCGCCGCAGCTCACGGTAGCGCAGCCGGATGACCTTGCCGCCGCCCCCCCCCGGCTCGGGGCGCAGGTAGCCGTGGCGCAGGTCCTCGTCGAGGACCTCGAGGCCGCCGGGGGCGCCGCGGGCGTCGAGCAGCACGACGTGGTTGCCGTGGTCGCGGGCGTGGATCACCAGGTCCGCCAGGGCCCGGTCCCCCGCCAGCAGGGCGTCGTACTCGACCTCGACCTCCTCGGCGGCGACGGCGCCGATCTGGGTCCCGAGCCGGCCGTACGGGCTGCCCGGGGGGGCCAGGTCGTACAGCAGCGGCAGGCGGACCGCCATCGCGGCGTGGTCCAGGTCGCGGGCGTGCTGGTCGAGCACCGCGGCCAGCGGGGCCAGCTGGCCGTCCTGGTTGCCGAACGCGGCGAACGCGCCGTCGAGCTGCTCGAGGATCACGCTGGTGTGCTCGTGGCTCAACCGCGTCACGAACGCGTCGGGGACGCCGCGGGCGGTCGAGGCCGCCGGATCGGACTGGTGGTAGGCGATGATCTGGGGGAACGGCGCCTCCTCCAGCAGCCGCGCCACCAGCCCGTCGACGTGCTCGTCCTCGCCGAACTGGCCCACGTAGCCGACCAGCAGCTCGCCCATCCGCTCGCGGTTGGCGCGCACCAGCGTGGCGCCCGCGCCGGCGGGGTCGGCCAGGAACCACGCGCCGCCGGCGCCCTCGGCGACGGCCAGCGCGACCACCGCCCAGAACACCACCGAGCGCAGCGAGTCGCGGCGCAGGTTGGCCGCGATCCCGGTGCCGAGCAGCAGGGCGCCGGTGACCAGCCCGATGCCGACGATCCGCAGGTGGGTGAACGGCACGGTGCCCTGGGAGACGCCCACGGCGAGCATCCCCAGCCCGACCAGCGGGATCAGGCCCAGCATCCACAGCCGCAGGCCCTGCACGTCAGCCCTCCGTCCCGGGGCGGACGCCGTCCAGCGCGGCGCGCAGGGTCCGCACGCGCGCCTCGTCCACCGGCTCGTGGACCCGGCCTCCGCGCTTGAGCCAGGTGCCGACGATCACGCCGTCGGCCCGCCCCCGCAGGCCATCCACCGCGTCCGGGGTCACGCCGCTGCCGACGATCACGGTGGCGCCGTCGCCCACCGCGGCGCGCACCGCGGCGAGGCGCTCGGGATCGGTGGGGGCGCCGGTGGTCGCGCCGGTGACGATCACGGCGTCGGCCAGCCCGCGGAGCAGCGCGTCGCGGGCCTCGCTCTCGACGTCGGCCCAGGCCCCCAGCGGCCGGGCGTGCTTGACCCCCACGTCGGCCCAGATCGCGACCTCGGCCCCCAGCCGGTCGCGCAGCCGCAGCGTCTCCGCGGCGCGGCCCTCGACCACGCCCTGGTCGGTGACCATCGCGCCGACGTGGACGTTGACCCGCACGAACCCGGCGCCACAGGCGTGGGCGATCGACAGCGCCGCCGCGGCGTCGTTGCGCAGCACGTTGACGCCCACCCGCGCGCCGCCGGCCTGCGCCACCACGGCCTCCACGGCGCGGGTCATCGCCGCGACGGTGACCGGCTCGACCCGCCCGGCGAGGAACGGGACGTCGCCGAAGTTCTCGACGATCAGCTGGTCACAGCCCCCCTCCAGCAGCGCCCCGGCGTCGGCCCGCGCCGCGTCGAGGACGCGATCGAGGCCGACCGCCCTCGGCGAGCCGGGCAGCGGGAGCAGGTGCACGACACCGGTGAACTGCATGGCGGGGGACTATATACCGGAGCCCCGCACCGAGTACGAGAACCAGGTCGAATACGAGATCGAGATCGAGTTCGAGTGCGAGGTCGAGTTCGAGGTCGAGCTCGAGGTCGAGAGTCACGGTTTCAAAGTGGCTTCGGGATCAGTTCATGGGCGTTCGGGGGCAGTCAGAAAGATCGGCCGAGATCCGCAGCGACGGGGGCGAACCGGGGGTTCAGCCCGTGCCTCCTGGGGCTTGGGGGGCAGTTCGGGACCTGGTTCGAATCGATTTCCAGCTGACGGGGGCGGCCTCTACGGGTACTTCACCCGGATCGGGATCGCCAGCTTGCCCCCCTGGTAGTCCATCCCCGCCGCGATCATCGCCGCGTTGGCCCTGATCGTCAGCTCGACCTTGACCGGGTCGGTGCGGTCCGGGCGCTGGATGTAGACCGTGATGTCCGCGGCGTCGGCGCGGATCGCCCGCAGCTGGATCTGGATCGCGTGGCCCGAGGCCAGGTCGATGTCGCTGGCCTCACCGGCCTTCATCTCCAGCTTGCCCGAGGTGATGTAGTCCCCGCCGGTGAAGCCCATCGTGTCCAGCGAGGTGGCGAACGGGCCCAGCCGGCGGTCCTTGTCCTCGTCCTCGTTGTGGACCTTGGCCACCATGTAGATGACCTCGACCCTGGCGGGGGCGGCGGCGGCAGCCCCGGTCCCGTCCTGGGCGCGCGCGGGGGTCCACACCGCGGCGAGGGCCACCGCGATCACGAGCGCGACGGTGATCGACCATCCGTGCTGCAACACCGTCCTGTCTTCCCGTCTACTCCCTCGTCACGCGTCTGTCGGTCCGGTCGCGCGCACCGCCGGTCAGCCGGCGTGCAGGTCGTCGACCCAGATGATCATCGGCTCGTCCTCGCCGGCGGCGAGGATGCTCACCGCCCAGTCCTCGCCCTCAATGTCGCCGAACTCCAGCGTGTTGTCCACGCCGGCGATGCCTTCCCAGTCCTGCTCGGTCGCGGCGCCCCGCTCCCCGCCGCCGGGCAGCATCACCGCCAGCACCAGCGCCGCCGCGGCGCCGGCCACCGCCAGCCCGCCCACCGGCGCCAGCCAGCTGCCCAGGTGACGGCGCAGCCACAGGCCCAGCCCGCCCTCGCGGTCGCGGGCCCGCTTCTGCCGCACGAGGCCCTCGGTGGGGCTGCGCACGCCCTCGTCGATCGTGACCCAGTACTCCTGGAAGTCCTCCTCCTCGACCGCCTCGCGCACGAACTCCCACGTGGCGTCGCCCATCCGCTCCATGTCGGCGATCCACGCCTGGGCCTCCTCGTCGTGGGCGAGGATCGCCTCGATCTGGGCGCGCTCCGCCTCGGGCAGCTCCCCGTCGTGGTACTGCATCACCAGACGGAACAGCTCGTCGCGCTCCTCGGTGCTCATCGTGCACCCTTCCCGCCGCGGACATCCTTCAGGATCTCCTGCAGCTTCTTGCGGCCGTAGAACAGCCGGCTCATCACCGTCCCCTCCGCGCAGTCCATCGCCTCGGCGATCTCCTTGTAGGACAGCCCCTCGACCTCGCGCAGCAGGATCGCGGTGCGCTGGTCGGGGGGCAGCTGGTCGATCGCCGCCTGGATCCTGTCGGCCAGCCGCTTGCGCTCCAGCCGCTTGCCCGGCGAGGCCTCGACGTGGGAGTGCATCACCTCGCCGGCCTCGTCCTTGTACTGGCGCGTCTCGTCCAGCTCGTCGGTGCGGCGCTTGACCGCCCGGCGCTTGAAGTCGATCGCGAGGTTGACGGTGATGCGGTACAGCCAGGTGTAGAAGCTGGAGTCGAAGCGAAACCGGTCCAGCGACTTGTAGGCCTTGATGAAGGCCTCCTGGGTGATCTCGCGGGCGTCCTCCGGGTTCTGGACCATCCCGTAGCTCACGCCGTAGACCTTCTGCTGGTACTTGAGCACCAGCCGGCGGTAGGCCTCGGGGTCCCCGGCCTGGATCCGACGGATCGTCTCGGCGTCGGCCTCGCGCTGCTCCAGGCTGCGCATCCGCGCCGCTTCGTCGCCCCGGGTGCGGTTGATCGGGGCCATCTTGGGGGGACGCTTGGGCTCCGCGGGAGCCTCTTCGGTCCCCAGGTCGGTCAGCTTCGTCGCCAAGATCGCTACCGCGCTCATCGTCTCGTCCCGGCCGCCGACCCGCCATGGCCCCGGCCCCGTGCCCGGAATGGGCGTCACGATCGGACTGACGGGGAGCCCACCGGGTCCATTCAGAAAAAAATCGGCGAGGGCGCGGAGGGCCGCGTGGAGCGGGGCGAGCAGCGGGCCCGGGGCGCGGCGGTGGTCGCTCAACGGCGGCCACCGTCGCCCGCGGCAGCGCGCGGGATCATCAGCTGGATCTCGGCCCCCGCGGGGCCGGAGCGGATCAGCAGCTTGCCGGCCAGCTTGCGGATCACCTCCCAGCAGGCGGCGAGCTCGACCTCGTGCTCCGGGCGGGACCCGGAGAAGAAGTCGGGGACCATCTCCTTGTAGGCCACCAGCTCGCCGGAGGGGGCACCGCCGCGCAGGGTCGCCACGGCGAAGGTCCGTGTCGGGGAGCGGGCCGCGGCCGGTCCCGCGGCGATCAGCGGGATCTCCCGCTGGCCGGCCTCGAGCCCCAGCCCGGGGCGCCCGGCCAGCCGGCGCGCGGCGGCGGTCAGGAACCGCAACACGGTCAACAGCTGCGGGCCGTTGACCTCGACGGGAAGGGCCTCGTCGGGCACCGCCAGCTGGATCGCGATCGGGGGCTGCTCGAGCACCTCGTCCAGCGCCACGAACGACCGCAGCAGCTCGCGCAGGTCCCACTCGCGGCGGCCGGCCAGGTTGCGGCGGCCCATCTCCTGCAGCCGCTGGGAGATCGCGATGATCCGCTCGGACTGCTGGTCGAGCGCGTCGAGGTGGCGCTGCACGGCGGGGTGCTGGACCCCGGCGTGGCGCAGCTGGTCGGCGCCGATCAGCATCACGCTGAGCGGGTTGTTGACCTCGTGGACCACCGCCGAGATCAAGTACCCCAGGGACGCCGCCTGCTCCAGTGACGCGATGTGCGCGCGGAGCTCCTCGATGGTGCGTTCGTCCGCCATGTCGTCCCGCGGTGGGGAGCCCAGCGGGCCCCTAGTGCGCCTCGGCCCAGGTCCTCGCGACCCCGACGTCCACCTTCAAGGGTACCTCGATCGTCACGCAAGACTCCATCTCCTCGACGGCCATCGCGCGCACGTCGTCGAGGGAGTCCTCGTCGACCTCGAAGACCAGCTCGTCGTGGACCTGCATGATCATCTTCTGGCCGGGGAACTCGTCGAGCAGGCGCCGGTGGATGCGCACCATCGCGACCTTGATGATGTCCGCGGCGCTGCCCTGCACCGGCGTGTTGATCGCGGTGCGCTCCGCCGCCATCCGCACGTTGCGGTTGTTGGCGCCGAGGTCGCCGATCGGCCGGTGGCGGCCCAGGAGCGTGGTCACCCGGCCGGTCTCCCGGGCCTCGGCGAGCACCGCCTCGCGGAACGCGATCAGCTCGGGATAGCGCTCGTTGTAGCGCGCGATGATCCGCCGCGCCTCGCCCCGGGCGATGCCCAGCGCCTGGGCCAGCCCGAACTCGGTCTGGCCGTAGACGATCCCGAAGTTGACGGCCTTGGCCACCCGCCGCATCTCGGGGGTCACCAGCGGCTCCATCACGTCGTGGATCTCGGCGGCGGTGCGGCGGTGGATGTCGGCGCCGGCGGCGAACGCGTCGCGGAACCCCCCGGGGCCGGCCAGGTGGGCCAGCACGCGCAGCTCGATCTGGGAGTAGTCGATGGCCAGCAGGACCCGCCCCGCGGGCGCGACGAACGCCTCGCGGATCCGCCGCCCCTCGGCGGTCCGGACCGGGATGTTCTGCAGGTTGGGGTCGCTGCTGCTGAGCCGCCCGGTGGCCGCCACGGTCTGGTTGTACGAGGTGTGGATCCGCCCCGTCTCCGGGTCGATCAGCGTCGGCAGCACGTCCAGGTAGGTCGACTTGAGCTTGGTCCGCTCGCGGTAGTCGAGCACCTCGCCGGGGAGCGCGCTGTCGCCCCGGGCGGCCAGCGCGGCCAGGACCCGCGCGTCGGTCGAGGGCCCCGACTTGGTCTTGTGGATCACCGGCAGCCCCAGCTCGTCGAACAGGATCTCGCCGAGCTGCTTGGGGCTGTTGATGTTGAACTCACGGCCGGCCAGCGCCCAGATCCGCTGCTTCGACGTCTCGATCGCCTCGCCCAGCTCGGCGGCCATCGCCTGGAGCAGCCCGCCGTCGACCGCGACGCCCCAGTGCTCCATGTCGGCCAGCACGCCGACCAGCGGGATCTCCACGTCGCGGGCCAGCCCGGCCAGGCCCTGCTCCTCGATCCGGGGGGCCAGCTGCTGGTGTAGCAGGTAACAGACGTGGGCGTCCTCGGCGGCGTAGTCGCGGGCCTGCTCCAGCGGGACCTCGGCGAAGGTGCCGGTCTTGGGGTCCGCGACGACCTCGTCGAACCTGATCATCTCGTGCTGCAGGTAGGTCATCGCCAGGTCGTCGAGCTTGTGGCTGCGGCGCTGGGGCTGCAGCAGGTAGTCCGCGACCATCGTGTCGCCGACCAACCCGCGGACCTCCACGCCGGCGCGGCGCAGCACCAGCTGGTCGTACTTGGCGTTCTGCGCGACCTTGGGGCGCCCCGGGTCCTCCAGCAGCGGCCCCACCGCGGCCAGCACGTCCTCCACCGGCAGCTGCGCCGGGCAGCCCTCGTAGGCGTGGCCCACCGGGACGTAGTACGCGACCTCGTCGTCGCCGCAGGCGCTGATCCCCACCAGGTCGGCCCGCATCGGCTGCAGCGCGGTGGTCTCGGTGTCGAACGCGATCACGTCGGCCGCGGCGAGCGCCCGCACCATCTCGTCGAGCTCGGCCCCGGTGCGCACCAGCCGGTAGCCGTCCCGCGACACGCCGGCGAGCTCCGCCCCCACCTGGGCCATCAGCTTCTGGAAGTCCAGCCGGTCGAACAGCGCCTCGAGCGCCGCGGAGTCCTCGGGGGGGAACGTCAGCGCCAGGTCGTCGAACCCGACCTCGAGCGGTACGGCGCGCTCGATGATCGCCAGCGTGCGGCTCAGCTCGGCCTGCTGCCGGTTCTGGGCCAGGTTGTGGTGCAGCGCGGGGCGCTTGATCTCGTCGAGGTGCTCGTAGACGCCCTCGATCGACCCGTAGTCCTCGATCAGCTTCCTGGCCGTCTTGAGCCCGACCTTGGGCACCCCGGGGATGTTGTCGCTGCTGTCCCCCATCAGCCCCAGCACGTCGGGGACCGCCTCCGGGGCGCAGCCGAACCTCTCCCGGACCTCCTCGGGCCCGATCACGGCGTCCTTGAGCGGGTCGTAGATCCGCACCCCGTCGCGGATCAGCTGCTGGAAGTCCTTGTCGCCGGTGACGAGCACCACCTCGGCGCGGTCGCAGTAGCGGTCCGAGAGCGTGCCGATCACGTCGTCGGCCTCGTAGTCGGGGACCTCGAGGTACGCGATCCCGAGGGCCTCGACCAGCTCGCGGAACACCGGCCACTGCTTGCGCAGCTCGGGGTCCATGTCGGGGCGGTGGCCCTTGTACTCCGGCAGGATCCGGTTGCGGAACGAGCCGCCGGGGGGGTCGAACACCACCGCGAGGTGGCTGGGCTGGCGCTCGCGGATCAGCTTCAGCAGCGTCGCCACGAAGCCGTACAGCGCGTTGGTCGGCTCGCCGGCGCGGTTGGTCAGCCCGCGGATCGCGAAGAACGCGCGGAACGCCATGTGGGAGCCGTCGATCAGGTACAGGCGGTCGGTCATCGTCCCCTCTCCGCGATCTCCGCGCCCCGGACGGGCGCCCTCTGCGCTCTCGCGCGTCCCGGACGGACGCGCATCATCGGCCGTCCTCGTCCTCGTCGGCGTCCAGCGGGCGCGAGAACAGCACGAACGCCATCGCCGGGCGCCGCGAGTTGTCGCGCATCGCGAAGTGGAAGCCGTCGAACTGCCAGCCGTCCGCGCAGGTCTCGTTGAGGATCTGCTCGAGGCTGGCGTCGTCGACCTGGGCGGTCTCCACCACCTTGTACGTCACGGGCATGGTCCACGCTCCCCGGCCGCCGGGTGGGCCGGGCGGCGCCGCGGATCCTACCATGGCACGGCGCGCCAGCCCGGGACACGTGCGGGGGCGCCCGCGCGCCGTTTGACCCACCCCGGACCTCTCACTACACTCCGCCAGGATGCGAAGCCCCCCCCTGCCGCTGCTCGCGGGACTGCTCCTCGTGGTCGGCTGCCCCAAGCCCGTCCCGGTCCCCCACGGGGCCGGCGGGGACTCCTGCGTCGACGGCATCGAGGCGGCGTTCGGGCCCCAGCGGTCCCACGTCGTCGCCCTGCGCCCGCGGACCACCGACACGGTGTTCGATCCCGCCGTGCTGGAGGCCGTCGACCGCGTCACCGCCGAGCTGGAGGCGGCCCAGACCGCCGAGGAGCTGTCGATCAAGTCGATCGCCACGGTGCCGCTGATGACCAGCACCGGCGGCGGCGCGGCGATGGAGACGATCCGCGAGCAGCTGCCCACCGACGCCGCGGGCGCGCTGCGCTCTCGCACGCTGCTGTACCAGTACGAGTTCGCCGCGGGCGACACGCTGGACGCCACCGGCGGCGCGACGTTCGTGTCGCTGCCGGCGGTCAACTTCGCCGGCGCCGACGTCGACGCGCTGGTGGCCAGGGTCGCCGCCGGGGTCGCCGACACGCTGGAGGTGGCGCTGGACGGTACCGCCGCGGCCGACCGCGCCGCCTACCGCGAGGTCGCGGGCGACGCGGGCCCCAGCGCCGACACGCTGTGGATCGTGCTCACCGCCCCCGAGGACGGCTCGATCCGCGATCCGGAGTTCCTGCACGCGCTCGAGGCGCTGCAGCTCCGGCTCGAGGCGCTCCCCGAGGTCGCCGGGACCTACGCCCTGACCGACGACGTCAAGCTCGCCCGCCGCGCCGCCCACCGGGGCGATCCGGCGGCGGCGGTGCTGCCGGACAAGCGCGGCGAGGTCAGCCAGCTGCTGATGCTGATGGAGATGAGCGGCAACGCCACCGCGTTCGGCCGGCGGGTCTCCGACGACGGGGCCTCGACCCTGCTGCGCGTGACGCTGCCCGTGCTCGGCGAGCAGGCGCGCGCCGCCGTCGTCGAGGCCGCCCGCCAGGGCTCGAGCGAGGGGTTCCCCCCCGGGACCGAGGTCCAGCTGTGCGCCGGCTGATCCCGCTGGCGGCCGCGCTCGCCGTCCTGCTGGCCTGCGCCCCCCCGGCGCGGGCCGAGGAGTGGACCACCGCCGCGCGCATCGAGCGCTGGTTCGAGACCCTCGAGCCCGGCGGCGATCCCACCGACGAGCTCGTGGCGCTGGCCCGGCTGCGGGCCCACCAGGAGCACGGCGAGGTGGCGGCGCGGCTGGACGCGCTGGCCGAGCGGCGGCTGGCCCGGCGCGACACCGACCCGGCACTGGCGGCGCGGCTCCACGAGTGGCTCGGCACCCGCGCCGACCGCCGCGGGGAGCCGGCCGCGGCCGCCGAGCACTTCCGGGCCGCCGGCTACCTGCCCGACTGGTCGACGATGGGCCCCTTCCCCAGCTACGGCGGCGGCGGGATGGACACCCCGCTGGGGCCCGAGCTGCCGGGCTGCGCCGAGGGCTGCGTGCACGACGGGCGCGAGATGGGGTGGGTCCCGCGGGCGGGGTTCGGCGCCCACGGCCACCTCGACCTGTCGCAGTGCCACGAGGAGCGGCGCGACGTGCTGGCCTACCTGCGGACCTACGTGCACGTCGAGCGCCCCACGCCGGTGGCGCTGCGGGCCGGCGGCGGCGACGGCCTGCAGGTCTCGGTCGCGGGGCGGGTCGTGATCGACGACCCGACCTACCGCACGGCGACGCCCGACCAGGTGGCGACCGGGGTGATGCTGGCGCCGGGCTGGAGCGAGCTGCGGCTCAAGGTCGGCCAGGAGACCGGCGCCTGGGGCTGCTACCTGCGGCTGACGGCCCCCGACGGCGGGCCGCTGCCGGGGCTGACCGCCGCGCTGGCGCCGCCCGACGGGGCCCCGCGGGCCGCGGCGCTCGACGATCCGGTCGAGGTCGCCGACCCGCTGGCCGCCGCGTTCGCCGCCGGCCTGGAGCCGGACGCCGGCGCCGAGACGCTGCGCCGCGCCGCCGAGCTGGCCCACGTCACCGCGGTGGCCGACCGGCGCGACGACCGCACCGTGGGGCTGGTGCGGCGCGCGGTGGAGGCCGGCGCCGCGGCGGGCGACGGCGGGACCATCGAGCTGCGGCTGCTGCTCGCCGAGCTCGGCGAGGAGCCCGAGGAGCGGCTCGCGGTGCTGGACGGGGTCCTCGCCGAGGCCCCCGACTGCCACGCCGCGCGCTACCTGCGGTACCAGTACGCGCAGGCGCACCTGGACCGCCGCCGCGACCTGGCGCTGCTCCGCGAGGCGGCGGCCGACCCCGGCGAGCTGGCCGCCGGGCGCGACCTGGTGGACGAGCTCGCCGCGCTGGGCGCCACCGAGGCGGCGCTGGAGCGGCTCGCCGAGCTCGAGCGGGTCCACCCCGCGTCCCCGACGCTGCGCAACCGGCGCGCCCAGCTGTGGCTCGACCTGGGCAACCGCGCCCGCGCGCTGCAGGCCTACGACGAGAGCCTGGCGCTGGCCGCGCTGTCCACCACCCGCGCGCGCCGGATGGGGATCCGCCGCGAGATGGGCGACTGGCGGGGGGCGCTGGACGACGCCCGCGCGCTGGCCGAGGCCCACCCCCACGCCCAGGCCCGCCAGCGGGCGCTGGCCCGCGAGCTGGAGCGCAGCGGCGATCTCGAGGGCGCCGTCGCCCACCTCCGCGCGGTGGCCGACCGGTTCCCCGACGCCGCCTCGCTGCACCGCGAGCTCGGCGAGCTGCTGCACCGCCTCGACGACGCCGAGGGGGCCCGCGACGCCTGGGAGCGCAGCCTCGCGCTGCAGCCGCGCAACCCGATGCTCGAGGAGTACATCGCGTTCCTGGAGGGCACCGAGGATCCGCTCCGGCAGCGGTGGCGCCGCGACCCGCTGACGCTGCCCACCGGCGACGATCCCGCGCTGTACGAGGGGACGCCCGCCCGCGTGCTGCTGCTCTCGCGGGCGCTGCAGGTGGCCCCCGACGGGACCGACCAGGAGTACGTCCAGCAGGTGATCCAGCTGGACTCGGAGCTCGGCGCGCGGGCGTTCCAGACCATCCCGCTGGCCTACGACCGCGACCGCGAGCGGCTGCGGGTGATCACCGCCGAGGTGATCCACCCGGACGGCTCGCGCTCCAAGGCCCGCTCGATCCGCGACCGCAGCGACGTGAGCCAGTCGGCCGGCGCCTACTACCACGTCTACACCAAGGAGATCGCGTTCGACGAGCTGTGGCCCGGGGACCGCGTCCACGTGGAGTACAAGCGGGAGAGCCGCGAGAAGCGCAACCGGTTCCGCGACTTCTTCGGGGTGCTGGTCCCGGTCCAGTCGTGGGTCCCGACGGTGGACGCCGCGGTGCGCATCGAGGTGCCCGCCGAGATGGCGCTGTACACCGGCCAGTGGGGCCTGCCCGCGCCCGAGATCGTCGACGAACGCGAGGCCCGGCTGTACCACTTCTCGGCCCGCGACCTGCCCGCCGTGCCCCAGGAGTCCAACGGGCCCGGCTACTACGAGCTGGGGGCCTACCTGTCGGCCACCAACTTCGAGTCGTGGGACCGCGTCGCGGCGTGGTGGATGGACCTCTCCCGCGACCAGTTCCGGCTCGGCGAGGACGGCAAGGCGCGGGCCGCCGAGCTCGCGGCCGCGGCCGGCGACGACCGCGAGGCGCGGGTCCGCGCGATCTACGAGTACGTGGTGCGCAACACCCACTACGTCGGCCTCGAGTTCGGGATCCACGGCTGGAAGCCCTACGAGTCGCAGCTGGTGCTCGACCGCGGCTACGGCGACTGCAAGGACCAGGCGACGCTGCTCGTGGCGCTGCTCGGCGAGGTCGGCATCGAGGCCGAGGTGGTGCTGCTGCAGACCGTGATCAACGGGCGCGCCGCCGACCACCCGGCCAACCTGCACCTGTTCAACCACGCCATCGCGTACGTCCCCGAGCTGGACCTGTACCTCGACGCCACCGCCGAGTACGCGCCGCTGGAGGCGCTGCGCTGGGACGACCAGGGCGCCCTCGGCCTGCGGGTCGCGCGGGACGGCAGCGGCACGCTGGTCGAGCTGCCGCTGTCGGCGGCCGAGGACAACCTGACGACCTCGGACACCACCGTGGAGCTGGACGCCGCGGGCACCGCCACGTTCCACGAGCACTGGACCGAGCGCGGCCTGCTGGTCGGCGACCTGCGCCGCGCGTTCCACGACGACTCGACCCGCCGCCAGGACCTGGAGGAGAACTACCAGGGGCGACTCACCGGGGTGCGGCTGACCGACGTGCAGACCGAGGGCTTCGACGACCTGGAGAACCGCCTGGTGTTCGACGTCTACGGCGAGATCCCGGCGTTCGCGCGGACGGACGGCACGACGATGGCGGTCCCGGTGACGCTGTTCCCCGACCAGCTCGGCCCGCTGATGGCCCCCGAGGGCGCCCGCCGCACCGACGTGGTGCTGCGCCTGCCCCACGCCGTCGAGATCAGCACGCGCATCACGCCGCCGGAGGGCTACGCCTTCGGGCCGCCGCCGGAGCCGGTGGCGCTGGACACCGGCCACACCGCGTACGAGCAGTCGGTGACGCTGCAGGACGGGATCGCGGTGGTGCGGATGCGGCTGGAGTACCGCGACCGCCGGATCCCCGCCGCGGACTACCCGGCGTTCCGCGAGTTCTGCCTCGGCGTCGACCGCGCGCAGAAGCAGATCCTGACGCTGACCCGGGACGGGGGTGCGCCGTGACGCGAGCGTGGTGCGCGGCCGGGCTGCTGGTGGCGCTGGCGCTGCTGGTCGGGTGTGTCCCGCGGGCGCCGTCGGTGGCGGACCACGCCGCCCGCGAGATGCGGGCGCTGCAGCGGGCCGACGATCGGGGGCGGGCCACCGCGGACGAGCTGTCGCGCCTGGGGGCGCTGCGCTACCTGGTGCTCGGCGATCGCGACGGCGAGGCGGCGCTGCTGGCGCGGGCCGCCGGGGTCGCCGCCGACGACCCCCGGGTGCTGTGGCGCCAGCTGCGCGCCGACAGCCGCGACGCCCGCCTCGAGGAGGTCCTGGCCGGTGCGATCGCGCTGCTGGAGGCCGACCCCGACGGGCCGTACACCGAGCTGGCGTGGCGGCTGGTGTGGGCCAACCACGCCAAGATCGAGGGCCTCGGCGCGTTCCTCGACGCGCGGCGGGCGGCGACCCTCGACGTGGTGACCGACGCGCCTCCGGCGTCGGGGATCGACCCGGCGAACCCGGTGACGAGCGACCTGCTGGCGCAGCTGGAGCAGGAGCGCCTGCTGACGCTGGGGGATCGCGCCGCGGCCGTGGCCGCGATCCAGGACCGCGGGGTGCTGACCCGCTGGACGATGGCCGGCCCGGCGGGCGACGACCCGTGCCTCGAGTTCGCCACCCTGCCCGAGCTCGACCGCGCGCAGGCCCGCGAGGTGGGTGGCGCGATGCCGTTCGTCCCGCTGCACCCCGCGCGCAGCGGCGGTGGGGTCTACGACGCGTGGACGACCGTGTCGATCCCGGCCGGCGGGCGCTACCTGGTGACGGCCTCGGCGACGGTCAGCCTGCGGGTCGAGGTGGACGGCGTCCCGCTGATCGAGCAGGACCGCTGGACCACCTTCGGCGACCGCGCCCAGCACGGGGCGATCACGCTCGCCGCAGGGGACCACGAGTTCCGGGTGCGGGCCGCCACGGGGGCCGGCCGCGGGTCGTTCAGCGTGATGCTGCGGGCGCTGCCGGGCCAGGACCCCGCGACCCCGACGCAGCCGTTCCTGGACGCCGTCCCGGGGGGCGCCGTCGAGGTGTTGCGGGCGGCCCGCGCCGACGCGCCGCTGGACCCCGAGCCGTGGACCGACCTGGTCCTCGCCGCGGCCCTCGACGGGGTGGACTTCCTCGGCCGCGAGCAGGCCGCCGCGCTGGTCTACGAGCTGCCCGACAGCCCCGAGGCGCGGCGCCGCGCCGGGCTGAGCACGATGGCGGACAACGCGCTGGCCGACGGCGCCCGGGAGGTCCTCGGCCTCGACCACCTGCGGCGGGCGCTGGAGCTGGACCCCGAGCTGGTCGGCGTCGCGGTCCTGCTGGCGCGCCAGGAGCGGCGGCGGGACCCCGACGGCTCGCGCGCGCTGGCCGAGGACACCGCGGCGCGGCGGCCCGACTTCGTCCCCGCCCACCTCGAGCGCCTGGAGAGCTACCTCGATCAGGGCTGGGAGCGGGAGGCCGAGGCCGCGCTGCAGGACGCCCTGGCCGCCGCGCCGGGCCGTCCCGACCTGCTGGACGAGGCGGTGACCTACCACGAGTCCCGCGGCCGGGCGCGGCTCGTCCGCCCGCTGCGCGAGCAGCGCCTCGCGGCGATCGGCACGCCGCTGGGAGAGGCCCGCGCGGACCTGCTCGAGGACCTCGACCGGCTGGACGAGGCCGCGGACGAGCTGGCCGCGCTGACCGCGCTGGACCCCCTCGACGAGCGGCTGTGGCGCGAGCGGGTGCGCCTGGCCCGCGCCCGCGGCGAGGGGGGCGAGGCGCTGGCGCTGCTGGACCGGGCGGCCGCGACGTTCCCCGGCGCGAGCTGGCCCCTGGAGCGGCGCGCGGTGCTGCTGCTGGCCGCCGGGGACCCGGCCGGGGCCGACGACGCCCTGGCCGAGGCGCTGCGGCGCGACCCCGCCGATCTCGAGCTGCGCAAGAAGCGCTGGCGCATCGCGGACACGCCCGGGCGCTGGCTCACCGGGCTGCCCGGCGCGCCGGCGGACCCCGAGCGGGAGGTGCGCGAGGCGATCGCGGCGTTCGAGGCCGATCCGGGCGACACCGCCGAGTACCCGGCGGTGGTGCTGCTCGACCGGCGCGAGATCGAGGTCCTGCCCGGCGGCGCCTCGGTGTTCCGGATGCACCGCGCGGTGCGGCTGCAGACCCGCGCCGCGGTCGAGGCGTTCGCCGAGATCTCCCAGGGCGAGATGGAGATCGTCTCCGCGCGGACCTGGCGCACCGACGGCACCGTGGTCGACGCCGACCCCCCCGCCGAGAAGGACTCGTACTCGCTGCGCGATCTGAGCCCGGGCTGCACCGTCGAGGTCCAGGCGATCGCCGGCTGGGGCGCCGACGGCGGCGGCAGCGACGGGGCCTACGAGGGGCCGCCGCTGTCGCTGCGCTCGTTCGGCGAGGTCACGCTGGACGGCGAGCTGGTCTACCTGCTGCCCGCCGACGCCCCGGTCCAGCTGCGGGGCACAGGGCCCCCGCCGGAGCGCCGCGAGCTGCCCGACGGCCGGATCGCCCTGCGCTGGTCGCTGACCGATCGGGACCCGCCGGCGCCGGAGGCGATGACCCCCACGCTGGAGGAGCTGCTGCCGTGGGTCCAGGTGCTGGCCTACCTCGACCTGGACGAGACGCTGGCGCAGGAGCGCGCGCTCCAGCGGCGGGCGATCCGCCCCGACCCGCTGGTGGAGCAGCTGGCCGCGCGGCTGGCGGTCCCCGGGGACGACGGCGCCACCGTCGACGGCACGGTGCGCTTCGTGCGCGAGGCGGTCCGCCCGCCGGCCAGCGCCGCCGAGGAGGGCGCCGACGCGGTGGACATCCTGACCATCGGCGCGGGCAACCACGAGACCGCGGTCCTGGCCCTGCTGCGCGCCGCCGGCGTCGAGGTCGATCGCGTGTTCCTGCGCCCGACCTACCTGCCGGATCTGGGCGACGCGCCGCGGGTGTCGTCGGACTACCCGTTCTCGCTGCTGCGGGTGGTGCTCGACGGGGGCCGCGAGACGCGCTGGCTGGACCTGAGCGATCCCTACGTGCCGCTGGGCTACCTCCACCCGCTGTACCGCGGCGCCGAGGTGATCGCCGTCGAGCCGCCGCGCACGCCGCTGCCCCCGCGGGTCCCGGCCCCGTCGGGGCGGCTCCCGGGGCTGACGGCGCGGGTCGACCTCGAGGTCGACGCCGCTGGCGACGCCGCGGGGACCCTGACGCTGTCTTGGTTCCAGCAGTCCGACGGGCTGCTGCGCGAGGAGCTGTGGAGCGTGCCCGAGGCCGATCGGCTGCAGACCTTCGAGGGCTGGCTCTCGCAGTCGCTGCCGGGGGTCGAGGTGCGGTCGCTCGAGGGGCGCGACCTCGCCGACGTCGAGGGCCCCGTCACGCTGGTGCTGCGCGTGGCCGTGCCGGGGCTGCTGACCCCCGCCGGGGACGGCCGCGAGGCGGCGGTGTTCTTCCCCGACCTGCTGCCCCCGGTGGACGGCCAGACCCCCGACCTGGCGGCGATGGTGCTCGGCGGGCAGCGGCGCTACCCGCTGCTGCTGTGGCCGTACCACGAGGACCTGGAGATCCGGCTCCACGGGCCGGGGGTCGAGGGCCGCGCGCTGGTGGGCTGGGAGCCGCTGTCGATCCGCCACCCACGGCTGCAGCTGACCCGCAGCCGCGCGCCGGAGCGCAGGGCCTGGGTGCTGCGCCGCGAGACCACCGTGCGCCTCGGCCGCGTGGCCGCCGAGGACTACCCCGCGCTGCGCGACCTGCTGTCCGCGGCGGTGGTTTCCGGGCGCTCGCCGCTGCGGGTGGAGTAGTCTCTTCTCGGGATCGATCTGGGAGGACCCATGCGCGGAGCTCTGAACTGGACCCTGATCGCGCTGGTGGCGGTCCTGGGCTGGACCCCCCCGGCGGCGGCCCAGGGTTGCCTGCCGTCCAACGTGATCGTGCTGCACACCACCGGCGTGACCGGCTCGGTGGCGCTGGCGCTGAACGATCTCGGCGTGACCCACACGCTGAACAACAGCTACGACTGGGACACCGTCGACCTGACGCCGTACGACACCATCGTCGTGGCGATGGACGGCGGCACGCCGGACCCGGTCGCGATCGTCGCCGTGGCCGACGCCTGGGCCGCGGGCAAGGGCCTGATCCTGGTGGGCGGGACCTGCTGGCAGGACTGGGCGATCACGGTCGACGCCCACATCGTCCAGAACGACACCGCCGACTACTGCTGGTCGACCACCACGGCGCCGCACGTCACGATCACCGACTCGCTCCACGACCTCGCCGCCGGCATCCCCGCCACGACGACGTTCCAGAACAGCAGCGCCTCGTACTACTCGCTGCGGGTCACCGACCCCGACATCGAGATCGTCGGCGAGAACGGCGACGGCTGGCCGTGCCTGTACTACCTGGACTCGGGCGGCGGGTTCGTGCACGTCAACAACAGCGCCTCGGACGGCTACTGGAGCGCCCCGGCGGACTACCTGTACCTGCTCACCGCGATGGAGAACGCGCTGGGGATGGTCGGCCCCTGCATGTGCGACCCGGTGGACGCCGACGGGGACGGCTGGAGCGAGTGCGACGGCGACTGCGACGAGACCGACAGCGCGATCCACCCCGGGGCCACCGAGATCTGCGACGACGGCATCGACCAGAACTGCGACGGGGTCGCCGACGAGCTGACCGATCACGACGGCGACGGGTTCAGCAACTGCACCGGCGACTGCGACGACACCGAGGCCGCCGCCTACCCGGGCAACACCGAGACCTGCGACTTCATCGACAACGACTGCGACGGCTGGCCCGACAACGGGTTCGACACCGACGGCGACGGGATCACGACCTGCGGCGGGGACTGCGACGACACCGACGCGACGATCTACCCGGGCGCCGCCGAGACCTGCAACGGCGTCGACGACGACTGCGACGGCGTGATCGACGAGGCCACCGACGACG
>CAZOYV010000169.1:0-19408 GCA_964584075.1 uncultured Rickettsiales bacterium | reverse complement strand
CCAGCTCCCAGAAGAACACCTGGCCGTCCAGGCCCAGGGTCACCGCGGCGCTGTAGCCGTAGGCCACCACCAGCGCCAGCCCGATCAGCGTCATCATCCCCGGCTTCCGGTCGCCGAGCTCCTCCACCAGCCCCTTCAGGAACGGCCACCCGCCGTAGAGGAACACCCCCGTGGCCAGCGCCAGCCGCACCCAGCCGTCGCCCGGGAAGGCCAGCGCCTCGCCCAGCCCCAGCCAGCCCTGGATCGTCGGCGACAGCGCCGCGATGGGCAGCGTCGCCGCGATGGAGATCCAGAACCGCCGCCGGAAGTCGGCGACCATCTGGGCGTGGTGCTCGTGGTGGTCGTGGTGCCCGCGGTCGCCGTGGTCGCCGTGATCCCCGTGCTCGCCATCGTCCCCGTGGTCTCCGTGTCGCTCTCTGTCCTCGTGGCCCATCAGGTCTCCTCCCGGTCGTCCCGCGTCCGGCATCGTCCGCGGGTCGGGCGGGCGGCGACCGGGGAGGCCGTGGATGCCCTGCTGGGGGAAAGCCCCAGCCGCCCTCCAGCCGGCGCCCGGTTCGGGCCCCGCGGCGGCGGCGGTAGGGTGGCGGACGAACGGGAGGTGGAGCGATGGCACGCCGGAGGAGGAAGCAGCAGCGCTGCGTGGTCTGCGGCCAGTGGATCGAGCCGCGCGGTCTCGACGCCTGCGACCCGGTCCTGCACCAGGACCGGTGCGAGGAGTGCCGCCGGCTGATGGACGGCGAGCCCGAGGAGCGCGTGTTCCGTTTCGTCCGCGAGCAGGCCTGGTTCGAGGACTAGATCACGAGCCCTCGGTGGAGGCCGCGATGGCCCGGCAGGCACCCTGCTCGGTGACCTCCACCTCCAGCGAGAACCGTGCCTCGAGGGTGGTCTCCTCGTCCGGCCGGTGGCCGGTGACCTCGGTGGTGATCGTCATCGACTCCGAGACCACGTAGTCGTGCAGGTCCTGGTCGACGAGGTCGAACGAGACGCGCGGCTCCCCCTCGGGGAACTGTCCCTGCAGCGCTCCCATCTCGTCCTCCTCGTTCACTCCTGCAGCCCCAGCAGCGCGCGGTAGGCGTCGTCGCCGGGGCCGTTGCCGTTCCAGTAGTCCAGCAGCACCGAGTGGGTCAGCTCGGCCGTCGTCGTCGCCGTCCCCGCCGGGTCGGCGGGCGGCCCCTCGCTCCAGCGCAGGATGCGGTGGGGGAAGGCGGCCTCGAACTCGATCACCAGCCGGCGGTCCAGCTCGGCGTAGGTCAGCGTGTAGACCGTCACCGGCCCCTCCGCGGTGGGCTCGCCGGCGGCGAACTCCCCGGTGGCGGCGTGGGCCGTGGCGGGCAGGTGCGCCATCCGCAGGTGGTGGGCCGCGGGCACGACCCGCAGCTCGCCGGTGGGCAGGGCGCCGGGATCGCGGCGCACGGTGGTGAACAGCGCCTCCTCCAGCCAGGCGTCGCCCAGGGCCAGCGCCGGGTCGCTCTCCCCCTGGAAGTACGAGTGGATCACGCCCTCGTAGCCCCCGTCGCGCCGCTCCAGCTGCTGGTAGACGGTCCCGCACCACTCGGTGACCGTGCTCGCGAGCTTCCACGCCGGGGCGCCGGCCGGCTCCACCGGCTGGAACACCGAGGTCATCACCACGTAGGGGTACACGCCGGTGTCGAAGCGGCGCCACGCGTTGAGCTTGAGCACCGACGCCGCGTCGCGGCCGGGCCCCTGCTCGTGCTTGACCAGCTCGCCCGGCAGGAAGTCCTCGGTGACGAACACCAGCACCGCGTACCCCTCGCGCGGCGCGCCGTAGCGGGCCTGGATCAGCTCGTAGCGGTCGAGCTCGGCGAGGCCGCGGTACCAGTACTGCCCGAACGTGGGGTGCTCCCGGGCCGCCGCCACGGGGTCCCCGGCGCCGTCCATCGGCTCGGCGAGGGTGGTCGGCGGGAACGCCGTGCCGGGGTCGGCCTGCGAGCACCCCGGCACCGCCGGCGGCAGCAGCAGCGCGACCACGGCGGCGATGATCCTCGGTGCCATCTCCGCACCTCCTCGAGGGCAGGACTAGGCACGGCGGCCTCCTGGCGCCAGCGGGGGGGGGCTGGCGCCGCGGGCCGGGGCTGCCTAGCGTCCGTCGTGGAGGGATGCCATGGAGCGAATCGGACCCGGAGCCCACGCAGCCCTGATCGTGGTCGACGTGCAGGTGGACTTCTGCCCCGGCGGGGCGCTGGGCGTCGAGGGCGGAGACGAGATCGTGCCGGTGATCGGCGAGCTGGTGGACCGCTACCCCACGGTGGTGTTCACGCGCGACCGGCACCCGCCGGACCACTGCAGCTTCTCCGACGAGCCCCGCTACGAGGACGGCTCGTGGCCGCCGCACTGCGTGGCCGGCACCCCGGGCGCGGAGCTGCACCCCGACCTGCGGGTGCCCCCCGGGGCCCGCGTGCTGGACAAGGGCCAGGACCCCGACCGCGAGCAGTACAGCGGCTTCGACGACACCGACCTGGCCGACTGGCTGCGCGATCGGGGCGTGGACGAGGTCCACGTCTGCGGGCTGACCACCGAGATCTGCGTCAACGACACCGCCATCGACGCCAAGCGCGAGGGGTTCGAGGTGGTCGTCCTGGCCCACGCCACGCGGGGCATCGACCGGCCCCGCGGCTCGGCCGCCGTGGTGCTGGACCGGCTGCGCACGCAGGATGTCCGGGTGGTCGACGCGGCGCCGGCCCCGCCCTGAGCCGGCCCTGGGGGAATCCACCGGGCCGCCACGGGGACCGGCCTCCACGCCGGGTCCGGGTGGGACCCGGTGAACGGGCGCGCTCGGGGCAGGTACCGTGGGCGGACACGGTCGGGCTCCAACCCCCCGGCCCGATGGGGATACCGATGAACGTCACCTCGATCCTGTCCGCCGAGCACGCCTGGATCTGGCACTACGCCCACGCGCTGACGTGGGGCAGCGAGCTGCTCCGCGGCGGCGAGCGCCCGCCCCGCGAGTTCTTCCACGGTGTCCTGGAGTTCGGCCAGGAGTTCGTCCTGGACTACCACGGGACGCGGGAGCAGCTGCTCGCCGCGGTGCTGCGGCGGCGGGAGGGGGCCGGGGCCCTCGGCGTCGCCCTGGACCAGGGCCACGCGGGTCGCGCCACCATCCAGCATCGCCTCAACGCCCTGTCGTGGCGGGTGGCCCTGCTGGACGACTGGCGCGCCGTCGACCGGGTCGCGACCGCCGAGATCCTCGACGAGCTCGCCGTGGCGCTGGTGGACCAGACCACCATGGCGGAGTCCACGGTGTTCCTCTCGGCGCGCCGGCTGCTCAACGAGCGCGACAATGCCGCGCTGCTGCGCCGCTTCCACCGTCAGGACCTGCTGATCGGCAGCGAGGCGCTGTTCGACTTGCACGAGCTGGCGCTGTACCTCTACGACCTGGCGCCCCGGCCCTCCCTCGCACCCGTCGCCGCCGAGGGACCCGCGCTGGCAGCCGAGGCGGGCTGAGCGGCCTCCCCGATCCGCGTCGGTCTGGGGGATGACCCCAGCTCCGGATCGGCGCCGGACCCATGTGCTCGGGCTCCCCGGATATCGAGGGTAGGGGTGAGATCAGGATGGAGGACCGAGATGACCGATCAGCCCGACCCGGACACCGCCAGCGCCGTGCTCGCCCCGCTCGGCGTGGAACGGATCCTGTGCCCGACCGACTTCAGCGAGCCCGCCAGGGACGCCGTCCGCGTCGCGGAGCGCCTGGCCCACACCTGGGGCGCGGAGCTGCTGCTGGTGCACGTCGTGCCGACGATCCCGGCCGTGCACGGCCCCACCCCGACCGTCGACTTCGACGTGCAGACCTACCAGCGCAACGTCTACCACGACGCCCAGGTCCGCCTCGACGCGTTGATCGAGGAGGACACCGCGGCCGCCGTGCGCACCGCGACCGCGGTGGGTCAGGGCGACGCCGCCACCGAGGTGGCGCGCATCGCCGAGGAGAAGGAGGCCGACGCCGTGGTGATCTCGACCCACGGCCGCACGGGCCTGAAGCGCGCGGTGCTGGGCTCCGTGACGGAGAAGGTCGTGCGCCACAGCGAGGTGCCGGTCCTGGTGATCCCCTACACCGAGCAGGGCTGAGGCGCGATGTTCGGCAAGGGGTTCCGGCTCTCGCTGAAGGACCTGATGCAGTTCCTGGCGCTCGAGCTGGACCTGGAGGGGCCGGGGACGACGGGCCTGCAGCGCCGGATGGAGACCTGAGCGCGGAGCGGCTCAGTCGATCTGCTCGACCAGGTAGCGCTGCACGCCGATGTGCTCGATCTGGTCCTGCTGGGCCTCGATCCAGTCGATGTGCTCCTCCTCGTCGCGGAGGATCGCCTCGAGCAGCTCCCGGGTGCCGTGGTCGCCGACCTCCAGTGCCAGGCGGATCGCCTCGTTGTAGCGGTCGATGGCGCGCTTCTCGGCGTCCCAGTCGTGGCGCAGCTGGTCGGGGATCTCGGCGCCGATGTGGATCGCGCCGAGCTCGTCGGACAGCAGGCCGTTGAGGCTCTCGATGATCCGTTCGTCACCCTTCATCGGTTCACGCTCCCCTCGCGCCGGCGTGGTTGCGAGCCACGGCGTCCCAGTCGACCACGTTCCAGAACGCCTCGACGTAGGCCGGCCGGGCGTTGCGGCGGTCGATGTAGTAGGCGTGCTCCCACACGTCGCAGGCCAGCAGCGGGCGCTCCCCGTCCTTCAGCGGGCACCCCGCGTTGGCGGTGGCCCGGATCGACAGCTGGTCGTTGCCGTCGAGCACCAGCCACACCCAGCCCGAGCCGAACAGCGACGTGGCGGCCTTGGAGAACAGGTCGCGGAACGCGTCGACGCTGCCGAAGGTCGCGGCCAGCGCCTCGGCGAGCTCCCCGGTGGGCTCGCCGCCACCGTCGGGCCCGAGACACTCGAAATAGAACGTGTGGTTGAAGGCCTGCGCGGCGTTGTCGAACAGGCCCCCCTCGGCCCGCCGCACGATCTCCTCGAGGGGCTGCTCCGCCCATTCGGTGCCCTCGATCGCCGCGTTGGTCTTGTCGATGTAGGCCTGGTGGTGCTTGCCGTGGTGGTACTCCAGCGTCTCCGCGGAGATGTGGGGCTCCAGCGCGTCGCCCGCGTAGGGCAGCCGGGGCAGCTCGAATGCCATGGTTCCTCCTGGTTCGTGGTGCAAGTGGTCACGGGCCGTCCGCAGGGTCCGCCGGCGGCGGCGTCCGTCGCAGGCCTACGCGCCGCCCGCCCGGCGCCCCATCAGGGTCCCCCCGATCCGAGCGTGGGGGGGCGCCCGGTGGGGGCGAGCGAGGGGCTGTCTAGGGTCGGAGCGGAGGAGGAGACCCCCGTGAAGCCCGTCCTCACCGTGACGCTCAACCCCACCGTCGACATCGCGACCTCCGTCGAGCACGTCGTACCGGACCGCAAGCTCGGGGGCGAGCGCGCCACCCGCGAGCCGGGCGGCGGTGGGATCAACGTCTCGCGCGCCCTGCGCAAGCTGGGGGGGCGCTCGCGGTGCCTCCACACCGCCGGCGGGGCCACCGGCGCGATGCTCGAGGCGCTGCTGGACGGGGAGGGGATCGAGCACGAGCCGATGCCCATCGACGGGTGGACCCGGGAGGGCGTGCACGTCCTGGAGCGTGCCAGCGGGCAGCAGTACCGCATCGGGCTCGGCGGCCCGGCGCTGAGCGAGGAGGAGGCCGCCGGCTGCGCCCGGGTGGTGGAGCAGGCGATCCCCGAGGACGGCTACCTGGTGCTCAGCGGGAGCCTGCCCGCCGGGGTGCCGCGGGACCTCTACCGCCGGCTGGCGCGACGGGCCGCCGAGCGGGGCACGAGGACGATCGTGGACTGCCGCGGCGCGGCCCTCGAGGCGGTCCTCGACGGGGGGCGGCCGGACCTGATCAAGCCCAACGTCCGGGAGTTCCGCGACCTGTTCGAGACCCCGCCGCGCCGCGAGCCGCAGATGCGGGCCGCCGCCCGCGAGCTCGTCGCCGAGGGGCGCTGCGGGGCGGTGGCGATCTCGCTGGGCTCCGCCGGCGTGCTGGCCGCGACGCAGGACGGCGTCACGCGCCTGCGCGCTCCCACGGTCCACATCCGCAGCAAGGTCGGGGCCGGGGACTCGATGGTGGCGGGCGTCGTCCTGGCGCTGGCCTCCGGCGACCCGCTGGACCGCGCGCTGCGGGCCGGGGTCGCCGCCGGGGCGGCCGCGGTGATCACGCCGGGCAGCGAGCTGTGCCGGCGGGAGGACTTCGAGGAGCTGCTGGCCGCGATGGAGGAGCGATGACGCGGCGCAGCGACGTGGACTACTTCTGGCTGTCCGCGCCGGCCGGCGAGGAGCGGTTCGACGCCGAGGCGCTGCGGGATCGACCCGACGGCGTGCGGCACTACCTGACCCACGCCATCGCGGACGGCGCCACCCTGGCGGCGGCGGTGCGGCTGCGGATGCACGGCGAGATCAAGCTCGGGGGCTGGCGGAGGTTCCGCGCCGAGCAGGTGATCCGCCGCGACCGGGGCATGATCTGGGCGGCGACGGTCCGGGTGATGGGGCTGCCCGTGCGGGGGTACGACCGGCTCGTCGACGGCGCGGGGGCGATGCGCTGGTGGCTGCTGGGGCTGATCCCGGTGGTCAAGGCCTCCGGGCCGGACGTCAACCGCTCGGCCGCCGGCCGGCTGGCGGCGGAGTCGGTGTGGCTGCCCTCGCGCCTCGCCGATCCGCGCCGGACCTGGACCGCCCTCGATCCGCGCCACGTGCACGTGGGCCTGGGCCTCGCCGGGGAGCGCTCGGTGCTGGATCTGTCGCTGGGGGGGGACGGGCGCGTCGAGGGGTTGCGCCTGCCGCGCTGGGGTCGCCCCGGCGGTGGCCGCCACCGCTACGAGGACTTCGGGGGCTTCGTGGAGCAGGAGGGCACGTTCCAGGCGTACACGATCCCCACGCGGATGCGCATCGGGTGGTTCGTCGGGACCGATCGCTTCGAGCCCGACGGCGAGTTCTTCCGGGTGGTCGTCGAGGACGCGGTGTACCGCTGAGCCGGCCTACTCCAGCGGGCGACCGTGGTAGTCGTAGAGCCGCTGCTCGAGCTCGCGGTTGACGGGCTCGGTCGGGTCGTACACCGGGCTGCGGATGATCCGCTGGGCGTCCAGGTCGACGAACACCCGGCGGTCCCGCCAGCGGATGTTCTCGAACCAGGTCGGCGCCAGCAGCACACGGTGCCCCGGCACCCAGCGGCCGATGTCCACGACGACGTAGCGGATCTCCCACATCTCGTCGTCGACGACGTAGTCCCCCACGACGCCGACGGCGTCGTCCACGGCCTCGATGCGGTACCCGCGGACCTCGCGGGCCGAGCGCAGGTGGTTGCCCAGCGCGAGCTCGTCGTAGTTCTCGATCGCCTTCCAGTACGGGTCGAGGTCGAAGTGCGCGAGGAACTGCTCCTCGTACTCGCGGGAGACGGGGGCGTCGTCCTCCAGGGGGGGGGCCTGCTCGATCTGCGCGCGGTCCAGGCGCACGGGGAACCGCCGCCCCTCCGCCTCCGGCTGCCCCAGCGACAGCGTCGGGATCAGGACCTTGCGCCCGGGGAGCCACCGCCGCGTGTCGGCGACCAGGTAGCGGATCGCCCAGTCGCGGTCGTCGAACAGGAAGTCGTGGCACTGGCCGATCTCCCCGTCCCGGGCCTGCAGGGTGTAGCCCCGGAAGCCCATCAGCTGGCGCAGGCTGCGGATCATCGTCGTACCTCCTCCCGCGGGCCGCTCGCGGCGCGCCCTCCGGCCGCCGGGCGGACCCACGGGACGAACCTAGGCGCCACCCGGGTCGGCGAGCACCGGGCCTCCGCCCAGCGGGCGGTGGGGGGATCCCGGGGCTGCAGAACGGTGCGCCGAGGATGCCCGGCGCGCGCGCCGGGGCCGAGCCGGTGGGGGAGAGGAGGCCCCACCTTGTTCGTCGCCGACCTGATCCTCGCGTTCCTCGTCGCCGCCCTGCTGACCGTGGCGCTGGTGCCCCTGGAGCGGTCCCGCGCGGCCGCGTCCCCGAGCTTCTCGGTGGTCTCCACCGCGCTGTTCGTGTTCCTGGTGCTGTTCTTCGCCACCTGGGCGGGGGGCATCTGGCTGACGCCCGTCGGCCCCCCGGTGTGGGGCTCGTACTGGATCCCGTTCGTGGTGATCGGCGTGCTGATCGCGCTGTTCCTGGCGACGGTCGGTGCGCCGCGCCCGCGCCCGTCCGAGGTCCAGCAGCGCCCCGCGCGCGCGCCGGCCCCCAGGCCCGCGCTCTTCGGGCTGCTGTTCTGGCTGCTGCTGCTGGCCCTCGCCGGCGCGGTGGCGAGCAACTACGTGCTGGTCTGACCGGCGCCCCCGTCGGCGAGCGCGCGCAGCTCGCGGGCGATCTCGCCGGCGGCCCACGGGCGCCCGGCCGCCGCGGCCGCGCGGCCCGCGCCGTGCAGGCCGGCCCCGCCGTCGGCCAGCCAGCGGACCAGCACGCCCCCGACCTCGCGCGGGGTGGTCGCCACCCGCCCCGCGCCGAGCCGCTCGACGTGCTCGGCGTTGCCGCGCTCCTGGCCCGGGAGCACGTCGACCAGGATCAGGGGCCGGCCGCAGGCCAGCGCCTCGGCGACGATCAGGCCGCCGGCCTTGCACACCACCGCGTCGCACGCCTGCAGCAGGGGGCCCATGTCCTCCACGTAGCCGAAGACGTGGGCCGGCGCGCGCCACCTGCGCGCCCGCCAGGCGGCGTGCAACTCCTCGTCGCCCGCGGCCACGAGCAGCAGCTGGGGCGAGGCGACGTCCTCGTCGAGGCGCTCCGCCACCTCCGCGACGGCCGCGCGCCTCCGCGGGGACGCGACGACCAGCAGCGTCGGGACGTCCGGGGTCCAGCCGTGCTCGCGGCGGATCGCCGCCGGCTCGCCCCGGGGCGCGACCACGGCGGGGTCCACCGGGATGCCGATCACCCGGACCCGGCCGCGGTCGACCCCGGCCTCCACCGCGCGCTGTACGACCTCGCCGGTGGGCACCACCAGCCGGTCGACCCCGGGGTGCAGCCACAGGCGGTGCACGGTGGCGAAGTCGGTGACCACCGTCGCCACCGGGACGTCGAGCCGGCCGCGCTCCCGCAGCCGGGTCAGCGCGGCGAGCGGCGCGGGGTGGGTCACCGCCACCAGTGACGGGGCGTGCCGCTCCAGCAGCGCCCCGACGGGCTCCTCGAGCTCGCGGGCCAGGAGCGCCTCGATGGCCGACACCGGCAGCGGCCCGTCGGTCGCCCGGAAGCCCAGCTCGTACAGCCTCGGGTGGCGCTGCAGGACCTCCTCGTAGCGGTCGTCGGTGCCGCGCAGCAGGCCCGGGACGCGCGGGTCGTCGAGCACGTCCTCGATCACGGCGGAGCCGCCCCCGCCCTCCCCGTCGAGGGCCCGCTGCAGCGCCTCGGCGGCGCGGCGGTGGCCCGCCCCGACGTCGGCGGTGAGGATCAGGATCGGTCGCACGGGAGCCTCCCTCCGTCGGGGTCCGGCTACGCACCGCCGTCCGGGACGCAAGCGGTCGCGGGCGGGGACAGCGGGCGGTGGGGGATCCGCCCAGAACGGGTTCGGTGCGCGCCCGATGGGAACCGGACGGGGGGACCGACGAGGTTGGGGTCGGCGTCCCACCGGGCGCCGGACGGAGGTGGAGCATGACACCGAGGACACGGACGATCGGGGGTGCGCTGGTCCTGCTCGTGGCGGGGACCCTGGTGCCCGGCTGCGACCCGGCCAAGAGCGAGCTCTCGGCGGCCGGTCGGGAGGCTCCCGGCGCCGCGGAGCCCGACCGCACGCCGATGACCGACGAGGAGATCGAGCGGGCGGTGGAGGAGCAGCTGCGGCTGGACCCCGGCGTCCCGTCCTACCGCCTCGCCGTGGAGGTCGAGGAGGGGGTGATCACCCTCGCCGGCGCGGTGGGCAACCTGCTGGCCCGCGATCGCGCGGGTCGGCTGGCGGGTACGGTCCGCGGCGGGCGCAGCGTGATCAACCGCATCGAGGTCCAGGTCGAGGACATCCCCGACGGGGTGCTGGAGACGATGGTCCGCCAGGCGCTGGTGGACGACCCCGTGGCGGACCTCGCGGAGCTCGAGGTGGCAGCCGAGCACGGCGACGTGATCCTGCGCGGCACCACCGACTCGTGGCGGGAGAAGCAGCTCGCCGAGCGGGTGGTGCGGAGCGTGGCGGGGGTCCGCTCGGTGGACGACCGCGTCACCGCCGCGTTCCGCACGGATCGGCCCGACGACGAGCTGCTGGCCGAGATCCGCGGCCTGATCGACCACGACGTGCTGGTCCCGGGGTCGCTGGTCGACGTCGCCGTGGAGGACGGCGCGGTGACGATCCGCGGTGCCGTGGGCAGCGTGGCCCAGCGCCGGAGGATCGAGTCCCGCGCCTGGGTCGCCGGGGTCCGCTCGCTGGACACGTCGGAGCTGCGGGTCGCCGACTGGCTCGAGGACGAGACGCTGCGGGAGCGCGACTTCGTCCCGCGCGACGACGAGGAGGTCGAGCGGGCGGTCTCCGACGCCCTGCGCCAGGACCCGCGGGTCCGCCGCTTCGGCCTCGAGATCGACGCGCGGACGGGCGTGGTGACCCTGCGCGGGACCGTGGACAGCCTCAAGGCGCGCCGGGCGGCGGAGCGCACCGCCCGGGACACGCAGGGGGTCTGGAGCGTGCGCAACCACCTGCACGTCGCGCCGGAGGAGGACCCGGCAGACGAGGCCCTGCAGCGCCGGGTGCGGGACGCCCTGCGCCGCGATGCCTACGTCGAGCGGCACCAGATCGAGGTCGAGGCCGACCACGGCGTGGTGACGCTGACGGGGATCGTCGACACGGTCTTCGAGCGCGCCCAGGCCGACGACGTGGCGTCGCGGGTCGTCGGCGTCGTGCACGTGCTCAACCGCCTGGACGTGGAGGACGACGCGGGCGTGACGACCTACGACCCCCTGGTCGACGACGCCTGGATGCTCGACCGTTACGAGTGGTATGCCCCGCCGCGGCCCGGCCTCGCGACGCGGACCGACTGGGAGATCGAGCGCCGCGTCCGGGAGGAGCTGCGCTGGAACCCCGCGCTCTCGGACGACCCGATCGTCACCACCGTGGAGGACGGCGAGGCGACCCTGGTGGGCACGGTGGACAGCTGGGCCGAGCGCCTCGCCGCGTCCACCGAGGCCTACGAGGGGGGCGCCACCGCCGTGGACAACGACCTGCGGGTGCGGTTCGGCCCCCCGGCCCAGCACCCCTGAGCGTCAGCGCTCGTCGGCGGGCGCCAGCGGCAGGCGCAGCACCGCGGTGGTGCCCACGCTCGGCTCGCTGTGCAGCCGCAGCGAGCCGCCGTGGCGCTCCACGATGTCGCGGCTGACCGAGAGCCCCAGCCCGGTGCCGGCCTCGCCCTTGGTCGTGAAGAACGGCTGCCCGCAGGCCTCGAGCTGCTCCGGGGTCATCCCGCAGCCGGTGTCGCTCACCTCGATCACGGCCCGGTCCGCCTCGCACCGGGCGCGCACCGTGATCTCGCCGCCGTCCTCGGTGGCGTCCACGGCGTTGCACAGCAGGTTGACCAGCACCTCGCGCAGCTCGCTGGCGTTGCCGCGCACCACCGGGCCGCCGTCGGACCCCGCCTCGAGCTGGATCTGCGGCGCCCGCGGCCGCCGGCGGGGCATGACCAGCTCCCGGGCGGTGCGCGCCGCGACCGAGAGGTCCACCCGCTCCGCCGGCGCGGTCGCGCCGTCCTCGCGGTGGAACCGGCGCAGGCGATCGAGGATCGCGCCGGCGTCCCGCGCCGCGCCGCGGCTCATCGTCAGCACCTGGCGCTGGGACGGGGTCAGCGCGCCTTGCTCGGCGAGCAGATCGAGCCCGCACTGCAGCGGCATCAGGCAGTTGGCCAGGTCGTGGGCCACGCCGGCGGCGCACTGCCCGAGGATCCGCAGGCGCTCGTGGCGTCCCTGCAGGGCGGCGGTCTCGCGCAGCTGCCGCCGGCTCTGCTCCAGCAGCCCGTCGAGCAGGTCGGTGCGGGTGATCACGCCCAGCAGCTCGCCGCCGCGACACACGCCGGCGGCGTCGACGCCGGGGGCCTCCAGCGCGGCGCCGACCTCGAGCAGCGTCGCGTCCACGCCCACGACGGGCAGCGGCGGGGTGGGCAGCAGGTCGGCGAAGATCCGGTCCCGGGAGGGCAGCCCGCCCGCGTGCAGCGAGACCAGCCCCAGCAACTCGTCGCCGTCGAACACCGCGGCGTGGCTGGCCTGCCGCGCCCGGATCTCGGGGAGGACGTCGCCCAGCCGGTCCTCGGCGTCGACGCGGACGAACCCCCGGCCGACGATGTCGCCCGCGGTGGGGAGCTTCACAGCCGCTCTTCGATGTGCAGCTCGGGCTCGATCTCCAGGTGGATCACCTCGTCCTCGGCCATGAACGGGATCACGCGCCGCGTCACGAGCTCCAGCAGCTTCTCGCGGGAGACCTTGCGCAGCAGCGACTCCCGCACCAGCACGGCGTGGACCCCGTCCTGGTCCACCGGGACGTTCACGAACGAGGCCACGTGCAGCAGCTTCAGCGCCCGCGACATCGCCTCGGCGCCGATGGGGGCGTCGCGCCCGATCACCAGGGCGTCCTCGACGGGGGGCAGGTGGAACTCGCGGAGTGTGGCGCGGACGGTCAGCGAGGTGGGGTTCTTGGGGCTCTCTTCCACGTTCTTCTCTCCATCGTGGCTGTGTTCTCCCGGAATTATAGGAGGCGTGCCGCGCGATATCAGCCCGGGCGCCGGGGCGCGCGCCGCGTCAGCCCTTCGCCTGCAGGAACGCCACCGCCACGAGCACCCCGGCGAGCACCGCGACGATTCCGTACCGGCGGGCCTCCCGTCGCGCGGCGGGCAGCAGGTGCGAGGCGCCCACGTAGATCAGCGCCCCCGCCGACAGCGCCAGCATCCCGCCCAGCGCCGGATCGGAGATGGCGCCCACGGCGGGGTAGGCCAGCAGGGCGCCCAGCGGCGTCGTGGCCGCCGCGGCGACGAAGGCCCACCCCATCGCGCGGCGTCGGCCGAGCCCCCCGCGGGACAGCAGCACGAAGGTGACGATGCCCTCGGGGAACTCGTGCAGCACCATGCCCAGGGCGGCCAGCCAGCCGGTGAACGCGTCCACGCGGAAGGTCACCGCGTAGATCACGCCGTCCACCAGCGAGTGCAGGCCGATGCCGATCACCGCGACGACGCCGACCACGTACGCGTCGTCTCCGTCCTCGTCGTCCTCGCCGGCGGGAGACCCCAGCAGGCGGTCGCTGGCGTACAGGCCGAGGAACCCGGCGAGCAGCATCGCGGGCCCGGCCCCGGCGAGCTCCAGCGCGCGCGGCACGACGTGCAGCAGCGACACCGAGACCAGCACCCCGGCGGCGAAGCCCATGAAGTACACCGCGTGGCGCCGGGCCCACCGCTCCCGGCGGCTGACCACCAGGATCCCCAGCCCCGTGACGCCGCACGCCGCCAGGCTCGCGAGCGCCGTCCCGGCCAGCGGTGGTGGCACCACGGGACGCTCCCCTCAGCCCTGCCCCGCGCCGCCGGACGGCGCGTCGGGCGGCACGTCGCAGGGCAGCGGGTGGGCGCGGACCATCACCCGCTCCACGTTGGGCACCGCCTCGCGCACCCGCCGCTCGACGCGGTGGGCCACGGCGTCGGCCTCCGCCAGCTCGTCGGTGTGCAGCACGGCGTCGATCTCCACGAAGCGGATGCGGCCCGCGTTGCGCCCGGTGACGCGCCGCACCCCGGCGACCCCGTCCACCTCCGCCGCCGCCCCCCGGATCTGCTCGAGGATCTCGTCGCCCAGCGAGGCGTCCAGCAGCACGCGCATCGCCTCCACCAGCAGGTCCCAGCCGATCTTGACCACCACGGCCACGATCAGCAGCGCCGCGACGCGGTCGATGTCGAGGCGCAGCCAGCCGGCGGCGACGGAGGCCAGCGCCACGCTGGTGGTCAGCACGTGGACGCGGTACTCCCTGGCGTCGGCGATCAGCGCCGGCGAACCGGCCCGCCGCCCGGCGCGCAGCTCCAGCTGGCCGAACGCCAGCGCGATGACCACCGCCGCGGCCAGCCCGGCGATCATCCACGCGCTGGCCTCCACGACGTGGTCGGGCGACAGCAGCGCGTGGCGCGCCAGCTCGTAGGCGGTGAAGAAGATCAGCAGCGCGATGACCACCGCCACCACGTTCTCGACCTTGTACAGGCCGTAGGGGAAGCGCCGGCTGCGGCGGGTGGCCAGCTTGACGCCCACCAGCACCACCCCCGCCGACGCCAGATCCACCAGGTTGTGGACCAGCTCGGCGCCCACCGCGAGGCTACCCGAGGTGGCCGCCACCGCCAGGCTGATCCCCGCCAGCACGACGTTGACCCCGATGGAGTACCAGCCCCAGCGCTGGACCTGGACGGGGGTCGTCACCGATCCGGCCCGCCGCCCGCGCCGGGCTCGCGCTCCGCCTCGGGGGCCCCGACCCGGATGCGGGCGTCGGCGATGCGATATCCGTGACCCGGGGGCATGGCGAAGACTGGGTTGAGGTCGAGCTCGTGGATCTCGCGCACGTCGTCCACGAGCTGGGCCAGGCGCAGCAGCGCCCGCTCGAGGGCGTCGAGGTCGGCGGCCGGGTGGCCGCGGTAGCCCTCCAGCAGCCGGAAGCCGCGGATCTCGCGGATCATCTCGCGGGCGTCGCGGTCGCTCAGCGGCGTGGTGCGGAAGGCCACGTCGCGCAGGATCTCCACGTGGACCCCGCCCAGCCCGAACGCCATCACGGGGCCGAACAGCGGGTCCTGCTGCACCCCCAGCATCACCTCGGTGGCGTCGCCCACCATCGGCTGGACCAGCACCCCCTCCATCGCGTCGGGGCGGTCCTCGCGCTGCAGCCGGTCGCGGATCCGGCGGAACGCGACCCGGACCCCGTCCTCGTCCTCGACGCCGAGCACCACGCCGCCCAGCTCGGTCTTGTGCACGATCTCCAGCGACGCGAGCTTGACCGCCACGGGGTAGCCGATCTCGTCGGCCACGGCAGCCGCGCGGTCCTCGTCGTGGGCGACCTCGCCGGGGCCCACGTCCAGCCCCGCCGCCGCCAGCGCGCCGCGCGCCTCCGCCGCAGAGAGCCAGCCCGGGCCGCGCTCGTCGAGGGCCGCGCGGCAGATCGCGCGGGCGCCGGAGGTGCCCCCCGGCGCCGGGAACGTGCCGGGGTCCTCGCGGCGCCAGCGGGCGTACGCCTCGACGCGGCCCAGCACGCGGCCGACCTCCTCGGGGAAGGAGAACACCGGGATCGTCTCCCCGCCGGCCTCGAACGCGTAGCGGATCTCCTCGCCGCCCACGACGGTGGCCAGCACCGGCTTGCCGTCCCCGCCGCCGTCGCGGGAGGCGCGAGCGGCCTCGGCCACCGCCCGGCCCACCTCCTCGGTGCGGGCCAGGCCCACCGGGGTGTGGATCGCCACCAGCGCGTCCACGCCGTCGGCGCACAGCACCGCCTCGATCACGCGCCGGTAGTGGTCCGCCCCGGCCGAGGCGACCATGTCGATCGGGTTGGCCGTGCTGGCCTCGTCCGGCAGCAGCCCGCGCAGCCGCTGCTGCGTCCGGTCGTCCAGGGGCTCCACCCGCAGCCCCGCGGCCTGCAGCGCGTCCACGCACAGGATGCCGGGGCCGCCGGCGTTGGTCACCACCGCCACCCGCCCGCCGGGGGGCAGCGGCTGCGCGGTGAGCAGCCGTGCCACGTCGAACATCTCCTCGATGCTCTCGGCGCGGATCACGCCGGCCTGGCGCAGCAGCGCCGAGACCGTCGAGTCGGAGGTGGTCAGCGCCGCGGTGTGGGAGCTCGCGGCCCGGCCGCCGGCCTCGGAGCGCCCCGACTTGACCGCCACCACCGGGGTGCCGCGCGACACGCGGCGGGCCACGCGGGCGAAGCGGCGCGGGTCGCCGAACGACTCCAGGTACAGCAGCACGACCTCCACGCCCGGGTCGCGCTCCCAGTACTCCAGCAGGTCGTTGGAGGACACGTCGGCCTTGTTGCCGATGCTGACGAATGCCGACAGCCCCAGGCCGATGCGCCGCGCGCGGTCGATGATCGCGATGCCCAGCGCGCCGGACTGGGAGCACAGCGCCACCGTGCCCGGTGGGGGCATCGCCGGCGCGAACGACGCGTCGAGGCGCACGGCGGGGTCGGTGTCGAGCAACCCCAGGCAGTTGGGGCCGACCATCCGCATCCCGTGGTGCTCGATCCGCGCGCGGAGCGCGTCCTGGCGGCGGCGGCCCTCCTCCCCGCTCTCGGCGAACCCCGCGGAGATCACGACCGCGCCGCGGACCCCGGCCTCCGCGCAGTCGTCGATCACCCCCACCACCGCGGGCGCCGGCACCGCGATCACCGCCAGCTCCACCGGCTCGCCGATGGCGGCGACGCTGGGGTAGGCGCGGATCGAGGCCACGTGGTCGGCCTCGGGGTTGACCGGGTAGACCGGACCGGCGAAGCGGTTGGCGACCAGCGCGGCGAGGATCCGGTGCCCCACCGCGTCGGGGTCGCGCGAGGCGCCGACGACGGCCACGGAGCGGGGGTGGAACAGGGTGCGCAAGGACGGCGAGTCGGACATCGCGGGGTCTCCTCGGGTCGGGCCTCCAGGTCGCGGATCAGGCGCCCACCAGCGCCTCGAGCGCCGGCAGGGTGCCCCGCTCGAGGTAGGCGAGGAACGCGGTCCCGCCGGTGGAGACGTGGGTCAGGTCGCCGGTGGCGCCCAGCCGCTCCACGGCCATGCCGGTCTCCCGGCCGCCGGCGACGGTGAAGCCCGCGTGGGCGGCCAGGGCGCGGACGATGCCGTCGGTCCCCGGGCGCGTGCGCTCGTCCTCGGCGCGGCCCAGCGGGCCGTGCCACAGCACCGTCCGCGCCGGGGTCGAAGCGCAGGTTCTCCACCAGCAGCACCTGCCCGGGGGCCAGCGCGCCGCCGAGCCGCAGCGCCTCGTCGCCGGCGACGTCGCCGCTGTGGACCAGCGGGACGCCGTCGAGCAGCTCGCGCAGCCGGGCGGCCACCGGCTCCATCCGCAGCGCAGGGTCGGCGCGCCCCCCCGGGCGGCCGAGGTGGCCCACCAGCACCACCGCCGCGCCCTGGTCCAGGGCGTGCCGCACCGTGGGCAGCGCGGCCCGGACGAGGCGGTCGTCCAGCACCGTGCCGTCCTCGTCCAGCGGCACGTCCAGGTCTGCGCGGATCAGGCAGCGCTGGCTGGCCAGGTCCAGCTCGCGGATGGTCCTCATGGTCCTCCTCCTTGCTCCTGGCCGTCCTCCAGCAGCGCCAGGAGGTCGGCCTCGTCGAGGGTCGGGACGCCGTGCCGTTCGGCGTCGCGGGTCTTGGTCCGTCCGGGGCGGTCCCCGACCACCAGGTGGTCGGTGCGGGACGAGACGCTGGTGGTGGGCTCGCCGCCCTGGCGGCGGATGGCGGCCTGGGCCTCGTCGCGGGTCATCGCCTCGAGGGTGCCGGTGAGGACGATGGTGAGGCCCGCGAGGCGGTCGCCGCGGCGCTCCTCGCGGGGGTCGAGGCCGCGGTCGCGCAGGCGGCTCAGGAGGCGCCGGTTGTGATCGTCGGCGAACCACTGGGCGATGGCGGAGGCCACCGTGGGGCCGACGCCGTCGAGGGCCTCCAGATCGGCGCGCGAGGCGGCGGCGAGGGCGTCCAGCGAGCCGAACGCCAGCGCCAGGTCGGCGGCCACCGCGCGGCCCACGTGGGGGATGCCGAGGCCGAGCACCAGCCGCGGGAGGGTGGCCCGGCGCCGGGCCCGGTCGATGGCCTCGACGAGGTTGCGGGCGCTGCGGCGGCCGTGGCCCGGCAGATCCGCGAGGTCGTCCTCGGTGAGGTCGAACAGATCGGCCAGGTCCGTCACCAGGCCGCGCTGCACGAGCTGGTGGACGACCTCCTCGCCGAGGCCGTCGATGTCCAGGGCGTGGCTGCCGCCGAGGTGCTGGATCGCGCCCTCGAGCTGGGCCGGGCAGGAGGTGTTGGGGCAGCGCGCCGCGGCCTCGCCCTCGGCGCGGCGTACGGGGGCGCCGCACGCCGGGCAGCGCTCCGGGAGGCGGAACGGGCGGGCGCGGTCTCCCCCGTCCCCGCCCACCACCCGCACGACCTGCGGGATCACGTCGCCGGCGCGCTCCACGAGCACGCGGTCGCCGGCGCGCACGTCCTTGCGCTCGACCTCGTCCTGGTTGTGGAGGCTGGCGTGGGTCACCTCCACGCCGCCGATGCGCACCGGCTCCAGCGCCGCCACCGGGGTCAGCACGCCGGTGCGCCCGACCTGGACGTCGATCTCCACCACGCGGGTGGTCGCCCGCCGCGGCGGGAACTTCCACGCCAGCGCCCAGCGCGGGCTGGCGGCCCGCGCCCCCAGGCGCTCGTGGTGCTCGAGGCGGTCGACCTTGAACACGCTGCCGTCGATCTCGAACGGCAGCTCCGCGCGGCGATCCGCCAGCTCGCGGTGCCACCCCGCGGCGTCGTCGGGGCTGGCGCAGCGGCGGACCCCGTCGTCGGTGGGCAGGCCCAGGTCGCGCAGCCGCCGCAGGCACCGCCACTGCGAAGCGGGGCGGCCGGTGGAGCTGGGGCCGATCTCATAGAAGAACGCGCGGAGCGGGCGCTCGGCGGTGACCCCGGAGTCCAGCAGGCGCAGGCTGCCGGCGGCGGCGTTGCGCGGGTTGGCGAAGGTCCTCTCGCCGGCCTCCTCCCGGCGGCGGTTGAGCTCGTCGAACGCCTCGCGCTCCATGAAGACCTCGCCGCGCGCCACGAGGTGCTCCGGCCGCGGGGTGTCGCCGCTCGGCACGAGCCGCAGCGGCACCTCGCCGAGGGTGCGCAGGTTGTCGGTGACGTCCTCGCCGGTGTGGCCGTCCCCGCGCGTGGCGGCGGCGACCAGCCGGCCGTCGTCGTAGACCACCTCGACGCCCACCCCGTCGTACTTGGGCTCGGCGACGACGGTCATCCGCCGCTGATCGAGGCCGTCGAGGCACCGCCGCCAGAACCGGCGCAGCTCGTCCTCCTCCTGGACCGACGCCAGGCTGAGCATCGGAGACTCGTGGCGCACCGTGCCGAGCTCCTCGCGGGGCGGCGCGCCGACGCGGCGCGTGGGGCTGTCTGGCGTCCGGAGCTCGGGGAAGCGCTCCTCGATGGCGCGCAGCTCGTCCACCAGCGCGTCGTACTCGGCGTCGGAGATCTCCGGGTCGTCGAGGACGTGGTAGCGGTGGTCGTGCCGCGCGATCTCGTCGCGCAGCTGCTCGGCCCGCTCCCGGGCCTCGTCGCGGTCCAGCTCCCCGGCCGGGTTCGTGGCCTGCGACATGGTCTCAGCCCCCCCCCAGCGTCCGGCGGAGCTGCCGCGCGGTGCGGGTGTTGAGCACGTCGCTGCGCCGCAGCCAGCCGCGCCGCGCCACGTCCACCCCGTAGCGCATCAGGTCCAGGCCGGCCCGGCGGTGCGCGTCGGTGGAGATGGTGAACC
>CAZOYV010000168.1:0-19419 GCA_964584075.1 uncultured Rickettsiales bacterium | reverse complement strand
CTCGGCGGCCAGCCGCAGCTCGGCGCCGGCCCGCCCCACGGGCAGCGTGCGGTCGACGAACGCGTCGAGCTGCGCCACCTCCGCGCTGTCCCCCTCGGCGTCCCGCTGCGTGCGCCAGGTGAACCACACGCCCCAGCGGGCCAGCGGCGTGTCGTAGCGCAGCCGCACGCCGGGGCCGAAGTCGACGTCGCCGCGCACCACCAGGCGGTTGGCCTCGTCCCGCACCGCCAGGTCGAGCATCAGGTCCAGGCGCAGGTAGCCCACCACGCCGCCGGGGTACGGCGGCAGCAGCGCGGCGCGCACCCGGACCACGCGGTCGCCCCAGTGGTCGACGCCGAACGGGTCGTCGCCGAACCCGGCCCCCGGCGGGCCGCCGTCGTTGGCCACCGCGCCCAGCCCCCAGTGGTCGCCGATCAGCCCCAGCGCCAGGTCGGCGCGGTCGGCGTGGATCCCCAGCGCGAGCTGCCGCAGCTCGGCGCGCTGCATCCCGGAGATCTCCCAGCGGAAGCGCTCGTCGTAGCCCACCCCCTCGCCGGGCAGCTGGCCGCCGAGCAGGCCGGTCAGCAGGTCGACCTCGCCGCGCAGCGAGACCCGCTCGAAGAACGTCACGTCGGGGGCCAGCCGCAGCCGGTGGTCGAGGTACACCGGCTGCTCGAACGCGGTGCCCGCCCCGTCCACGACGTACGGGCTCTGCAGGTTGACCCCCACCCGGTAGCCGCCCAGCATCCGGGCCTTGACCGGCCCCCGCTGGGGGGTCCCGAACGCCGGCGCCTCGGGGCTCTGGGCGGCCGCGGGGGCGACCCACGGCCCCACCAGCGCTGCGACGAGGATCGGGAGGATCGTCCGGGGCTGGGTGCGCATCGAGGACAGACGGATCGGGCCGCGGCCGCGGGGTCGGCCTAGGTCGAACCCGGGACGAACTTGAACGGGTACTCGATGTCGACGCTGGCGCCGTTGCTGGCGGGGAACGACCAGTCCGAGATCTTGCGCGTCACGCACGACTCGAGGTCGCGGTTCCCGGTGCTGTTGGCCACGACGCGGACGCCGGAGACGCTGCCCTGGGGGCTGACCGTCCAGGACACGATCACCGTGCCCATCAGCCCCGGATCGGCCTTGAGCTCCTTCTCGTAGCAGGACTTGACCTGGCCCTTCTTCTTGCGCACCACGGCGATCACGTCGTCCTCGCCGATCGTCGGGCCGGCCTCGTAGGCCACCGCGCGGCCGCCTCCGGAGCTGGCGGCTCCGCCGCCGCCACCCTGCCGCAGGGTCGGCGTCGGCTCCTCCTCGTCGGCGATCATCACCGACTCGAGGTCGATCTCCAGGTCCATGGCCTCCATCGCCTCGTCCACGGGGTCCTTGTCCGGACAGCCCGTCAGGGCGGGGAGGAGCAGCAGGGCGGGGGCGAGGGTTCGGAGTGCGCGCATCGGTGCCCAGTCATTGGGGTTCTCGGGACGCGAGATCGTACCGCAATCCTGGCCGATCTGACCAGCGATCGCCGCACGCAATCGCTTGTGCTGAAAAAGATCGCGCGATAAATACACCATTGAGGTTGCACGACGTTTGACCCAGGTCGAGAGCGTCGTGGGAGCGAACCCGGCCTGGACACGCGATCCGCAGGGGCGCGGATTGGGGACTCCGATGAGATTCACGTCGATGTCGATCGGGGCGGCGGCGATCGCCGCGGTCCTGCTGCTGGTGGCCTGCACCGAGCACACGATCTACGCACCCCCGGTGGAGCCGCCGGTGGCCGTGGCGCTGGTCGAGACCACCGATCAGGACGGCGAGCCGGTGTCGCTGCCATACGCCAAGCAGCCGTGGGGCACGACCGTGACGCTGGACGGGACCCAGAGCTTCGACCAGATGCACCCCGACTACGGCTACGACTGGCTGACCTACGAGTGGGCCTTCAGCCAGACCCCGTCGGGCAGCGCGGTGGAGCTGCAGTTCCCCAACACGCTCGAGGCGACCGACGAGACCGACTACGCGCGGCCGACGTTCGAGCCCGACGTGGCGGGCACCTACCGCATCGAGCTGCGCGTCCGCGAGCCCGAGGAGGACCTCGGCAGCGCCAGGGCCTACGCCACCCTGGCGGCGATCTCGTGGCAGGACCTGCGGTTCGACATGTACTGGTCGACCCCGGCCACCGACGTGGACCTGCACCTGCTGGCCCCCAACGGCGAGTACTGGTCCGACGAGGACTGCTACTTCGGCAACCCCAACCCCGACTGGGGCATGGAGGCCTCGGCGGTGGACAACCCGGTCTACGGCGGGGACGACGACAACGGCGGCGACCAGTCCAACCCGGGCGTCGAGTCGATCTCGCTGATGGAGCCCCAGGAGGGCACCTACACGGTGATCGTGACCTACCACTCCGACCGCCACTCGGGGCAGAAGGTCCAGCCCTGGCTGGAGAGCTACGTCGCCGGCCAGGATCTCCACGAGCGGATCGACGCGCCCGAGACGCTCGACGAGCTCGAGGCGTGGGTCGCGATGGAGGTCGAGTGGCCCGAGATGGACGTCACCGTGGTCGACGAGATCCTGACCCACGAGGAGCTCGGCGGGCCGCCGATCAACGACTGAAGAGGGAGAACACGATGCGAACCACCGCGCTGATCCTGGCCCTCGCGCTGACCCTCGCCTGGTCGCCGCTCGCCCGCGGCGCGGACCCGCCCGAGGACCTGCTGACCGCGATGGAGGTCAGCCTGGTCGAGTGCTACAACGTCACCTCCACCGGGACCAACGCCCAGCGCGCGGTGGTGCCCAACCTGGGCATCGTGCAGCCCCAGATGGGCAGCTCGATGGCGTTCATGCTCGCCGGCGACACCAACACCGTGCAGCAGTGCAACGACACCTCGGCCAACCCCAACTGCGGGACCGATCCGGCCACCGGCGCGCAGCTCAACGACTGCGTCAGCATCGAGATGGACTGCGACGTCCCGGCGTACGCCAACTCGCTGGGGTTCAGCTTCTACTTCTTCAGCCGCGAGTACCCCGACTTCGTCGGCTCGGTGTTCAACGACACGTTCCAGGTCTACCTGACCTCGGCGGCGTGGAACGGCAACATCGTGTTCGACGGCGCCGGCAACGTGATCAGCGTCAACAACGCGCTGTTCACCGTGACCAACCAGGCGCTGCTCCAGGGCACCGGGTTCGACTGCGTGCACCGCGGGGGCGGCACCGGGTGGCTGACCACGATCGCCCCGGTGATCTCGGGCGAGACGATCCACCTCAAGTTCGAGACCTACGACATGTCGGACTCGATCTACGACTCCGGCGTGCTGATCGACGACTTCTACTGGAGCGAGCAGGACCCCAAGGACCCCACCACCGGCAAGCCGATCGAGGTCTGGTACCTGTCCCCCAAGGAGGGCCCGCTGGCCGGCGGCCAGGAGGTCACCGTCTACGGCAAGAACTTCACCAGCGACGCCAGCCTGTACTTCGGCGAGACCCAGGTCCAGGCGACCCTGATCGACAGCGGCCGGATGGAGATCGTGACCCCCGCGTGGCACACCCCCGAGACGATCGACGTGCTGGCCGCCAACACCGACTTCGACTACCTGCTCGAGGGCGCCTACACCTACCGCGAGGACGACAGCCAGGGCGCCTACCCGCCCGAGTTCTTCCTGATCGATCCGGACAGCGGCCCCGACGCCGGCGGCATCACGGTGGAGATCCAGGGCGAGAACTTCGTGCAGGGCGCCACCGCCCACTTCGACGGGACCGAGGCCCAGACGACCTACGTCAGCCCCGACCTGGTCACCGCGGTGATCCCGCCCCACGAGGAGGGCGTCGTCGAGGTCGTGGTGTTCAACCCCGACGGGCAGTACACCGACCCGACCTACTTCTTCACCTACTACGCGGACGCCGGCGGCGACGACGACGCGGCCGACGACGACGACGACGGCGGCGATTCGGGGGACTGCGAGTGCTCCCTGTCCGCCTCTCCGCGCGCCGCCGCCGGCGGTGCGGTGCTCGCCGCCCTGCTCGCGGCGCTGATCCTGCGCCGGCGGTAGCCCCTGGCCCTCCCCGGCTCCGTTCCGTACCATCGATCATCGACACGCACCGCACCACCTCGAGCGGGAGGAGCCCCCATGGGTCTGTTCGACCTGTTCAAGAAGAAGGAACCCGCCGCGGACGAGGCCGCCCCGGCCGCCGCGGACCGGCCCGCCGCGTCCTCCTGGGCGCAGCGCCTCGCCCGGTTTGGCGACCTGGAGGACGAGGACAAGCTCGCGCTGTGCCAGCAGCTGCTCGGCGAGATCGCCCCGCGGTTCGACAACGCCAAGATCAAGCCGCTGCCCGACGACGACGAGATCGAGCTGCGCGGCCGCGTCGACGACATCCCGTTCCGGGTCAACATCGAGTACGACATGGGGTGGGTCCGCCCCGAGATGAAGATCACCAACCGCACCGGCGAGATCGAGCTGGAGCGGGATCACGACAAGATCCCCAAGGAGCGGGACGACGACGACGACTGGGCCGACGAGGACGAGCTGCGGGTGTTCGTCGCCAGGGGGATCTTCGTCGAGGGCGACGACGACGAGGTGAACGAGACGCTGTCCACGCTGCAGCAGATGCCGCCGGACGACGTCGAGTACGTCCTGGCCCAGATCGAGCAGCGAAAGGTCACCCGGCTGTACGCCCACGTCGACGCGCTCCACGTCACCCTCGATCCCAACGTCCAGGACATGGCCGACCCCGTCGCGGAGATCGTCGCCAACGTGGAGTGGATGAAGTTCCTGGCCCAGACGCTGGCCGCGGGCCAGCGGGACATGAGCGCCGAGCCCAGGGTCGTGATCCGCGGCAACGTGGAGATCGACGGCCAGCCCGTCGCCCCGACGGCGGGAGCCCCGGCCGCGGCCGCGGCGGTGCACCGCGTCAAGTGCGGCTACTGCAGCACGCTGTTCGTGCACGGCGCCAACCCCAACTGCCCCAACTGCGGGGCGCCGTACACCGGCTGACGGGGATCAGGCGCCCGTCCCGACCTGCCCGCGGAGACGCAGCAGCTGGTCGGCGAGCACCAGCGCCACCGTCGCCTCCACCACCGGCACGGCCCGCGGCACGACGCAGAGGTCGTGGCGGCCGCGGGGGTCGATGGTCACCGGGTGACCCGCGCGGTCGACGCTGGCCTGGGGGCGGGGCAGGGTCGGCACCGGCTTGAACGCGGCGCGCAGCGCGATCGGCATCCCGTTGGAGATCCCCCCCTGGATCCCGCCGGAGTGGTTGGTCTCGGTGACGATCCGCCCGCCGCGCGAGGTGAACGGATCGTTGTGCTCGCTGCCCCGCATCCCGGCGGCGGCGAACCCGCTGCCGACCTCGACGCCCTTGCACGCCGGGATCGACAGCAGCGCCCCGCCGAGCTCGGCGTCGAGCTTGCCGAACACCGGCTCGCCGAGCCCCGCCGCTGCGTCGCGCACCACGCAGGCCACCACCCCGCCGAGGGTGTCGGCGCCGGCGCGGGCCGCGTCCAGCGCGGCGGACATCTGCGCCGCGGCATCCGGATCGGGGCAGCGCAGCGGGTCGGCGTCGATCGCGTCGCGGGTCACGCGCCCGGCGTCCACCGCGGCCTCGACGCCGCCGATCGCCGCGGTCCAGGCCAGCACCTCGCCGCCGCCGAGGTGGCGCAGCACCGCCCGGGCCACCGCACCGGCGGCGACCCGCGCCGCCGTCTCGCGCGCCGAGGCCCGGCCGCCCCCGCGCCAGTCCCGCACGCCGTAGCGCGCCTCGGTGGTGAAGTCGGCGTGGGACGGGCGGTAGGCGTCGCGCAGCGCCTCGTAGGCTGACGGATCGGCGTCCCGGTTGCGGATCAGCAGCGCGATCGGCGTGCCCAGCGTCCGGCCCTCGAACACGCCGGAGAGCAGCTCGACGCGGTCGTCCTCGCCGCGACCGGAGCCCGCCGCCCCGTCCGGCCGGCGCCGGTCGAGGCACGCCTGGATCTCGTCGGTCCCCAGCCCGATCCCGGGCGGGCAGCCGTCGACCACCGCGCCCACCGCCGGGCCGTGCGACTCCCCGAAGGTGGTGACCCGCAGCAGGCGCCCGGTGGTGTTGCTCACGGGCGGTCCTTCTTCTTGAACAGCACCAGGTAGTAGCCGCTGTTGCGCTTCCAGGTGCGCTCCAGCTCGTAGCGCTGGGCGAAGCGGCGGTCGGTGTACATCCCGTGGTGGTGGCTGTTGCGGCTCAGCGGCCCGTCGAACACCTCCAGGATGCGATCGCGGTCGCCGCTCTGCAGCGCCGCCTCGTACTTCTTGCGGAACTTGGAGCGGCCGCCCCGGCCCACGTAGGCCACCATCCCGACCCAGTCGGCGTCGGCCTCGAACAGGTGGTCCCGGACCTTGCGGTCGAACTCGCGGATCTCGGCGGCGCCCCCTGGCTCCGCCCGCTTGACGTGCTTGAGGAACGGGTTCATCCCCATGTCGGCGAGCTCGTGGGCGATGAACGGGTTGAGCACGCCGATCGGATCGACGAACGTCATCGGGTGGGCGGCGAACGGGCAGGCCCCCATGTCCTGGAAGATCGCGACCTGGTCGGGGCTGCCGTGCTCGATCATGTAGCGCCCCATCTCCTGGAACGAGTCCCTGCTCATCTCCACGTAGCGCGTATGCCAGCCACCCCGCTTCTCGGTCTCCTGCAGCGAGACCACGATCGGCAGCACGGCCAGGGCGTAGACCGGCACCGAGGCCACCCACGCCGGCCGCCAGCCCTTCCACAGCTCCACCAGCGAGCGCATCCCCTCCACGCCGGCGACCACGAACAGCCCGTAGACCGGCAGGAACAGCCGGTAGTACTTCATCTCGTCGCGTCCGACCTTGACCATGTAGAGCATGAAGAACACGCACAGCAGGACCATGCCCAGCCGGTACCAGCGCCTGCGGGCGGGGATCAGCGACAGCAGCGCGGCGACGCCGATCACGGCGTTGAGGTTGAACCCCAGCATCCCGCCGAGGAACTTCCAGCCCTCCTTCCACACCGCCGGCCCGCCGGCGGCCTTGACGTAGTAGGTGTTGGGCAGCAGGTCGCCGAAGTACAGCAGGCGCCACAGGTGGTACGGCGCGATCACGCCCAGGAAGATGCCCAGCATCCACCACGCGTTCTTCGGCAGGTGCTGGCGCCGGATCAGCACGACGCCCAGCGCGACGCACCCGACGATGAAGAACATGTGGCCCTCGGGGCGCGTCAGCGCGGCGCCGGCCATCGCCACCCCGGCCCAGATCCAGCTGGCCTTGCGGTCCTCCTCGAGCGCCCGCCACAGGTGGTAGATCGCCGCGGTCCCGCACAGCATGATCAGCACCGGCGCCATCCCGCTCATCGTCCACAGCGCGATGGACGCCGACGCCCCGAAGATCAGCGGCGCGACGTAGTGCGACGGCGAGGGCTGGCCGTCGCGCAGCCAGCGGGTGAGCAGGAAGATCAGGGCCATCGTGCCGAGCCCGCACAGCGCCCCCATCACCTTGCTCCACACCACCGGGTCGGCTCCGACCCAGAACGCCGGCGCGGTCAGCACGATCCACAGGAAGTTGGTGTAGCCCTCGACCCGCTCGCCGAGGTTGAACACCATCCCGTTTCCCTCGGCGAGGTTCAGCGCGTAGCGGAACGAGATGAACGCGTCGTCCTTGATGTAGCCCTTGTTGGCGTACATCCCCCAGCCGAGCACGGCGGCCGGGGCCAGCAGCGGCAGCCACTCCCACCAGGCGATCGGCCTGGGTTCCGGGGCCGCGGGCTGCGCCGCCTGCGCCGGCGCGTCCTCGCTCTTGTCGTCCTTGCGCTTCGCCATTCAGCCCCCGAACTGCCCGGTGAGGAACGGATTGTACTGCGCCTCGGCGCCGACGGTGGTCTCCGGGCCGTGGCCCGGGATCACGCGGTAGCCGGCGGGCAGCGTCAGGATCTGGGCCTCGATCGAGGCGATCAGCGTCCGGAAGTCCCCGCCCCACAGGTCGGTTCGGCCGATGCTGCCGGCGAACACCGCGTCCCCGGGCAGGACCAGCCCCTCGCCCTCGCCCTCGCCGCGCCACACCAGCGTCACTCCGCCGGGGGAGTGGCCCGGGGTGTGGCGCACCTCGAGCGTGATGCCGCCGACGGTCACCGGCTCGCCGGGGACCAGCTCGCCGTCGGGCGGGGGCCCCGCCTCGGCGCTGCCGCCGAACGCGCGGGCCTGCTCCGGCAGCGCGTCGTACAGCTCGCGGTCGGCGGCGTGGAGCAGCACCGGGGCGCCCGTGGCGTCCTTCACGCCGGCGACGCCCAGGACGTGGTCCAGGTGCGCGTGGGTCAGGACGATCGCCTCGACGGTCAGGCCGAGCTCCTCGACGCGCCGCACGATGCGGTCGGCCTCCTCGCCCGGATCGACGACGATCGCCTTGCTGGACGACGCGTCGCCGAGGACGACGCAGTTGACCTGGAACATGCCGACGACGATGACCTCGACGATCAAGGGGACCTCCCGTGCCGCGCGCGCCGGCACCCCCCGGGGCGCTCGGGCCCCACGGGTATCACCCGCCCTGCGGGTGGTCAATCGCGGGTGACGGAAAAAAAGAGCGGCGGTGTTGAATGGACCGGGGTTGCACCCCGTCGAAGGTCGCAAGGGGTGCTCTGGTCGGAGGAGGAAGCATGCCGTTTCTCACCGCCGAGAGTTCGGGCAATCGGGTCGAGTTCGGGCAACGTCTCGCGGTCGGGCGGGGGCCCGACAACGACCTGGTGATCGCCGATCCGCGGGTCAGCACCGCCCACGCGCTGCTGGCGTACGAGGGGGCGCGGCTCAAGATCATGGACCTGAACTCCCGCAACGGGACCTACGTGGACGGGATCCGCATCGGCCGGTGGGTCGACCTCGTGGAGGGCAGCGAGCTGCGCTTCGGCCCGGCCGGGCCCTACAAGCTGGAGCGGGTCAACGGCCGCAAGACGCCGGCCGCCGCGCGGCTCGGCGCCACCGTCGCGGCCAGCGAGGCGGACCACGGCAAGGTCTCGACGCGGCTGAGGCTGTACAGCAAGGACCTGGCCAACGGCACGATCATGGTCGAGCAGGCCGGGATGCGCTTCCGCTACGACGGCAGCATGCGCTTCCTGCTGCTGTACATCCTGGCCGCCGAGCTGCTCGAGGAGCCCGAGGAGACCCCGGAGCCCAGCCGCGGCTGGGTCGACGACGACCGGCTGCGGATCAAGCTGTGGGGCCTGCACGGGGCGGACCGCCGCGATCCGTCGGCGCTGGGCAAGCTGATCCACGACACCCGCGCGATGATGCGGCGCAAGGGGATCGACTCGGGGTTCATCCAGAAGAAGAACGGCGCGACGCGCATCGCGCTGTTGCCGGGCCAGGTGGAGCTGCACACGCCGTAGCGCTCACCGGCCCACGAGGAGAGGACGACGGCCACGCCCCGGAGCGTGGCCGTCGGTCGTTCTGGGGGCGCCATCGGCGACGGCGACGGCGACGGCGACGGCGACGGCGACGGCGACGGCAACGGGAGCAGACTCGGCCCGGACAGGCCTCGTTTCCCCCTGGGGGGGACAGAGAAGCCCCCCCGGGTGATTCGCCCGGGGGGGCTTCGGGGACCGCGGCCTAGTGCGGGGCCAAGGGGGTCATCGACATCAGCCGCGGTGGAACCGGCGCCGCACCAGCAGCGCCAGGCCGACCAGGGAGAGCGCCGCCCAGGAGGAGGGGTTGGGGGCGCCGCCCTGGCGGCACAGACAGGACATCTCGCCGTCCTCGCAATACCCGTCGTCGCACTCGCCGGGGCCCTCCTCGCTCGGGGGGTTGGAGGGGCCGGGGGAGGCGTCGTCGTCGTCGGACGCGTCGTCGTCGTCGGACGCGTCGTCGTCCGCCGCGTCGTCGTCCGCGGCGTCGTCGTCGGCCGCGTCGTCGTCCGACGCGTCGTCGTCCGCCGCGTCGTCGTCCGCCGCGTCGTCGTCGTCGCCACCGTCGCCGGGGCTCATCGGGTCGAGCGGATCGAACCCGTTCTCGACCTCCCAGCCGTCGAGGTAGCCGTCGTCGTCGGTGTCGGGGTCGAGCGGGTCCGTGCCGAGCTCGACCTCGATGCCGTCGAGCAGCAGGTCGTGGTCGGTGTCGGGGTCCAGCGGGTCCGTGCCCCAGTCGAGCTCGGCGCCGTCGTCGAGGAAGTCGTCGTCGGTGTCGGGGTCCTGCGGATCGGTGCCGAGCATCTCCTCGTCCGGATCGGCGATCCCGTCGCCGTCGCTGTCGGGCACGCCGAGGTCGTCGCTGGGGTCGTTGGGATCGGTCTCGTCGGCGTCGACCACCCCGTCGGCGTCGAGGTCCTCGCCGCCGTCGAGCAGGCCGCCGTCGTCGGTGTCCGGGTCCAGCGGATCGGTGGTGGTGTCGCCGGCATCGCCGTCGGGCAGGAACCCATCGGGATCCGTGTCGGGGGTCTGCGGGTGGTGCAGCCCGACCTCGGTGCCGTCGAGCACGCCGTCCTGATCGGTGTCGGGGCTCAGCGGGTTGGTCCCGAGCTCGTCCTCGTTGCCGTCGGTCAGCCCGTCGTCGTCGGTGTCCGCGTCGGTCGGATCGGTGCCCAGGTCGGCCTCCTCCGCGTCGGTCAGGCCGTCGCCGTCGGTGTCCTGCTCCGGCATCGAGTCGTCGTCGTCGTCGCCGTCGTCGTCGTCGCACGGATCGTCCCAGTCCCAGCAGTCGTCGTCGGGGCGCGGGTTGGAGTCGTCCAGGCACCCGTCCCCGAACGGGTCCCACTCGTCGCACCACGGCGAGCCGTCCCCGACGATCCACAGCCCGCAGCCGGAGCCGAAGAACGCGACCAGCCCGAGGGCCAGGAGGGGGGTGAGGAAGGAATGGGTCTTCAGTACGTGCTTCATGGCGACACCTCCGATGCGCGGTCCCTGCACACCGCCACTTTGTCCGACCCCGGGGAGGGGCGGAATTACCGGCGCGTTACCCATCCGGGAGGAACGGGCGCTTGACAGCCGCGGCCGCGCACGGCAAGGGAGGCGCCATGGCTTGGAACATCGGTCCCCTCCCCCTCGACGGCCCCCTGGTGCTGGCCCCGATGGCGGGCTACACCGACGCGAGCTTCCGCGTGCTGTGCCGGGCCCACGGCGCGGCGCTGGGGGTCTCCGAGCTGATCAGCGCCGAGGGGCTGCTGCGCCGCGTGCCGACCACGCTGCGGATGCTGCGCGTCGCGCGCGGAGAGCGGCCGCTCGCGATCCAGATCTACGGCGCCGATCCCCACCGCGTGGCCGACGCGGCGGCGGCGGCGGTGGAGCTCGCCCGGCCCGACCTGATCGACCTGAACATGGGCTGCCCCGCGCGCAAGGTGGTGCGCAAGGGCGCGGGCGCCGGCCTGCTGCGGGATCCGGAGCGCTGCATGCGGATGGCGGAGGCCACCGTCGGCGCGGTGCCGGTCCCGGTGACGGCCAAGATCCGCAGCGGGTTCACCGCCGACGAGGTCAACGCCCCGGTGGTCGCCGAGGCACTCCAGGCCGCGGGCTGCTCGGCGATCACGCTCCACGCCCGCCCCCGGACCCAGGGCCACTCGGGCCCGGTCGACTGGGACCTGATCGGCGCCGTCCAGGACCGGCTGGCGATCCCGGTGATCGGCAACGGCGGGATCACCGACGCGGAGGGCGCCCGGGCGCGGATCGCGCAGACCGGCGTCCCGGCGGTGATGATCGGCCGCGCGGCGATCGGCAACCCCTGGCTGTTCGGCGAGATCCGGCGCGCGCTGGCCGGCGAGCCCCCCGTGGCGGTGGACGACGCCCGGCGCCTTCGGGACATCGCTGCGCACCTCGACGGCCTGATCGCGGCCAACACCGAGGACCGCCTCGACGACGCCGAGGGGCGAGCCTGCGCCCACTTCCGCGGCCAGCTGGTCAAGTACGTGGCCGGCCGCCGCGGGTCGCTGCAGGTCCGCCGGCGGCTCAACGAGCTGCGCGACCGCGAGGCGGTGCTGCAGGCGGTCGCGGAGGTCCTCGAGCTCGACCCGCGGGTCCTCCCCCCGGTGGCAGCGGTCCCCGCCGAATGAACCGCACGGCGGGCTCGTCCGTGCAATTGATCCAGGGCGAAAGTGCGCGCTAGGATGCGCCCGGAGGACGGAGGAAACGATGCGCACCACCACGCTCATGCTGCTGATCACCGGTCTGATCCTGCTCCCCACCGCCGCGTTCGCGCAGGACGAGGCGACGGAGGAAGAGGAGGAGCAAGGGGTCGAGTGGGAAGAGGGCAGCGACTCCAAGCCGACGCTGGAGGAGAACGCCACCGAGGCGGAGGAAGAGGAGACCGACGAGGGCAAGCTCGAGATCGGCGAGCCCAACGTCGATCCGCCGATCCCCTGCACGGTCACCTGGGTCGACGGGCGCTCCAAGAGCGGCAACCTGACCCACGTGTTCAGGACCGAGGACTGGTACGGCCACGACCCCAAGAAGGCCACCGAGGTCGAGCTCAAGGCCGGCTCCCACCTGTTCAACGTCGCCTGGAAGGACATCGCGAGCATCTCGGTCGCGCGGCCCAACACGTCGTCGGACATGGACTGCTACAGCGACGAGGACAAGGACCCGATCCTGTGGGAGTGCACGCTGGAGCAGAGGTCCACGGTGCGGATGAAGACCAAGCACCAGTACAGCGACACGTACTACGTCAGCACCCGCGAGAACTGGGTCTTCGTGTGGGACGACGACGCCTCCACCAAGGAGACCCTGGTGCTGTACAAGCTCGTGGCCAACACGCAGAACTACGAGAGCATGAGCGAGGCGCTGTCGCGGCTGCAGAAGCTGCTCAAGGAGAAGAACCAGGCGGCGGTCAAGTCGATCTCGTTCCAGTAGCGCGCCGCGCCCGCATGTTGGCGGCGTAGACCGAGACCACCCCCTCGTCGTGGTGCACGACGTAGTCGGCGAACGCGTCCATCGCCAGCGCCCCCCGATCCGGTAGCCGGTCGGGCTTGGTGCGCACCACCGCCACCGGGTCCCCGACCACCACCAGGTAGGTGAACTCGTAGCAGTGCAGCGTGTTGCCGCCGGGGCGGATCACCGCGCTCTCGTGGAACGGATCGGGGCCGCCGGCCCGCAGCTCGGGGTCCTGCAGCACCGGCAGGTGGACCTGCCCGACCTTGCGCCCGTCGTCGGCACGGAAGAAGCACAGCTGGCCGACCTCGTCGATGGTCAGCACCAGCCGCCCGCCGGCGCCGCTGGCCACGTCGGTGACGTCGTGGTGCGGCACGTCGAGCTTGGCCAGCTCCCCGCTGCCCGAGGCGGCGCCGACCAGCACCGGCTGGCCGCGGCCGGCCCACGCGAAGGCGCGCTCGCCGTCCAGCGCGCAGCCCCCCCGCACCACCGGGTGGCGGAGCAGGAAGCGGCGGCCGACCACCGCCGGGCGCCCGGCCTCGGCGTCCACCAGCAGCACCTCGCCCTCGGCGGTGCCGACCACCAGCCGGCGTCCCTCGGCGCCGAGGTCGAGGGAGGTGATCGGCGCCGGGAGGGACGGGATCACCGGGCTGTAGCCGCCATCCGCCTCGTGGAGCAGCAGGGCATGGCCCCCGCCTCCGGCGCGCTCGCCGGCGATCCAGACCCGCCCCCCGCGGCGGGCGCAGCACACCACGCGGGGCGCCAGGTCGGGCAGCGCGGCGACGGCGGCGTTGCCCTTCTTGCGCAGCCCGTCGAGGTCGGCGTCGAGCGGCTGTCCGTCGCGGCGGTCGGCGAACGCGCCGCTGGGGACCCGCACCAGCTCGGTGGCGGTGGCGAACGCGACCAGCGCCGGGTTCACCGCGGGGCCCGCGACCACCGGAGCCCGCAGCCGTGCCCGCAGCGCCATCGGGTCGTGGTGCGTCCCCGGCAGCGGCTCCCCCACCCCGCCGGTCTTGACCGCGGCGCGCGCGATGCTGCTGCGCATCGCGTACTCCAGCTGGGCCCAGGCCTCGTCGGGGCCGGCCTTGGCCGCGGCCTCCTGGACCATGTCCAGCGCGGCGCCGAGCATCCCGGCGGCCTTCAGATCCTCGGCGCGCTGCAGCAGGGTCCGCACGGCGGGCTGCTCCAGCGGGTCCTGCGGGGGCGGCGCCGCGGGGGCCGGGGCGGCCCCGGTCGCCTGGCGCGCGCCGCAGTGGTCGCAGAACCGCGCCCCCGGCGGGAGATCGTGCTGGCAGCGCGGACAGACGACGATGCTCACGGCCCTAGTTCTACTCCATCGCGCGCGGCCCCGTCGATGCGGGTATCATCGGTCGCCATGGCCCACAGCGCTCCGATCTGGGACCGCCCGCGGATCCTGACGATGCTGGTCGCCACAGCGGCGGGGCAGCTGCTGCTGATCTACCCCGGCGAGCGGCTGCTCGGGGCGGCGCTGCTGGGGCTCAACGCGGTCTACTTCACGCTGTTCTTCCGCAACGTGCGCGCCGCGAGGCGCCTCGAGCAGCTGCTGCAGGAGAGCGGCGACCTGCCCGAGGACTTCGACGAGCAGGACGACAGCCGCCCGATCGGCGGGACCTACCCCTGGATCTTCCTGATCTTCCCGGTGCTGTACCTCGGGGCGGCGCTCGACGCCAACCTGGACGCCGTGGTGTCCGTCGCGGTGTGGGTCGACCTGGCCCGGCTGGCGATCCAGTTCCTGATGATCGCGGTGGTGCACGCCGACCTGCGCCACAAGCTCAAGATGCTGACCGACCCGGCGTACCTGCAGCGCGTGCTCGACGCCGCCCGCGCGGAGAAGGAGCGGGGCGAGTCGTGAGCGAGGAGCTGTGGATCGTCGCGATGCGGCTGGAGGCCGCGGCCGTGGGCGGGTTGCCCGCCCAGACCGGCGTCGGCCCCCGGCGGGCGGCGCGGGCGGCGCGGCGGCTGCTGCGGCGCGGGCCGCCCGGGGCGATGCTGAACCTCGGGGTCGCGGGGGGGCTGGACCCGGCGCTGCGGGCCGGCGACGTGGTGCTGGTCGACGGCTGGGTCGACGGACCGCGGGCGGATCGGGACCTCATCAGGGCGCTGGGCGAGCGGCTGCGGGCCGGGGGCGTGGCCTACCGCGTCGGCCGCGCGCTGACCGTGGCGCGGCCGCTGTGGCGGCCGGACCAGAAGCGGGCCGCCGGGCTGGAGACCGACGCGGCGGTGTGCGAGATGGAGGGCGCGGCCGTGGCCGCCGGGTTCGCCGCCGCCGGGGTCCCCGTGGCCGGGTTGCGGGTCGTCGTCGACCCCGTCGATCGCGTGCTGGAGCGGCCGCCCGGGCCCCTGCCGGAGCTCCCGCTGGCCCTGGTCTCGCTGCGCCGCGCCGCGCGGGCGCTGCGTCAGGCCAGCGCGCCGTGGGCGTCGTCGAGGCGCTCCGCGGGGACGTAGATCCGCGCGATCCGCCGCGCGCGGGAGTAGCGGTCGAACAGGTCGGTGGCCTCGGGCAGCGGCTCGGTCCGCTGCACCGGCCCGCCGTGGGTCCGGTGCCACAGCACGTAGATCGGCGGGGACGCCACCGAGATCCCCTCGCGCATGTACTTGCTGACCACGCCGTGGGAGTCGACCCGCTGGTACGGCACCCCGGCGTCGCGCAGGGCCCGCTCCTCGTCCTGCAGCAGCGGCTCCTCCCCCGTGACGTGCTCCTCGGACAGCAGGCGGTACGCCCGGCGCTCGACGATCCGCCGCGCCGCGGGCTGCTCGCTGGCGCGCAGCACGCCGAGCAGGTGCTCGTCGTCGTAGGTCACGTAGGTCTCCACGTCGGCGGGGATCCGATAGCCGTCGCCCCCCGCCACCAGGAAGTCCCGCAGCAGCCGCTCGTAGGCCACCGAGCGGTGGTGGAAGTAGACCATCAGGAACATGTGGTAGCGGGCCAGCAGGAAGTGGTCGAGGGTGTAGATCGCGCGGGCGTCGAGGGCCAGGTGCACGACGCCGTCGACCTCGTGGAGCCCCAGGTTGCCCATCAGCCAGTCGCGGTCGAAGTGGCCGTACTGCACGCCGGTGAAGTAGCTGTCGCGGACCAGGTAGTCCATCCGGTCGGCGTCCAGCTCGCTGCTGACCAGCTGGCTCAGCACGGTGCGGAAGTCCCGGTCGCCGTCGCGGTACCACGCCGCGTCGACCTCCAGGTCGAGGTCGATCAGCCCGGCGACGGCCGCCGCGGGGAACGGGAAGTGGTCCTCGATCAGGGCGGTGAACGAGCTGTCCAGCAGGATCTTGAGCGTGTAGTCCTCGTGGGTCGCGCGCCGAGGCCGCAGGCGGTCGACGGGCCGCCAGCGCTCCAGCCCCAGCGCCTGGACCGCCGGCATCGCGAACTCGGTGGCGTGGCTCAGCGGGGCGTGGCCGAGGTCGTGCAGCAGCGCCGCGAGGCGCACCATCTGGCGCAGCTCGCCGCGGCGCCGGGGGTCGGCGAACCGGCAGCGGGCGAAGGCGGCGTCGAACGACCGCGCGGCGAGGTGCATCGTGCCCAGGCTGTGCAGGTAGCGGGTGTGGGTCGCCCCCGGGAACGACAGCTCGCTGAAGCCGAGCTGGCGCACGTTGCGCAGCCGCTGGAACACCGGGTGATCGAGGACCGGGAGCTCGCCGGGGCCCAGCGGGATCGAGCCGTGTACGGGGTCTCGAACGTCCATCCGCGCCTCCGTGGCGGGGACGATAGCACGCCGCCGGTCTGCAGGGGTGGCCGGCGCCCCCGGGTTCGGCTACTCTTGCGCCGATCCGCGCGACCGCGTACCCCCGCGGAGGAGAGAACGACGATGCCCGACGAGAAGAAGGCGCCCTCGATCGAGGAGCTGCTCGACGAGGCCGCGGAGGCGGCCGGCGGCGACGAGTTCGAAGACGAGGGCGAGGTCCCGGATGCCCCCTGGATGAAGTCCGACGAGGACCTCGAGAAGGAGCGCCTCGAGGCGGAGCTGCGCCGCGCCGAGCCGCGCCGCACCGGGCCGCTGCGCCGCGGCGACAAGGTCACCGGGACGGTGGTCCACGTCGGCGCCGAGGACATCTTCGTCGACATCGGCGGCAAGGCCGAGGCGCTGCTGGCGTCGGCGGAGATGCTGGACGCGGACGGCAACGTCGCCGTCGAGCTCGGCGAGGTCCTGACGCTGTACGTGCAGAGCTCGGGCGGCGAGGAGGTCCGGCTCAGCTACAAGATGGCGCTCGAGGCCCGCGACCGCGAGGCGGTGCGCCAGGCCTACGCCGAGCACTCCCCGATCCAGGGCAAGATCGCCAGCCGCCGCAAGGGCGGCTTCGACGTGCGGTTCCAGAGCGGCCAGCGGGCGTTCCTGCCCCTGTCGCAGCTGGAGATCCGGCGGGTCGAGGACGAGGAGCTCGACGACTACGTGGGGCGCACCTTCGACTTCCTGATCACCAAGTACGAGAGCGACGGCAAGGACCTGGTGGTCTCCCGCTCGCAGCTGCTCCGCGAGGAGCAGGAGGTGATGAAGGAGGAGCTGCTGACCACCCTCGCCGAGGGCCAGATCCGCAGCGGCACGGTGTCGCGGATCGTCGACTTCGGCGCGTTCGTCGACCTCGGCGGGGTCGACGGGCTGGTCCACATCTCCGAGGTCGTGTGGGGCCACGAGGACAACCCGCTGGCCCGCCTGCGCCCCGGCCAGCAGGTCAAGGTCAAGGTGCTGCGCATCGACCGCGCCAAGGGCACCATCGGGCTGAGCATCCGCGAGACCGAGGGCCACCCCTGGGAGAAGGTCGGCGACGAGTTCGAGGAGGGCGGGGTGTACCCCGGCCGCGTCACCCGGGTCGAGGCCTACGGCGCGTTCGTCGAGCTGGCCCCCGGCCTCGAGGGCCTGGTCCACGTCAGCGAGCTGGCGTGGGAGCGCGTCCGCCACGCCGAGTCGGTGTGCAAGCCCGGCGACGAGGTCACCGTCAAGCTGATCCGCGTCGAGCACGACAAGAAGCGCCTGGGTCTGAGCATCAAGGCCCTCGGCGGCGACCCGTGGACCGACATCGTCCCCGCCTGGATGCGCGGCCAGATCCTCGAGGGCACCGTCGACAAGGTCGCCCCGTTCGGCGTCTTCGTCCAGCTCGCCCCCGGCGTCAACGGCCTGATCCACTCCAGTGAGCTCGGCATGGACGAGGCCCAGGCCCACCTCAACTACCAGCGCGGCAAGGCCGTCACGGTCGAGCTCGCCGACATCGATCGCGAGCGCCGCCGGATCCGCCTGCTCCCCTCCGACGAGGAGGCCGCCGGCGAGCGCGCCGCGCTCCAGGACTACGTCAAGAAGGATGCTTCAGCAAATCTGGGCACTTTCGGCGATCTTCTCAAAGGGAAACTAGACCTCGACGACTGACCCCGCAGCGGTTCCGGCGGCACTCCCTGGGACCGGTCCCGGTACACGAGTCCCGCGATCATGGACCCCCGTCCGCCACGGTCCGTTCGCGGGAGGCGAGGCCGTCCCTGAGACCATGGCACCGAAGGCCGTACGAGCCAAGGAGGCTGGTCCTCGACCCACGGACCGGACAGGAGTGCCAGGGAGGTGGACCGGTCCCCAGCGGACACGGCTCGAATCGCACGAGGTTGGACTGAACCCCCTGCGATACGAGCGATTTCCGCTCGATACTCGCGGGGTCGAACCTGACCCCCGCCGTTGTGAGCGATTTCCGCTCGGTACTCGCGGGGTCGAACCTGACCCCCGCCGTTGTGAGCGATTTCCGCTCGATACTCGCGGGGTCGAACCTGACCCCCGCCGTTGTGAGCGATTTCCGCTCGGTACTCGCGGGGTCGAACCTGACCCCCGACGTTGTGAGCGATTTTCGCTCGGTACTCGCGGGGTTCCACATGACCCCCGCCGTTGTGAGCGATTTTCGCTCGGTACTCGCGGGGTTGGACCTGACCCCCGACGTTGTGAGCGATTTTCGCTCGGTACTCGCGGGGTTCCACATGACCCCCGCCGTTGTGAGCGATTTCCCTCGAGAAGGCTCCAGCGCCGCGGACGGCGTTCCGCCGGGAATCAACTCGTCAGGGGGACCGAGCCGGCGCCACGGGTCGCGATGTCATGGGCACCAGTCCGCCGCAATATCCAGTGCATCGTTGGTCGGGTCCGTGTCGGCGTGGGCCGCGTAGCTGGCGGGGAGCTCGACGCGCAGCAAGAAGTCGCCGAGGGCCTCCGGTCCCTGGACCTCGAAGGTGGCGCCCTGAGTCTTCTTGCCGGAGAGGACCTCCCCCAGCGTGTGCACGCCGCACTCCACGGGCTCCGTGTCGGCGTTGCAGGTCAGGCGGACCGTGCCTCCGGCGGGTACGTCGGCGCAGCCCTGGTTGAACACGCTGTACGCGATCTTCACCGGGCCGTCCTCGCAAGACGCGATGCAGTGGTCGTCGAGCATTATGCCGAGATCGGGCCAGCCGCGGTTGTCGATCGTGGGGCGCGCGCGGAAGGAGTTGTCCACGTGCCAGAACTCCGTGCCGGGCTCCATCGGCCCGGAGAGGACGTCCGGACGTCCCACCGCGAAGTCGTGTCGTTCCCAGGAGTCGCCGCCCCGCGCCCAGTGTGGGTTGTGTCAAGCGACACCCGAATCTGACCCCCTTGCGACATGAGGAATTGACCCCCC
>CAZOYV010000167.1:0-19420 GCA_964584075.1 uncultured Rickettsiales bacterium | reverse complement strand
CCCTGATCTCAAGGGGTTTCGCGGGTGCGTGTGATCAGGGCTGCGGAAGCCGGGAGTAAAGGCGCGACGTGTTCTCACGCAAAGGCGCAAAGGCGCCAAGGGAGTAAAGGCGCGAAGTGTTCTCACGCAAAGGCGCAAAGGCGCAAAGGGAGCAAGGGCGCGAAGTGTTCTCACGCAAAGGCGCAAAGGCGCAAAGGGGGGAGGAGATGGAACCAAACCGGTCTGCGGTTCACCGTTCCCACCCTTTGCGTCTTTGCGCCTTTGCGTGAGAACTCTCTTCTCCCCCTCTTCCTCCATCCGCGCCTTGCGCGCCCCTCGCGTCACCGCGTGAGAACACCTCCCCGACATCCTCCGCTGCATCGATCGCCGGGGTCGACTATGGTGAAGTCGATGTCCCTCCGCAGCCCTGCCTTGTGGTTCCCGCTGCTGGCCCTCGTCGCGGGTTGTCCCGGCGAGGAGCCGCTGGAGCTGGCCGACGTCACCGTCGAGGCCAACCCGGTGTGCGACCTGTCGTGCGTGGTGCGCTGGACGACGGACCTGCCGGCGAGCTCGTGGGTCGAGTTCGGGGCGGGGGACGAGCGGACGCACCGGATCGGCGACGACGAGCCGGTCACCGACCACGAGGTGATCGTGGTGGGGATGCACGCCGAGGGGTCCTACGGGCTGACCGCGGTCTCGGCGGACGGGGACGGTGCGGTGGGGCGCGCCGGGGGGCTGGCGTTCGACACCGGGTCGCTGCACGCGCTGGTCTCGCAGGCCGAGCTGGTGGTGTCCGATCCCGAGCGCGCCGAGCCGGGGTGGACGCTGACCAACGCCGCCACCGGGACGCTGTCGGAGGTGATGATCGCGATCCTCGACGACGGCGGCGAGGTGGTGTGGACGTACCTGCACCCCGAGGGGCCGGGGCGGGGGGACGTGGCGGCCTACTGGCTGGACGAGGGACACGTGCTGCTCGGGCCGGGGGTGCCGCCGGGGGAGACGCCCAAGGCGATCGCGCTGGACGGCACCGTGGTCTGGGAGGGCCCGCCGCAGCCCGACGCCGGCCACCCGCTGGACCCCGAGGCGCTGATCGACTCGTTCCACCACGAGTTCCGGCGCACCGACGAGGGCCTCCACCTGACGTTCCAGGCCCACGAGGAGGGCGACGTCCCCGGCGACCTGATCCTGCTGCTCGACGACGACGGCGAGGCCGCCTGGACGTGGAACGCGTTCGACTGGCTGACGCCGCCCGAACCAGGCGATCTCGAGATACTCAGCGGCTGGACCCACTTCAACAGCGCCGTGGTGGAGCCCGACGCGGTGTACGTCAACTCGTTCGGGCTCAGCAGCGTGCTCAAGCTCGACCGCGCCGACGGCCACGTGGTGTGGACCTTCGGCGACGGCGGCGACTTCGCCCGCGACCCGGACGCGCCGTGGCCGTGGCCGGAGAAGGGCCACAGCCTGGAGCGGCTGGCCAGCGGGAACTTCCTGCTCTACGACAACGGCGGCGACCGCCCGTTCTCGCGGGTCGTGGAGGTCGCCCTCGACGAGGCGGCGATGACCAGCGAGGTGGTCTGGGAGTACCCCGGCGCGCTGGCCGACGACCCGTGGGGGGCCTACGCCTGGGGCGACGTCGACGAGCTGCCCGGCGGGACCCTGCTGGTCACCCAGGGGCTGACGATGCCCGACCAGGGCCCCCACCGGGTTCGCGAGCTGACCCGCGCCGGCGAGGTGGTCTGGGAGCTGCGCTGGGGCCACGACGAGGACCCGCCGGTGTGGTCGTTCGCCGCCGAGCGGATCCCCGCGCTGGCCGAGCCGCTCTGAGCGCCGCAGGATACGAGGAGGCCCCGGCGCCTCGCAGCGCCGGGGCCTCCAGGCGACCCACCTCGTCCGGGGTCTCGGGCCGGCCGGCCCGGTCTGCTACCAGTCTTCCATCGGGAACTCGGTGCAGAAGCACTCCGCGGTGTGCATGTCGCAGCCGCAGAACCACGTCTGGAAGTTGTTCCCCGCGTTCTCGCAGATGAAGATCGACTTGCCCGCGGCGTCCGCGGCGGCCAGGTCCATGATGTACTCGAGGTGCAGCTCCCAGTAGTCCCAGAAGCCCAGGGTCGAGTCCCACCCGAAGTCGGCGTTGGTCATGTCCCAGCCGGGGCGCTCGTAGTTGCCCGTCACGCAGGGATCGCCGGTCTCGGGATCGTAGCCCTCGCAGTAGTCGGACCCGGGCGCCAGGTCCCACATCTCGACCCACATGTCCGAGGCCCAGCCCTCGAGATCGATGCTGAAGTCGAAGTAGCCCTCGGGCGTCGGGCCGTTGGGCACGCTCTCGACGGTGGCGACGCAGCTCGCCGACAGGGCCGCGTTGGCCATGTCGATCGTCCCGGTGTAGTCCGGGGTGGCGTCGTCGTCGTCCGCGGTGTCGTCGTCCGCCGAGTCGTCGTCCGGCGAGGTCGGACAGCCGAACAGGACGAGTCCCAGGCTCAACATCAGCGCCAAGATATAGCTCAGGTTCTTCATGGGCTCCTCTCCAACTTGTTGGGTTCGCTCCCCGCCGGGATTCCAGCCCCGGCCGCGCGTTCGACTCGACACCAAGGGTACCAATTCGGGCCGCACCCCGTACGGGGATACACTGGTCCCAACCGAGTCTGAAGAGGAAGGTAGGACGGTTCGCGTGCCAATTCAAGCGAAAAGATGGGCGGTCGCGCTGGGGTCCGCGGCGCTGCTGCTGACGCTCTGCGGGTGCCCGCGGGCCCACACCGAGCGCGGCCAGGCGTCGTGGTACGGCCCCGGGTTCGCGGGCAAGCCGACCGCGAGCGGCGAGCGGTTCGTCCCCTGCCGGCGCACCGCCGCGCACCGCACGCTGCCGTTCGGCACCCGCGTCAAGGTCACCAACCTGCGCAACGGCCGCACGGTCCGCGTGCGGATCAACGACCGCGGGCCGTTCGTCGCCGGGCGGATCATCGACCTGTCGCGGGGAGCGGCGCGGGCGCTGGGGATGATCGACGCGGGCGTGGTGGAGGTGGAGATCGAGGTCGTGCGCTGGCCGCCGGGGACCGAGCCGGGCTCCTGAGTCACTCGGTCTGCTGCTGGTCGTCGTCCCCCGTCGGGTCCTGGTTGAGCAGGTCGAGGGGGTCGGGCAGCTCGATCTCGTCGCAGTCGGGGTCGGCCGCCACCGCCAGCGAGGCCTCGGTGCACCAGTCGTAGATCGCGTTGCGGTCCTCGACCCGGGCGATCACCAGCGTGCGCTCGAACCGCTCGTGGCAGTCGGTCCAGTACTCCTCGGCGTCCCCGGCGCCGACCTGGTCCCACGACATCGCCCCGCTCTCGATACAGCCGTGGACCTTGTCGGTGAGGTTGTCGCAGTAGGTCTGGCAGGCGACGTTGCACCCGCTGACGGCGAGCCCCGCCGCGGCGACCGCGACGAGCAGCACGAGCCATCTCATTTCTGCAGCTCCTTCTTTCTCCGCGCGGCCTCGGCCAGCGCGGCCATGGTCTTGGGCAGGCCGATCCCCTGGACCCGCAGGTCCTCGCTGAAGGTGGGCACCCCGCGGCACTCCAGCCGTCCGATCGGCCCCTCGTTGCCCCGGGCGACGACCCGGTAGCGGAACAGGTCCTGGGTCCGGTACTGGCCGTCCTTGGTCAGCGGCAGGACCTCGCTGACGTGGGTCACCTTGCGCGTCCCGTCGGGGAACCGCGCGATCTGGATGATCAGGTCGATCGACGACGCGATCTGCGAGCGCAGGGCGTGCAGCGGCAGCTCCACGTCGCTCATCAGGCACAGCGTCTCGAGCCGCGCCAGGCAGTCGAACGGGTTGTTGGCGTGGGTCGTGCTCATCGACCCGCGGTGGCCGGACGTCATCGCGCCGATCAGGTCCAGCGCCTCGGGCCCGCGCACCTCGCCGATCACGATCCGGTCGGGCCGCATCCGCAGCGTGGAGCGCAGCAGCATCCGCATCGTGACCTCGCCGCGGCCGTACTGGTCCGGCGGGCGGGTCTCCAGCGGGATCACGTGGGGCTGCTGCAGCTGCAGCTCGCTGCTGTCCTCGAGCACCGCGATGCGCTGGTCGTGGGGGATGAACGACGAGATCACGTTGAGCAGCGAGGTCTTCCCCGACCCGGTGCCGCCGCACACCACGGTGTTGCGCGCCGACAGCACGCAGGCCTTGAGGAACACCGCCGACTCCTCGTCGAAGGTGCCCAGCTGGATCAGCTTGCGGGCGTCCATCACCTCGCGCATGAACTTGCGGATCGCCAGGTAGATCCCGCGGCGGGCGATGGGCGGCATGATCACGGTCACGCGCGAGCCGTCGGGCAGGCGGGCGTCGAGCAGCGGCTCCTCCGGGGTCACGGTACGGCCGACGTACTGCGCGACGTTGCGCACCGCCGAGTCCAGCGCCACGTCGTTGGGGAACCGCAGATCGGTCTTGAGCAGCTTGCCGGCCTTCTCGACGTAGACCTCTCCGGGGCCGTTGACCAGGATGTCGGCCACGGCCGGATCGCGCAGCGCGGCGCCGATCGGCGCCAGGTGGTCCCGCAGCGTCTGCGAGAAGATGTCCTCGAGGGTGACCTGGCGGGACTCGGCCATCTCAGAGGTCTTCCAGCTTCTGGCGGGCCTTGTCGTGGTACTGGTACCCGTCGCCCTGCGGGGCGATGTCGATCACGTCCTCGTACAGCCTCCGCGCCTCGTCCCGGCCGCGGTCGGTGCCCTCGCGCTCCGAGATCACGGCGTCGTTGTAGATGTCCCTGGCCACGGCCTCGAGCCGCCGGCGCCCGTCCTCGATGCCCTCGTGGCCGGGCCACGCCTTGCGCCCCTTGTTCCACTCGAACGCGGCGCGCTTGTACTCGCGGCGGTCGTAGGCCTGCTGCCCCCGGCGGTGGAGGCACTCGGCGAGCTGCTCGCGGATCGCCACGCGGCGAGCGCTCTTGCCGCTGGTGTCCATCCGCGTGATGTCCCGGTAGGCGCTCTCGTAGCGGTCCAGCGAGACCTCGAGGTCCCCCGCGTCCAGCGCCTTGTCGCCGGCGGCCAGGGCGCGCTCGATCTTGTCGATCCGGCCCAGCGCGTCCTGCAGCTCGAGCTTGGCACCCGAGGAGCCGGCGCGCTCGATGCCCTGCTCCAGCTTGCCGCGGGCGCCGCCCACGTCGCCGTCGAGGTACAGCTCCAGCGCCTGCTTGGCGATCTTGCTGCTCCCGGCCGTCGTCGCATCGGGGTGCCCGCTGGCGGCCCCGCCGCGGTCGGGCGCCGGCGTGGTCACCGCGGTGCCGTGATCCTGCGCCGCCTTCTTCGCCGCCTCGGGGCCCTCCTCGATCGCCGCGCGCAGCTCGGCCAGCCCCTCGACCTCGGGGTCGTAGGCCTCGGCGCGGTCGAGCAGCACGATCGCCTCGTCGACCTCCTTGGCCTCGAGGTGGGCCGACGCCTCCTCCACCAGCCGCCTGGCCTCCGCCGCCGCCTGGCGCTCGACCAGCGCCTGGGCCTCGGCGTAGTAGCGCGACGTGGGCGGGATCTCCTGGGCGATCTCGAAGGCGCGGTAGAACACGCCCTCGGAGATCAGGATCGTGATGCGGTCGACGCGCTCGGCGTTCTCGCTCTCGACCCGGATGTTCTCCAGGTACTGCTGGGCCTCGCCGTGGTTGGGGTCCCCGGCCGGGACGGCCTCGAGGTAGCCCTCGGCGGTGGACCAGTCGCCGGCCAGGTACGCCTCCTTGCCGGCGACGAACAGCTCGCTGGTGGTGGGCTCGCCGCCCCCGCCGCCGCCGAACAGCGTCGTCCCGATCTGGTACAGCAGGGCCAGCACCAGCAGCCCGCCGAAGAACCCCAGGACCAGCAGCTGCCAGCGCTTGAAGCGCAGCGAGCCGATCCGCACCACCCCGCGCTCCCCGGGGGGCGGCGCGGCCGCGCGCACCTCGGGCTTGAGGCTGTCGTGCGACGACGACATCGACAGCGTCGACGTCATCACCGCGTCCATCTCGCGGACCGTGGCCGCCGAGCGGCCGGACCGCACCGGCGCGCCGGTCCCGGTCCGCGGCGAGGCCACCGGGGCCCCGGGCACGGTGGTCGGCTCGCGGTGCTGCACCGACGGGGCCCCCGGGGGCCCCCCCCCGGGCGAGCCGCCGGGGTGTGCCCGCGGCTGGGGGATGTCGTGGATCGCGCCCGAGGTCTCGGCCGGCGACGCGGGCCAGCGGAACACCATCAGCACGCCGCCGACCTGCAGCCGCGTGCCGTCCTCGAGGACCGACTCGGCCACGTCCTGGCCGTCCACCCGGATCCCGTTGGTCGAGCCGAGGTCCCGCACCAGGTAGCGCTCGCTCTCGCGGTCCACGCGGGCGTGCTGGCGCGAGACGAACGGGTCGTCGAGGACCAGGTGGTTGCGGCTCCCGGCGCCGATCGTCAGCCCGCGGCTGCCGATCGTGATCATGTGGCCCTTGCCGTCGCCGTCGATGATCTCGAGGTACGCCCGGCCGCTGCTGGTGCCGCTCTCGCTGGTGGAGTAGGTCGACGCGATCTCGCCGGAGATGTCCATCGGCGTCGTCGGCTCGGCGATCTCCACGGCGCGGCGGGTGGGGCCCACCGTCGCCGCGGCGGCGTCCCCGCGCGCGACCTGCTTGCTGGTGGTGGTGTCGCCGCGCCCCCCCTTGGCCCCGGGGGGCGGCGTGATCCCGTCCAGCGTGGTGGGCCGCGGCGGCAGCGCCAGCTCCTCGCCCTCCATCGCGAAGATCAGCTCGTAGGGGCCGACGCGGACGCGGTCCCCGGTGGCCACCGGGACCTCGCCCTCGGCCTTGATCCCGTTGACCAGCGTGCCATTGGAGGAGCCCAGGTCCTTGATGAAGTGGGCGCCCTCGCGCCGGTACAGCGTGCAGTGGAACTTGCTCACCTGCCGGTCCCCGAGGACCAGGTGGTTGCGGCTGTCGCGGCCGATGGCGAACTCGTCGCGGTTGATCGGACGCACGAAGTTCCGACCGTCGGCCGTGGTGACGGTGAGCTGTGCCGTCATCAGCGCGTGTCCTTCAGCGCTTCCTCGATCATCACCATCTCACGCTCGGCGTCCTCGTACCGCGGATCGTTCTCGTCGTTGATCAGCCGCATGATGAACTCGAGCTCGTCCCTGCACTCCCGGTACTGCCCCGCCCGCTTCAGCTTCTGGTAGTGGAACAGGGCGTCCCGGTACTTCTGCTCCCGCAGATCTTCGGCTTCTCGCAGCTTGCCGTCCACCTCCTCGGCCAGCGGCGGCGGGGTCGCGAGCAGCTGCAGCGTCACCTGGGCCTGGGTCAGGTGACGGATCGCCATCGTCAGGTTCTCGTCCTGGAGGTGGTGCTCCTCGAGCTTCTTGACCCCGATGTCGAACGACTTCTGGGCGTCGGCGATCAGCTGCTCGTCGGAGCGACCGCCGCGGTCGCCGACGATCTCCGGCCCCTGGGCGCTCGCGGTGTAGGTGCTGCCGGCCGGGACGTCCTCCGAGGGGAACAGGCTGTCCTTCCACGCCAGCAGCGCCAGGGCGAGCATCATCGCCAGGATCGCGGCGCGCACGCCGTTGCTGCGCAGCGGCCCCTTGCTCAGCACGGATCCGGGGGCGTCCTCGTCGGGGTCGGAGACGCTCTGCTCCTGGATCGCCACCGACAGCCGGCTGGGGTCGAGCTCGTCGAGCTGCCCGGCGCCGTCGGGGCCGATCTGGTCCGGATCGCCGAGCACCACCGCCTGCCGCGGCTTGGGCTTGCGCGCGCCGCCGCCGCCGCGGGGCAGCACCCGGGTGTGCTCGTCGTCCTCCCGGCCGGGGCCGCGCCTGGCCACCACGGGGGCGGGCCCCCGCGCGGCGGGCGGCTGCGGAGCCGACGACCCGCGGGGCAGCACCCGCGTGTGCTCCTCCTCCGCGCGCCCCGACGCGCCCTCGCCGGCCGGAGCGCCCCCCGGCGTCAGCCCGGCCGGCTGCCTGGCCCGGCCGCCGCGGGGCAGCACCCGCGTGTGCTCCTCCTCCGCGCGCCCCGTCGAGCCATCCCCCTGGGGGCCGGCCGGCGCCGGCGGCGGCGCGACGGGCTGGCCCAGCGGCTGCGACAGCGGGTCCTCGACGTCGGTGAGCTCGAGGCTGAGGTCCGCCTCGCTGTCGGTCCCCACCTCCTGCTGGGCGGTCTTGCGCCGGCTGCCGAGGTGGTCCAGCGTGCTGGGCCCCGCCGCCTTGTTCTCGGCCTGGGTCGGGTCGTAGCGCAGCTTGTAGTCGCAGACCGTGATCAGGTCGCCGGGCTGCAGCACCGTGTTGCTCGCCTTGGCGCCGTTGACGAAGGTCGGGTTGCGGCTGCGGCCGACGACCAGCATCGCCTGCTCGCCGTCGACGTGGATCGCGCAGTGCACGCGGGAGACCGCGGGGTCGTCGATGCAGATCTCGCAGGTGTCGTCCCGCCCGACGCGCACCACCGGCGTGCGGAACGTGACCGTGGGGCCGCTCTCCTCGTAGCCGAGGATCTGGAACCGCACCGGTGCGAAGTCTCCCGTCACACCAACTCCCCGTTCATGTAGCGCACGATCAGCGGGCCGAACATCGTCAGGAACACCGCGATCAGGATCATAATCAATGGGAACAGGATCTTGATGCTCGCCTCGGCGGCGACCCGCTCGGCGCGCTGGGTCCGCTTGAGCCGGTTGGCCTGGGCCTGGACCTGCAGGATCCGCGACAGCGGGGTCCCCATCGCCTCGGCCTGGATCACCGCGCTGACCACCGTGGTGAGGTACTCGGACTGCACCCGATCGCGCAGGTTGAGCAGCGCGTCCTTGCGCGTCACGCCGAGCTTGATCTCCTGCAGCACGTAGTGCAGCTCCTCGACCAGCGGGCCACGCTGGCTCTCCTTCTGGACCACCGACTCGAGCGCCGAGTTGAAGTCCAGCCCGGCGCCGAGGCTGAGCGACAGCAGGTCGAGGATGAACGGCAGGTGGCGGTTGATCGAGGTCAGCCGCCGCACCACCACGTCCTCGAGCCACAGGAACGGCAGGTAGCTGCAGATCACCCCGCAGATGATCCCCAGCATCGGGCTGACCCGCTCCAGCCCGATGGCGCCGAACGCCAGCCCGAACAGCAGCCCGCCGAGGCCGGCGGAGATGCAGCACGCGATGAACTCGTCGCCGGTCAGCCCGCCGGGGTAGCCCGCCCGCGCCAGCTTGACGGCCAGCTTCTGGCGCGTGTCCTCGATCCCGAGCCGCTCGACGTAGTAGGTCGGGATGAAGATCAGGACGCGCAGCCAGACGTACGCCGGGCTCTTCCTGGCCAGCTGCTCGCGCTTGAACGCCACGAAGCCCTTGCGCGGCGCGCGGTCCTCGTAGTCGGAGCCCGGCGCGATGGCCCACACGATCACGTAGACCGTGACGAACAGGACCAGCGCGGTCATCAGGCCGAGGAGCAACGTCATCAGATGTCCGCCGCCAGGATCCGTCGGATGAGGAAGATCCCGATCGCCTCGAAGGCCAGGATCAGGAAGATGATCACGTAGCCCTTGGGATCGGTGAACAGCTCGCTCATGTACTCCGGATCGATCAGGTACACCGCGAAGGCGAACGCCGCCGGCATCAGGCCGATCACGTAGCCCTGGAGCTTGCCCTGCGCGGTCATCGTCTTGATCTTCTCCTCGAGGCGGAAGATCTCCCGGATCGCCTGGGAGGTGTCCTCGAAGATCTGCGGCACGTTGCCGCCGTGGACGCGGGTGATCAGGATCCCCGTCATCACCATGTCGAAGAACCGGCTGCGCAGCCGGTTGCCCATCTTGGCCAGCGCGTCCTCCAGGGTCAGCCCCAGCTTGTGCTCCTTGAGCATCAGCCGGAACTCCTGGCTGATCGGCGGCTCCATCGAGTCGGCGACGACGCCCATCGCCTGGGTCAGCACCAGCCCGGCGCGCATCGAGTCGGCCATCGACTGCAGCGCGTCGATCAGCTGCAGGTCGAACGCCTCGATGCGCTTGCGGCGCGCCCGCTGGAGCAGGTAGGAGGGCACGAAGTAGGCCACCGCACCCACCACCAGCCCGCCGATCCAGCCGACGAACTGGGCCATCGCGAGGAACACCAGCACCACGCCGATCATGTGGAACCAGAAGAACCGCCGGGGCGAGAACTCGATGTACAGGTCGTCCAGCTGGCGGCCGACCCAGCCGACGTACTTCTCGTAGAACCCGTCGAGCTTGCCGGTGATCCACGGCCCGTTGAGCAGCACGAGCAGGACCAGGACTCCGATGAAGCCCACCAGGACGATCCCGAGCATCGCGGTGCTGGTCACGGCTACAGGAACTCCCCGTCGGTGATGATGCCCTGGGCGACCAGGTCCGGGATGAAGGTCGGCAGGTAGCCGGTGGGCACGATCTCGCCCTCGACGGTGCCGTCGGCGGCCAGGCCCTCGCGCTTGAAGCGGAAGATGTCCTCCACGACGTAGCGGCCGGCCTCGTCCATCCGCGTGACCTCGCTGATGTGGGTGATCCGCCGGCTGCCGTCGCTGAACCGCTCCTGGTGGACGACGAGATCGATGGCCGACACGATCTGGTGGCGGATCGCCGAGACCGGCAGCTCCATCCCGCTCATCAGCACCATCGTCTCGAGCCGGGCGAGCATGTCCAGCGGCGAGTTGGCGTGGCCCGTGGTCAGCGACCCGTCGTGGCCGGTGTTCATCGCCTGGAGCATGTCCAGCGCCTCGCCGCCGCGGCACTCCCCGACGATGATCCGGTCGGGGCGCATCCGCAGGGCGTTCTTGACCAGGTCGCGGATCGTGACCTCGCCGCTGCCCTCCACGTTGGGCGGGCGGGCCTCGAGGCTGACCACGTGCTCCTGGTCGAGGCGCAGCTCGGCGGAGTCCTCGATCGTGACGATCCGCTCCTTGGCCGGCACGAACGTGCTCAGCACGTTCAGCAGCGTGGTCTTGCCGCTGCCGGTGCCGCCGGAGACCAGGATGTTCTCGCGGCCGCGCACCGCCCGCTGCAGGAACCGCGCGATCTGCGGGGTCATCGTGTTGAACGAGATCAGGTCCGCCATCGTCAGCGGGTTGCGGCGGAACTTGCGGATCGTGATGCACGGGCCGCGGATCGCCAGCGGCGGGATCACGGCGTTGACGCGGCTGCCGTCCTTGAGCCGGGCGTCGACCAGCGGCGAGGACTCGTCGATCCGGCGCCCCAGCGGGGTGACGATCCGCTCGATCACCGCGCGGATCGCGTCGTCGCTGGTGAACGTCTTGTCGGTGAGGGTGATCGCCCCCTTCTTCTCGATGTAGATCAGGTTCTTGGTGACGACCATGATCTCGGTGATGTCGTCGTCCTTGAGGAAGTCCTCCAGCGGCCCGAGCCCCAGCGCCTCGTCGAGGATCTCCTTGACCAGCATCGCGCGGTCCACCTCGCGGGGGACCACGATGTGGTCGGTGCGGATGATGTCCTCGAGGGTCTCCTTGGCCTGGCGGAAGACCTCCTCCTCGCCCAGCGCCTCGATGTCCAGGCGCTTGAGATCGAGGTGCTCCAGCAGCGTGTTGTGCAGGTCGCGCTTGAGCTGCAGGATCGGGTCGTCGGCCCGCGCCTCGGCGACCGAAGGCCCGCCGACGCGCTGCTCGGCGCCGACCAGATCGATGCGGATCGGGACGTCGCCGACGACGACCTCGTCGCCGGCCTGGATCATCACGTAGCCCTCGATCGGCTGGCCGTTGACCAGGGTGCCGTTGACGCTGGCGTCGACCAGCGAGACCTCCTCGGAGTTGAAGAACACGCGCGCATGGCTGCGCGAGACGGCGCCGGAGTCCAGCACCACCTCGTTGCCGGGATCGCGGCCGATGTGCACGGGCGATTTCTGGAACACCCGCTCCTGGGGTTGGCCGTCCGGTCCTGGGAATCGGATACGCAGCATCGCCGGGTCCGCCCAAACCTCCTACGGCAGCGCCTTCTGGTCGCGGTAGCGCTCGATGTTGCGGTCGATCAGGTCGCGGTTCTCCTCGCCGTCCGGATCGATCAGGTAGGGCGTGATGAACACCACCCCGTCGGTGTCGCCCTTCTCGAAGTTGCGGGTGGAGAAGAACGCCCCGAGCAGCGGGACCTCCTGCAGCCACGGCAGCCCGGCCACCTCGCGCTGGGTCTTGTGCCGCACCACGCCGGCCAGCGCCAGGCTCTGGCCCTCCTTGAGCAGCACCTGGGTGCGCTGCGACTTCTTGGACAGCTCGAAGATGCCCGACTCGTACGAGACGATGTCGCTGACCTCGTAGTACAGCTCCATCTCCACGTTGTCGCGGCGGTCGATCCGCGGCGTGCACTCCAGCGTGACACCGAACTCCTTCTCCACGAGGTTGACCGTGGTCTGGGTCTGGACCGGGATCAGCAGCACCCCGCCGTAGTGGTACGAGGTCGTGTCGCCGTTGGTCACGGTGGCCTCGTGGGACTCCCAGACCTTGGTGAACGCCTGGGTCTGGTCGAAGTTGACCATGTTGTCGAGGTTGACGGTCGGGCCATTGCGCACCACGTCGACCCAGTCGAAGACCATCGCGGCGAGGTTGCCCGACAGGTTCATCCCGTACTCGGTGGCCTTGTCGCGGTCGACCTCGACGAAGTCGAAGGCGAGGCGGAACATCGGCTTGAGCTCGACCACCTCGGGGTCGATCCGCACCAGCGGGATGACCAGCCCCTCGAACGGCACCGCGATGTCCTGGACGCGCTCGAGGTCCGCCTCGCTGAGCACGTCACCGTCGACGATGATCCGGCCCGAGGCGATCCGGACCTGGACCCCCTCCACGTCGATCAGCATGTCCTCGACCAGCGTGGCGAGCTCCTCGAGCCCCTCCTCGCTGAACACCTGGACCTTGTAGATCGTGTCGCCGACGGTGACCGTCGAGTAGCCCGAGCTGATCGCCTTGAGCACCACCTGGTTGCCGCGGGCGATGACCTGCACGACCTTCTCGTTGCCGGGGACCACGGTGGTGTGCTCGCTGACCGTGATGATGTGGGTGTCCCCGATCTGCATGTTCAGCCGCTCCTCCTTCTTGGCGTGGGCCGAGAGGGAGACGCAGCACAGCGCGAGCAGCAGCAGGGCGGTGACCGCGGTTCGGATGGAGTTCGTCACGTTCGACCTCAGCGGATGATGGTGATCAGGTCGTTGCGCTTCTTCTGCACCGCCTTGCGCTTCTCCTCGCCGAAGATGTCCTCGTAGCGCTTCTCCGGGAGGGCGAGCTCGGTGGTGATGTCGTTCTCGTTGCGCAGCGTCAGCGAGATCTTGCCCTTGTCGACGGCGAAGGTCAGCAGCTCCGCCTCCTCGGGGGTGACCAGCACGGTGATCGTGTCGATCCGGTTGCGGCTGTCGTCGTCCCGGCCGGCGCGCTCGCTGCCGAGCTGGGCGCCGACCGCCAGCACGGTGACGTTCTGCAGCAACGTCAGGGTCACCCACTCCTTGGAGTCGGGCTTCATGAACGTGCCGAGGATGTCGACGTGGTCGTTGGGCCGCAGCAGCCCGGCCATCGCGTCGGCGTTGTCCACCGGGATCGACATCCCGCGCCAGCCCTCCTTGACCACCTGGTCGAGCTCGATGTCGGCGCGGGGGTCGGCGAAGTCGGTCCACAGCAGCACCTGGTCGGCGCGCACCGCGTGCCCGACCTTCTGGCCGCCGATCCGCTCCCACTCGTTGAGGAACACCGCCTGGGGGTGGACGTAGGCCTCGGGGATCTCCTTCTGGACCAGCATGTCGGGGGTGATCGGCTTGTCCGGCGGGATGTCGTACTTGGCGGCGATCACGGCCACCTTCTCGCCGGCGACGCCGTACTTGTTGGCCAGCTGGTTGGTGTAGATGTACAGCAACATCACCGCCAGGATCGCCAGGCCCACCGAGACGGCGAGGATCTTCTTGCGATTCGAGGGGACGGCGGACTTCTCTCCGTTGTCGGCCACGAGACCTCCCGTGAAGAGCCCGGACGGGCGGGGCTGACCGCGTCAGCGGCCGAGGGAGCCAGGGGGCGCCGTCATCAGCACCGTGGCGACGGCGGTGTCGGTCTCCACGTCATCGTGGACCGTCACGTGCAGCTGCTGGCGGCCACGCGTGAACAGCGCCGTCGGGTTCCGCCCGAGCATGTCCGCGGACGCCCGCACTCCAGGGTCTTCGGCCCAATCGTACGACGGGAGTCGGGACAAATAGAAGTCCAGCACCGCGGTATCCGTCTGGCGCGACTGGTATTGCGCCATGTGGACGGTCATCTCGGGGCGCTCCTGGACGAACGACGTCAGCCGCACGTCGCCGGACATCCGGGGCAGATCCGGCGGATCGCTGCCCGGGGCGTCGTCGCGCCCGTCGGTGGTCATCGCGCGCACGTCGAACTCCTGGCCCGGCCACGCGGTGATCACCGTGGTCCCGTGCGCGCCCTGCGGGCGCAACGCGTACACGAACTTGGCCTCGCCGAGGTCCGAGATGCGCCCGGTGTCGTGGTAGCGCTCCAGGCGGCGCCCCATCTCCTCGAAGAACTCGGGGTCGTCGGGCTCGGGCAGCACGACGGTGCCGTACAGCCCCCACTCGGAGGTCTCGAAGCGCAGCGCGCGGCTCTCGGCGCTGCGGTTCATCTCGTCGAGCAGGCCCTGCCAGTCGACGCCCTCGACGTCGGGCAGCACGGGCCGCGTGCCGCCGTACTGCATCTCGGGGCCGCCGTACAGCTGCTCGTAGTAGTCGAGGACCTCGGAGACCGCGCGCCAGTCCTCGCTGACCGTGTAGAACACGCGGTTGCCGTTGAGCACCGCCGACTCGACCTCGTCGGGATCGACCTGCAGCTCCCAGACCGTCGGCACCCCGGCGAAGGCGTCCCCCACCGAGTAGTAGATCGTCGCCTCGGCGGGCGTGCCCATCGGCGAGAACCGGTGGCCGAAGAGGAACACCGCGGCGGCGAAGGCCGCGATCGCGGCGACGCGCCAGCCCCGGTCCAGGACCCCGACCCAGGCCGGCCGCGCGGCGGCGGACGGCGCGCGGGTCGCGCCGGGGGCGGTCTTCGGGGGCTTCCGGCTGCGCTTGCGGGCCACCGCGTCCTCCCTAGATGCACCCCGAGCAGAGCCCGGTGATCTCGTCGTAGGCCCAGGCGTCGAGGTACAGCTCGTACCCCAGGATCAGGACGTCGCCGTTGATCTCGGCGTAGTCCCAGTGGCCGATGTCGACCTTGTGGGTCCGGTCGATGTTGTAGCCCTGCATGATCGGCAGCAGCTGCGTGCCCATCGGCTGGCTGATGTTGACCGTGTAGTGGGTGTCCACCGGCGCGATCCCGGTCGCCAGCGCGGCGCCGATCGCGGCGGGGTTGAGCAGGTAGCTGGTGATGAAGCTGGGCACGCTCGACGGGTTGCCCTGGAGGTTCCAGATGTTGCCGTTGAAGCCGAACTGCCCGGCGAGGTTCTCCAGCGTGTCGTTGCTGGCCTGGCCGTGGATGTTGGCCCCCTGCAGGTCGTAGGTCTGCATCGCCGTCTGCTGGGCCGGCCCCAGCGCGTGGTTGCCGTCGTGGCGCCCGGCCTTCCAGCAGATGTAGCGCGCCGCGAGCTGGACCTGCTGCTCCTTGTAGAACGCCTTGCCGAAGTAGATCACCCCCATGATCAGCAGCAGCATGATCGGGAGCGTCACCGCGAACTCGACGGTGGCCTGGCCTCGCTGATCTCGCAGGAAGTACCTCATCAGTGCGTGATCACCTCCTGGGTCAGATCGCCGAGCAGCAGCCGCCAGCCCTGGATCCGGGCCAGCGCGCCCAGCGGCGGCCACGGGACGCCGTCGGTGCCCAGCATGTACACGCCGATGTCCAGCGGCGTGTCGCCCAGCTTGCTCACCGGCGCCAGGCGCGCGTGCCAGCGGGGCACGAACATGCTCGCCTGGTGGGTGTTGACCACCTCGGCCTGGGCCACGGTGATCATCCCGAACAGGTCGTTGTAGCCGTTCTTGAAGTGGTCCGGCAGGTACGCCGGCGCGCCGTCCTCGGGGTCGTCGTAGCCGAAGCCGACGTACTGCGCCGAGTCGGGGTAGTCCTGGTCGAGGATCAGCGGCTTGGCCACCCCGGTGTCGACGTAGCTGTCCAGGCTGGGCCACATCCAGCCCCCGCCGCACTCGACCCACTTGTAGATCGCGGCCCACTGCTCCCACCAGGTGTTGCCCAGCGCCAGCGGAGCCATCTCGCCGAACAGCGCCTCGAACGGCAGCGCCTGGGTCGGGCTGCCGAACGGCCCGTCCGAGCCGTGGGGGTAGGCGGCGAACGCGGGCGGGAACGCCTCGGCCTGGTAGTCGGTGATCGTCAGCATCAGCATCGCGGAGACCACGCCGGCGTTCCACCACTTCTCGTAGCCGCCGTGGTTGCCGTTGTCCATCGTGTCGCAGAGGTCCTCGAGCTCGCCCTCCTCGATGGGCATCTCGTTGGGGTACACGAACCCGTAGTCCAGCCCGTTGTACTGGGCGATGGTGTTCGCCTCCTGCATCGCAAGGACTTGGAACCCGTCGCGGATCCCGGCCGCGGCGTCGCTGAGCAGCTGGATCTGCTCGAAGACGTACTCGATCTGGTCGTCCAGCGGTGGGAACCCGTTGGTCAGCAGCTGGATGCCGACCATCACGCAGTTCCACTCCTCCTTGATCGACTGCCAGCACTTGCCGAAGTCCAGGTCGCACCACGGATCGCAGTAGCAGCTGGCGTTGGCCGCCGCGGCCGCCGCCGACTCGGCCACGGCGTAGGGGATCGCCTCGATGAAGATCGCCTCGGCCAGCAGCATGCTCTGCATGATGTTGGTCATCGCGATCAGGTTCATCCCGCGGGCCTGGTAGGTCGCCGTGCTGACCACCGCGGCGTCGACGGCGTTCTGGGCCAGCACCTTGTGGGTCAGGTGGCGGCCCTGGTTGAGCAGGATGATCACGAAGCAGAGTACGATGAACGCGGTGAGGGCCACGAACGCCATCGACTGCCCGCCGGAGTCGCGGTGCAGCCCGATCGTCGCCCTGTGGAGCAAGCGCTTCATGCGTTCCTCTCCCGGGAGCTGGCCTCTCTCCCGTTCCAATCTTATAAGCGCGGCGGGGTCAATTGGGATTTTTTTTACATTCCATTGACCCCCCGGGGCGGGACTTCACCATGGAGTTCACCATGAGGCCCGAGCCGTTCCGAACCGCGGCCGCGGTGCTCGCGGCGGCCACCCTGCTCGCCGCCGTCGAGGCCGACGCCCGGCCCGCCCCGACCTCGACGATCGAGGCCGTCGGCCTGGCCACCGCGTTCGCCCGCTGCGCCGACCCGGCGGCGGCCCCCGACGACGGGCTGGACTGGGTCGCGCTGTGCGGGCTGGTCGAGGCGATGATGCAGACGCCCGACCGGGAGCGCGACACGCCCGACGATCCCCCCTGGGCCGCCCCGACCTGGGAGGCGTTCGAGGCGCTGTGGCCCTCCGAGCCGGCCGACGACGCCGCCCGCGTGGCCCAGCAGCGGCAGCGCAAGACCGTCGACGCCGGGGTCCGGGCGGTGACCGCGCTGACCGAGCCCTACGCCGACCACCCCCGGGCCGACGAGGCGCGGCGCTACGCCCTGGACCTGCACCTCTACGCCCGCGCCCTGGACGACGCGGTCGACGAGGGCGCGCTGGTCCACCGCGACCAGGCGCTGCGGGCCCAGCCGCTGCTGTGGCGCGCCTGCGCCGAGCTGACGCTGCTGGCCCCGGGGCGCAAGGGCGCGGCCGAGGCGATCGTGACCCGCACGGTCCACGCCGCCTCGCCGAGCCGCGGCGGCTCGGAGGTCGACTACTGGGGGCTGAAGAACCACCACCTGCTGGTCGGCCCGCTGGTGCTCGCCCCCGAGCTCGCCGACTACGAGGCCGTGGCCGACGAGCTGTCGCTGGGGCTGTGGGGCCTGCAGGCCAACGCCGAGCTGAAGGACCCGCTGTCCGCCGACGACGAGGCCGCGGTCCGCCGCTTCCTGCGCGCCCACGACCACGCCGCGGCGATCGCCACGCTGCGCGACGGCGGCTGGCGGCGGCTGGCGGAGGTCTACCTGATCGGGCTGCTCAAGGCGGCGGGGAGGTCGGAGTAGCGCCCTCCCCTCACCAGGGCTTGCGCTTGAGCTCGATGTCGTTGCCCTTGTCGTCGGTGAGGGTCAGGACGTTGCCCAGGATCTTGTACTCCAGCGTCACGGTCTTGCCGTTCCAGCCGTCGATCGTGACGAGGTTGCCGGCGGTCCAGTAGGTCCCGACCTGATCGCCCATCACCACCACCCCGCCCGCGGAGAACTCCACGATCATCCCCGCCTCCTCGGTGCCCATCTGCCACTTGCCGATGATCGAACCCCCGGCGTGGGCGGCGGCGGGGAGCAGCAGCGCCAGCAGCGCGGCGGCGGTCAGCGCGCGGGTCAGCGGGGTCACGGGGCCTCCTGGGGGACGGGTCAGGCGGTCTCGACGGTCAGCGTGCAGGTCGCCGAGACGTTGGTGTAGCTGCCGGGCAGCCACTCCATCAGCATGAACTCCTGCGGCAGCGTCGAGAACCGGTCGATGATCTGGGCCACCAGCGGGATCGGCAGGTGCAGGCAGTGGTTGACCTGGACGGTGACGTCCTGGTGCGGGCCGAACTGCAGCTGGTCCCCGTAGCTGCCCATCTGCTGGGGCCCCTGGGGGGTCTCCTGGATGAAGTGCACGTTGGTCAGCACGTACGAGTAGGCGTACCGGTCCCCCCAGTGGAACACGTTCATCGCCAGCGGCAGCGACTGCAGGATCGAGTCGATGGCGTTGACCACGCTCATGATCACGCTGCCGATGATCGGCAGGCTGCCCAGCACGTGGCTGGCGCGGCGGGAGATCGGCACGCAGGCCAGCGCCGCGGACTGCTGCACCATCCCGTACTTCTCGTTGCTCGTCGAGACCGTGATCTGGCCCGGACCGTCGCCGTCGTCGGCGTCCTGGGGGATCCACACGATCGCGCTGCGCGCCGCGGAGTACGCCGCGTAGAGCGTGACGCTCTTGGCGTTGTACATCAGCGACAGCTGGCAGATGCCCATCACCGTCATGAACAGCGCCGGGAAGATGATCACGAACTCGGTGATCGCCTGGCCCGACTCGGCGCGGCGGAGCTTGAGCAGGCCGCGCAGCGGGGAGCGGGGGTGGCCGACCAGCAGCAGCGCCCGCCACGCCAGGATCACGGTCAGCCCGGCGAACAGCGAGATCCAGATCGCCAGACCGGTGGGGGCCCCGGTGAAGCTGACGTCGGCGATCACCCCGGGGGCGATGTCGGTCCGGCCCGCCAGCGACGCGGCGGGGGACGGCGCGAAGATCTGGATCCCCGCGAAGCACAGCCCCGCCACGACGACGAAGACGATCGCGATCTTCCTCAGCTGTGGCCAGTACTCGCCCATGACACCGGAAATCATCTTATCGCAGCCGCCCGTGTCAGGGTGAAGCAAATAGTGAACTGGATGGAGAACGGACTGCGGCCGGCGACGTCGCTCAGAGCTTGTGAATCTATCCCCGGACCGAGCCTGAGTGCCGCAGCGCCACG
>CAZOYV010000166.1:0-19449 GCA_964584075.1 uncultured Rickettsiales bacterium | reverse complement strand
GGCTCCGGGTCCAGCTCGACCCCCAGCGCGGCGCCGGCTCCCCGCGCCAGCGCCGCAGCCAGCAGCCCCCCGGCGCCGCACGCGGGATCGAGCACGCGCCCGCCCGGCACGGGCACCGCGTAGCGCGCCATCTGGGCCGCCACCGCGGGCGCCGTGAAATGCCGGCCCCGCCGGCGTCGTCCCACCGGGTCGAGGGCCAGCTCCAGCTCGCGGCCCGGGTACGCCGTCCTCGGGGGCGTGTTCGAGGTCATGCCCGGGTTGTACCAGAATGGTCCCGATTGATAAGCTGCGCGACCGTGGAAAGGTGTGAAATGAGGCTGATTCTCCTGATCGTGGCGGCGACCCTGGGCCTGCCCGCGCTCGCGTGGGCCGGCAGCGGCGACGACCTGATGAAGCGCTTCGACGCGGCGATGGTCACCACCGGCGAGCGCACCACCGTGCACCTGACCCGCACGGTGCAGGGCGGCGCCACGCGCGAGGCCGACTTCGTGATGACCCAGCTGATCCCGGCGGACGACGCGGCGCGCTCCAAGATCGTGTTCACCAGCCCCAGCGACGTGGCGGGCACCGCGGTGCTCAGCGTCGAGCACGAGGGCAAGCGCTCCCAGTGGGTCTACCTGCCCGAGGTGGCGATGACGCGCAAGCTGGCCAACGCCGACCGCACCGAGTCGTTCGCCAACACCGACTTCACGCTGGAGGACCTGCGGATCCGCTCGGACTTCGTCAACCGCAACTACGAGCTGGTCGGGACCGCCGAGGTGGAGGGCAACACCTGCCAGATCGTCGAGGACACCGCGGCCAACGACAAGGAGCAGAAGTACAGCGGCTACAGCAAGGTGCTGATGTACATCGAGGAGGAGCGGATGCTGATGTGGAAGGTGGAGTTCTTCGACAAGCAGGGCCAGCTGCAGAAGGTCCTCACCGCCCACGATCTCGAGCAGTTCGGCGAGCAGTGGAAGCACAACACGGCCAAGATGACCCACCTCCTCGACGGCTCCACCACCGTCTTCGCGGGTCAGCGGGAGGTGGGGCTTGCGGTCTCCAAGGCGGACTTCTCCCCATCGCTGCTGGGCGAGTGAGCGGCCGCTGGCGGTCCTGCTGGCCCTGGCCGTGGCGGCCTGGGCGGCCGGGGCGGCCCCGGCGTCGGCCCAGGTCTCGCCGCCCCAGCCGGAGCTGAAGATCAGCGGCGAGGTCGACTGGGACCTGTTCTTCTACTTCCGCGACTCGGACCCGTCCGGCGCGGTGCGCGGCCGAAACCAGGTCCGCCTCGAGCCGCGGGCCAAGTTCAAGGTCGGCAAGGTCGGCGCCGCGGTGCAGCTGCAGCTGCGCCACGACTTCCTCGACCCCGAGCGCAGCCGGATCCTGCTCAAGGACGCCTACGCCCAGCTGCGCTGGGGCGGGTTCCAGCTGCGCGCCGGCAACCAGGTGATCCGCTGGAGCCGGATGGACATGCGGCCCACGCTGGACCTGCTGACCCCCAAGGACTACGACGAGCTGTGGGCCCCCGAGCGGCTGGCGGCCCCGGCGCTGCTGCTCAAGTACGCCCACCCCAACGTCGCGTTCTCGGCGGTGTGGCTGCCGACCTTCGTGCCCAGCCGCTACTCGGTGGACGACCAGCACCGCTGGAACGTGCTGCTGCCCCAGCCCGACACCGGCGTGGCCGACGACGTGACGTTCCCGATCCACTACCTCGAGTACGGCGACGCGGCGGTGCTGCGGCCCCGCGACGACGCCGAGTACGGGTTCCTCGACAGCCAGTTCGGGGGCCGCCTGGAGTTCTTCTTCCCGGCGGTCGACCTGGCGCTGACCGGGTACTGGGGCCGCGACTCGCTGCCCACCTACCACGCCCTCGAGGGGCTCAACGGCGACATCGTCGATCCCAGCGCCCAGGACCTGATCACCTTCATCGAGGAGGGCATCGAGGTGGGGCTCACGCCGGTCTACGCCCACAAGGGCGTGGTCGGCGGCGACATGGCGGTGGTGCTCGGCCCCGTGGTGGTCAAGGGCGAGCTGTCGTACACCATCACCGCCGACTGGCAGCACGAGCGCTGCGACATCCACGACCCCTACCTGCAGGGCACGGTCGGCGTCGAGTGGCTGGCCACCGACCTGGTCGGCAAGCAGGACCTGCAGCTGCGCTTCGAGGTCGCCGGCGACCACGAGCTGCCCCCCAGCGACGACGGGGTGGTCAACCGCGACGACCACTGCGACGTGCCCCGCACGACGACCCCGATCCGCGACGTGAACCACATCTCGGTGCTCGGGTTCTATGGCAACATCCAGTGGACCTTCCTCGACGATCTGGTGCTGGACATCCGCGGCTTCGGAGGGATCGAGGGCGACTACCTGGTGCGCGCCGAGCTGGCGCTGACGGTCCGCGATCGCGTGCGCCTGGCCCTCGCCGGGCTGGTCACCGGGGGGACGAAGGACGGCTTCATGGACGCCTTCGAGCGCAACGACCGCATCGAACTCTCCACCACCTACCTGTTCTGACGGCGGGGACCCACCGGTGGACTGGACCACGACGCTGCGCCGACTGCGCTTCCCGCTGCTGGCGGTGACGGTGGCGCTCGGGTTCGGCGCGCTGGTGCTGGTCCCGCGGCTGCAGACCTCCACCGACGTGCGGCCGATGCTGCCCGACGTGGCCCCCGAGGTGGACCACTACGCGTCGTTCGTCGAGACCTTCGGCAGCGACCGGGTCCTGGCGCTGGTGCTGGTCCGCCCCGCGGGGTTCTTCGAGCCCGCGATCCTCGAGCAGCTCTCGGGGCTGTCCGACGCGCTGATCGCGATCCCGTGGGTGGCGCGGGTCGAGAGCATCACCCACACCACGTCGGTGGCCTCGCAGGGCGGGATGATGGAGGCCCGCGCGCTGTTCGTCGACCCGCCGTTCGACGAGGAGCAGGCGGCGGCCGGTGGCGCCGAGCTGATGCGCAACGAGGTGTTCGTCGACAACCTGATCAGCGCCAACGGCGGCGCGGTGGCGCTGATGGTGTTCCTCGAGGAGCGGCGCGTGGCCACCGAGGTGGTGCGGCGGCTGCCGGAGGCGGTGCGGCTCGATCCCGTGGCCTACGGCGAGGCCGGCCGCGCGCTGGAGGCGACGTTCAACGACGTGGGGCTGGCCTTCGCCCGCGGCGAGGTCGAGGGCGACCTGGCCGAGGCCAAGCTGGCGGCGGCCCGGGCGCTGGCGGGCTCCGGGGTCGAAGGCGGCGGCCCGCTGGCGGCACGGATCGAGCGGCTCGAGGCCGAGGCCGCCGAGGAGATCGCCCGCTACGACGAGGTGGCGGTGGAGCAGGTCGGCGACCTGCTGGAGCAGTACGGCGCGCGGGTCACCGCCGACCGCGCGATGGTCGGCCCGCCGGTGCTCCGGCTGGCGCTGCTGGGCCGGATGGCGGCGGACGTGCAGCAGGGGATCATGGGCGCGATGGTGCTGGTCCTGCTGCTGACCTGGCTCGGCCTGCGCGATCCGAGGCGGCTGCTGCTGCCGCTGGGGTCGGCGGTGATGGGGCTGGTGTGGGCCGCGGCGGCGCTGGCGCTGCTGCGCGTCCCGATCGACCAGGTCACCGTCGCGGCGCTGTTCCCGGCGGTGGCGCTGGCGCTGTCCAGCGCGATGGTCCTGGGCCTCGAGGACGAGCCGCGCCGCGGCCCGCTGCTCGGCGTGCTGGCCGGCGGCGCGGTGCTGGCCGCCCTGGGGCTGGTGCAGTGGAGCAGCGACGTCGAGGCGGTGCGGCGGTTCGGGACGACCCTGGCGGTGGGGGCCGGCGCCGGCACGCTGGCGCCGCTGCTGCTCGTGCCGGTGACCGTCGCGATGCTGGACCGCCCGCTGCCGATCCCCGATCCGCGGCCGCGGCGGCGGTGGCTGCTGCTGGTCGTGCTGGTGTTCGGGATGAGCGCGGTGGGCGGGCTGGCGCGGCTGGTGATCGGGATCGACTACGTCGAGGCGTTCACGCCCCGCGACCCGATCGCCGAGGCGTGGCGCACCACCGAGGACCACCTGGCCGGGATGGACGCCTTCCGGCTGCACCTCGTCGCCGAGGAGATCGACCGGCTCAAGGAGCCGGAGGTGCTCGCGGCGGTGCGCACGCTGCAGGACCGGCTGGAGGAGCGCCCCGACGTCGACGCCACCACCTCGTACGTCGACCTGATCGAGATGATCTACCAGGCGCTCGATCCCCAGCGGGCCGACCGGCTTCCCCAGCGCCGCGAGCTGGTCGGGCAGCTGCTGCTGCTGTTCGGCTCTCCCGAGGCGATGCGCCCGTTCGTCACGCCGGACTACGACCAGGCCGCGATCACGGTGCGGACCCGCAGCGGCGGCGGACAGGACCTGCGCGCGCTGCTGCGCGACATCGAGGAGCTGGCCGCCGAGGTGCTGCCCGCCGACGTCCGCTGCACCCCGCGCGGCGAGCTGCTGCTGACCAGCCGTGCGGCCGACGAGACCACCCGCCGGCTGCTGACCGGCTCGGCCCGCTCGCTGATCCTGTGCATCGCCTTGATGATGATCGCCACCCGCCGGGTGTGGCCGTTCATCCGCCTGGTGCTGCCGCTGTGCCTGGCGACCTCGGTGTCGTTCGGCGCCACCGCGCTGGGCTCGCTGTCGCTGGGGCCCGTCACCGTGGTCGCCCCGTGGATCGGCCTGGCGGCGTGCCTGCCGCTGGTGCTGGCCCGCGCCGGGGAGGGCCGGCCCGGTCCGCGCGACTGGCTGCCGCTGGCGGTCGCCGGGGCGGCGTTCCTGCCGCTGCTGGCCTCGTCGCTGCGCTTCGACGCCGCCCTCGGCGTCGGGGTCGCGGTGGGCTGCACCGTCGCCGCCGCGTTCCTGTGGGCCGACGGAGGGGTGGAGGCGGGCGAGTGACGCTCCGGGCGGGACTCGCGCGGGTGATCGGCCCGGCGCTGGTGCTGCTCGCGGGGTGCGCGATCGAGCCCGAGGAGGCCGAGTTCCTCGTCGATCCGTCCGGGCTCGAGGCGCCGCTGGCGTCGTGGTGCGCCGACGGCGCGGTCGAGGGCTCGCTGCTGCTGACGATCTCCGACTTCACGGGAGCGACCTACGTCGCCGAGCCCAGCGGGGACCGGATCTGGGTCCGCAGCGCGTTCGGCATCGTCCCCGACCACTGCTACTGGGTCAGCACCGAGCCGGACCACCCGGAGTGGCCCGAGGACACCCGCCCCGACTGCTTCATCGACGGCTTGACCCAGGACGGCTCGTGCCGCGGGGACGAGGCCTCGCCCGACGGCGGCGGCTGGAAGTTCGTCCACGGCGGGTTCGTCACCGTGCCCAACCTGCGCAGCCGGCTGGCGGTGGACGGGCGGCTGGCGGTGGCCTGGGCCGGCCAGGACCCCCCGACCCTGCGGGTGGTCGATCTGGTGCCCGACGACGACGGCTGCCCCGAGGACCAGCGCCCGTGGTCGATGCACAACGTGCTGTACACGCTGGACGTCCCGGCCGGGTACACCGGGTTCCTCGACGGCGACCTGGCGGTCGTCGCCGAGACGGGCCGGCTGATCGGCGTCTCGCCGCAGGACGAGGAGCTCGCGGTGTGGTCGCTGCCGCTGCCCTGCGAGGACGGCGCGACCCTGCCGGACCCCGAGCGGATCCCCCTGCCCGCCACGCCGGACGGACCGCTGGCGCTGGAGCCCGGCGGGAGGATCGCGTTCGTGCTGTCGTCGGAGGGGCCGTCGGTGATCGGGATCGAGGACATCGGGAGAGACGACCCGGTGGTCCACCGGCGGGTGCTGTCGGGGATGGCCGATCCCACGGACGTGGCCTACGATCCGTTCACCAGGACGGTGTGGGTGGCGTCCCCGACGGCGGGCGGGGGCAAGGTCAAGTCGTTCGGGCTGGACGGCGGCCCCGCCACGGTGTTCCACGCCCCCGGGGTGTCCCGGCTCGCCGTGGGCACGACGAGCTCCGCCGGGCAGTCCGTCCCGCGGGTCTACGGCGTCGCCGAGGGCGGGGACCGCGCCTACCGCTTCGATCCGGTGACCGGCGAGGCCCGGGCGCAGACCCTGGACGGGACGATCCGCGGGCTCGCGATCGGCGGCGCGCTGCAGGAGATCGCGGTGGCGCTGGAGCGGTCCGACGGATCGGTGGTGCTGCGCAGCTTCCTCGCCGCGGATCAGCTCGAGGTGCAGCCCCCGGGGGCGGTGCGGATCGTGGCGGCGGGCTTCCTGGAGTACCCGCGGGACGCGCAGCTGGACGATCCCGAGGCGCTGACCAAGGAGATCGACACCGAGCCGGAGGCCTGCGCCGACCTGGAGCAGGCCACGGCGGGGTGGCCCGAGCTGGACCGCCGGATGTACCAGGTGTGCTGCCTGCAGTCCGCGCGCGCCGACAAGGTCACCGGCAACCTGGCCTACCTCGAGGGGGCGCTGCTGGACCGCCTGCCCGGCGAGGACGAGGTCGAGCTGCTGCTGGGGATCAACCCGACCGTGCTGCTCCAGTCGGCCCACTGCATCCACGCCGGCCTCGACCTCGGCCGCCCGGAGCTGATCGCGTTCGGCGCGGAGCTGCCCCGGGAGCTCGCGACGTGGCGCGACGATCTGGAGGCCCGCGGGGACGTGGGCACCACGCTGCTGGTCCACACCCCGGCGGGCACCGACGAGCAGGTGCCGTACACCTGCCCCGAGCTGTGGGAGCCCGACCTGCCCGACCCGGACTGCGACGTGGCGGTACAGGACCAGCAGGCGTTCGTCGACTTCCTCGGTGACCTGCTCGACACCGCGGCGCTGCGCCACGTCGCCGAGCCGCACCAGGGCACCGGCGGCTGCGGCGAGGACGAGCTGCCGCTGCCGGAGCAGTGCGTCGACCCGGCGGAGTGGGGCTGGGCACCCGACGGCCTCGCCGGCGGCTTCGACCGGGCGGTGGGCCTGCACGCGGAGGTCGAGGCGATCTCGTGGCCCTCGGCCTACGCCGCGGCGTGGCCCGGCAGCGGGACGCCGTTCACCTACTTCGGCGGCGGCGGCAGCTACCCCGGCACCAGCCACGCGGTGGCCAAGGAGCTGGCGCCGTGGGACGCCGCGGAGCGCATCGCGGCGTTCGACGTGGACGACGATCCGGACGAGTGGGACCCGCCCACGTCCCCGACGGGCGGGCCGATCGTGTACCTGCCCGGGGTGACCATCGCCCAGACGCGGATCTACGAGGTCGCCCGCAGCGGGCTGTTCGTCTCCGACATGTTCTGGCACGGCCTGGTGGAGGGGGAGCACTGGCAGTCCGAGGCGTTCCCCGGCACGGAGTCGCCCGAGACGATGAGCCCGGCGGACTTCGCCCTGCTGCACCACTACCTGGTGTACCGGGTCGTGGCGGCGCAGGATCCGGCCCGGGAGCGCGTGTTCTACTTCCACCTCCCCGACATCGGCACGCTGGGCCTGCCGGGCTACGCCGACGGCCGCGTGACGTGCACCGATCCGGGCAGCTGCGAGACGCGCGACGCGCTGCAGGACTGGGTATTCGAGGCGCTGCCCGCGCTGGGACCCGCCATCGCGTGGGGCCTCCCGGAGGAGCTGTGACGATCCGCCGCACCCCGCTCGCCCTGCTGGCGCTGCTGCCGCTGGCCGGCGCCTGCCCGCCGGAGGACACCGACCTGACGCTGACCCTGACCCCCGCCGCGGGCTACGACGAGTGCGCCGAGCTGTGCGTCGACGTCGAGGTCCTGGCGGGGCTGGCGCCGGTGGACGGCGGTGGGCTGCGGGTGGCCGTCGACGGCGGCGAGCTGCGCCCCGCCGGGGAGCTCGGCGACGACGGGCGCGGCGAGGCCTGCGCCGTGCCCCAGCTGCCCGGGGACCACACGCTGACCGTCGAGGTGACCCACGGCGGGACCACCGGCAGCGCGGACGTGGCGGTGACGGTGTCCCCGTTCGGGTACGACTGGGGGCTGGTCAAGGCGACCGACCTGGACGGCGCGCCGCCCCGCCCGGTGCTGGCGCTGCACGGCGGCAACCCGGTGTTCGAGCCGGCGCTGGACGCCTGGGACGGCGACACGGTGATGATGCCCAGCGTGGTGGCCACCGACGAGGGCTACTGGATGCTGTACGCCGGCCGCGGGGACGAGTACCGCATCGGCGCGGCGAGCTCGCCCGACGGGGTGACCTGGACGCGGGCGTCCGACGGCCCGGTGATCCCGGCGGGCATCGCCGGCGCCTGGACCGGGCTCTCGGTGGGCGGGCCGACGCTGCTCCGCGAGGGCGCGGACGGCTATCGCGTGTGGTTCCAGGCCCGCGGGGACGGCCCGATGTCGATCGGGCTGGCCGCCAGCGAAGACGGCGTGACGTGGGCGATGGAGAGCGACGAACCGGTGCTCGAGCCGGGCGAGCCGGACGCCTGGGACGGCGCCGCGGTGGGCCACCCCGAGGTGCTGCGCACCGGCGAGGTGTACGAGCTGTGGTACAGCTCCAGCGAGCAGCAAATCGGGTACGCGATCAGCGCCGACGGGCTGGCCTGGACGCGCTACTGCCGCAACCCGGTGTTCCTCGCGCAGGGCGCGGAGAGCTGGGAGGCCGGCGCGACCAAGGGCCCGGAGGTGCTGCGGCTCGACGGGACGTACCACCTGTTCTACGCCGCCGGGGGCAGCGGGCAGTGGCAGGTCGGCCACGCCGCGAGCGCGGACGGCCTGCGCTGGTCGCGCAGCGGCGACGACCCGCTGCTGCCCGCCGGCGAGGCCGGCGCCTGGGACGAGGCGGGGACGGCAGACGCCAACCCGGTGGCGGAGGACGGCGGGGTCACGATCTGGTACACCGGCATCTCGACGGGCCCCTCGGCGGTGGGCCTCGCCACCTTGGAGAGCTGGCAGTGAGCGCACGCCTGGTCCTGGTCCTGTGGCTGCTGGTGGTGCCGCGACCGGCCGGCGCGGAGGACGCCGCGGCGGCCACCGCGACCGACGATGGTGACGCCCCCGCCTTCGATCCCGCCACGTTCAAGCTCGAGCTGGCCAGCCCGGACGGCGCCTACTCGGTCCGCGTCGGCCTGACCGCGCAGGTCTGGCTGGTGGTCGACGGGTTCGGCGCCGCCGGCGAGACTCCCCGCGCCACCGTCGAGCTGCGCCGCGTGCGGCCGACGCTGAGCGGCACCGCGTTCACCCCCGACTTCCGCTACCTGCTGCACGTCGGCGCGCTGCCCGGCAAGTTCGAGTTCTTCGACATGATGGGCGACCTGCGGCTGGGCCCCGGGTTCCACGTCCGGGTCGGCGTGTGGAAGATCCCGCTGTCGCGCTACCGGACCCGCTCGTACAAGGATCGTCCGCTGGTGGACTGGGCCAACGTCAGCACGATCTTCGGCGGGGAGCGCCAGGTCGGCCTGTGCCTCCACTCGGGCTACGACGCCAAGGCCCCGCCGCCGCTGGAGTGGGCGGTGGGCGTGTTCGGCGGGATCAACACGCGCGACGTGCACGGCGTGGGCGCCTCGCGGCTGTACGGGATCGACCTGGACGAGCAGGACGAGCCCAAGTACGCGCACCCGGAGGTCGTGGCGCGGATCGGGTACAACCACGGGGGGATCGACACCGCCAGCGAGGCCGATCTGCAGGGCGGCCCGCTGCGGTTCTCGGTGTCCCTCGGCGGGGCCTGGGACCTGGACCCGGTGTGGGGGCGGGACTGGGCGCTCCGCGCGGTGCTCGAGGCGCTGATCAAGGTCTCGGGGTACTCGCTGAGCGGGGCGCTGTACCTCGCCACCGTCGAGGACGGCGAGACCCCCGCCGACCAGCGGCTGTCGGCGCTGGGGGTGTTCGGCACCACGGGGTACGTGTTCCGCCAGCGGCTGGGGGTCGCCGTGCAGTACTCGGCGATCCTGCCGCAGGACCAGGGCGTCGTACAGCACGAGGCGCGGGGCGGGGTCGCGGTGTACATCCTGAAGCAGCGCGTCCAGTTCCGGGTGGACGGCGGCGCGGTGGTCGACATGGTGGAACCGGAGCCGCAGACGGATGTCCAGATCCGTGGGATCCTGCAGATGACCCTGTGAGGGCGCGTCCGTCCGGGACGCGCGAGAGCGCAGAGGGCGCCCGTCCGGGGCGCGGAGAGCGCAGAGCGAGAGCGGGGAGGAGGGGTGTGATGGGACGACGCGTGGTGGTGCTCGCGGTGCTGGGCCTGGGGCTGGGGCTCGCGGCGTGCGGCGGCGCCAAGCCGGACGGGGGAACGGGCGACGGGGGCACCGGCGACGGCGGCGGCGTCGACGTCACCGCCGACACGTTCGCCAACTGGGAGGCGCCGGCCTGCGGCGTGCCCGGCGCGCCCAACCTCGACCGGGTGGTGGCGTACTCGGGGGGGCAGCTGCGGCTGTGCGTCCTCGAGGCCGAGACGAGGCTGTGGGCGCTGGACACCGAGGGCCGGCCGGACGAGGACTTCCGCAAGGGCGAGGTCGAGGTGTTCTTCACCCCCGAGGGGGGCAGCGAGCAGATGATCAGCGGGCTGCTGCTCAAGGGCACCGCCGGCGAGGGCTACGCCACGCGGATGGTGGGCAACGGCGGCAAGGGGATCGCCGCGGCCCGGGTGACGGTCGGCGACGAGGAGGTGGCGTTCTGATGCCGCGCGGCTGGTGGCTGGCGCTGACGCCGCTGTGGCTCGCGCTGCCGGCGTGCCCGGTGGTGATCGAGGAGTGCGACTGCCCACCCTGCGACGACGACACGGCGGGGGACGACGACGACGACGCGGCCGGCGGTCTGACGTTCTGGTCTCCGGCGTTCGCCGTCGGCGGCGAGATCCCGGTGGAGTACACCTGCGACGGCTACGACGTGTCGCCCCCGCTGCAGTGGGTCGGGTTCCCCGACGGGGTGTCCTCGTGGGCGGTGGTGATGACCGATCCCGACGCCGGGGGCTTCCTGCACTGGGCGATCTTCGACATCCCCGCCGCCACCGACGACCTCGCCGCCGGGATGAGCCCGGGCGGCACGCTGCCCAGCGGCGCGATCGAGCTGATCAACGACTTCTACGCGGTGGGCTATGGCGGGCCGTGCCCGCCGGCCGAGCACGAGTACCGCTTCGTGCTGTACGCGCTGGACACCGCCAGCCTGGGGCTCGACGAGTACACCCCGGTCACGACCTTCGAGGACGCGATCATGACCGCCCGGATCGAGAACGCGACCTTCACCGGGAGCTACGGCGGCTAGGTCGTTCACCACACCCCCCGGCCCATTGTTTACATGTTCCTGGAGGGCTGGACCCGCGCCCCGTGCTAGGGTTCGTCCGGCCTGATCGGAGGTGCCGCCGTGCGATCCCCGCTGCCGGTCCTGCTGCTCGCCCTGACCCTCACCACGCCGGCCCTGGCCCGCGAGCCCCACTTCGTCGAGCCGTGGCGCCAGCGGGTGGCCGAGGCCCAGGCCGAGTACGCCCGCAACCCCGAGGCGTTCCCGCGGGTCCCGCTCGCCAAGGCACCCCCCCAGGGCGTCCCGGCCAGCCCCAACGAGCGCTGGGCCGTGGACGGCCTGCTGGTGGCCTGGGACTGCGAGAGCTCGGCCAACAACCCCGACTCGTGGGACTGGCTGTGGATGGACATCCTCGACGGCGCCTGGGACGGGGCCGACATCTACATCTACCTGCGCGCCAGCGGCCCCAGCGACAGCGGCGACGTGCAGCGCTGCCAGCAGATGCTGCAGCAGCACACCGGGCGGGACCCGTCCCAGGCGGTGTGGTTCAACGAGAGCGACGACCACCTGCTGGACAGCATCTGGATCCGCGACTACGGCCCGTTCTTCATCACCGAGGACGGCACCGATCTGAGCATCGTCGACGCCGACTACGTGCGCTACAACCGGATCCACGACGACGCCCAGCCCGGACACTTCGCGGCCTGGTACGGGATCGCCGACCACGAGTGGGACTTCGCCACCGAGGGGGGCAACTTCCTGGCCAACGGCCACGGGATCTGCCTGGTCAGCGAGACGATCCTGGGGCTCAACCCGCAGTACGACACGGCCGAGATCGAGGACCTGTACCACGACTACCTGGGGTGCACGCAGCTGATCATCCTGCCCGGGATGGACGACGTCACCGGTCACGTGGACATGTGGATGACGTGGTTCGATCACAAGAACCTGATCGTCGGCGAGTACGACCCGAGCGACGACTACCAGAGCCACCAGCTGATCGAGGACGCGATCGCCGACCAGCTGACGGGGCTGGTCGACCCGGTCACCGGCGAGTCGATCCAGATCCACCGCGTCCCGATGCCGGACAACGACAACCAGTGGGTGTGGCGCACCTACACCAACGGCACCTGGATCGACGACACCTTCCTGATGCCGGTGTACGGCGGCTACGAGGGCCTCCAGAACCAGGCGATCGCCGTGTTCGAGGGGCTCGGCGCGCAGGTGATCCCGGTGGACGCCGACGTGGTGATCACCTCGGCCGGCGCGGTGCACTGCATCACCAAGACGATCCCCGTGATCGGCGCGGGACCCGGCGACGACGACAGCGGAGACGACGACGCGGCGGACGACGACGCGGCGGACGACGACGCCGCGGACGACGACGCCGCCGACGACGACGCCGCCGACGACGACGGCGCCGGGGACGACGACGCCGGCCCGGCCGACGACGACGGCCCCGGGGACCTGGTCGCGGGGGCCGGGGACTGCCAGTGCACCATGGCGCACCGCGGCCCGGGCGTCGCGGTGCCGCTGCTGGCCTGGTCGCTGCTGACCCTCGCCGCCCGCCGGCGCTGACCGCCGGTCGCTACTGGCGGACGCGCAGGCTGCGCAGGCGGTCGAGCGCCGCGGCGATCTCGAACGGCCGCGCCCAGGCGCGGTCGCCGGCGCCGCCGCGGAAGCCGTCCACCGCCCCGAGGCCACGCTCGCGGACGAGCTCGTCCACGGTCGTGACCAGGGCGCGGACGCTGTCGTCCGGGGACTCGAGGCCGCGGGCGATGGCCAGCAGCGCGTCGCCGATGGCGCGGGCCTGGGCCGGGTCGACGACCTGCTCCACCGCGCCGAGCTCGATGTCCTCGCGGCCGAACTGGATCGTGCGCGTCCCGCGGGCGCGGACCTTGTCGCGGCGGCCGCGGCGGGGGTCCAGCGAGCGGCGGTCGACGGTCCGCGGGGCGGGGGGCAGGTGCGCGCTGGGGGAGGGGACCAGGGCGCGCAGGTCCACCGGGGTGCGCGCCACCAGCGCTCGCGCGCGCTCGGTGGCGTCCCGCGGGCGGTAGGCGTCCATCATCAGCACCGTGTCGGCCACGTCGAGGTAGTCGCCGACCCCGCCGATCACCAGGATGCTGCTGACCCCGTGGCGCTCGTACAGCTCGCGGACCCGCGCGATGAAGGGCGTGATCGGCTCCCGGTCGCCGGCGATCAGCTCCTGCATGCGGCGATCGCGGACCATGAAGTTGGTCGCCGAGGTATCCTCGTCCACCAGCAGCGCGGTGGCGCCCACCTCCAGCGCCTCGACGATCGCCGCGGCCTGGCTCGTCGAGCCGCTGGCGTCCTCGCTGCGGAACGCCGCCGTGGAGCGTGCCGGGCGGCCCTCGGGGGCCGGCAGCGCGCCGATGAACGGCCGCAGGTCGACGCCCTCCACCCGCCGCCCGTCCTCGGCGCGGATCGCCACCGCCCCGGCCGCGGTCACGACCCGCTCGCGGCCGTCCCCCGGGACGTGATCGTAGACGCCGCGCAGCAGCGCCTGCAGCAGGGTCGACTTGCCGTGGTAGCCGCCGCCGGTGATCAGCGTCACGCCGGCGGGGATCGCGGTGCCCCGCACCGTCCCGGCGTGGGGCAGCTCCACCGTCGCCGCCAGCGCCTCGGGGGAGCTCCATGCGACGGCCTCGGCAGCCGCCATCGGGCGGTCGTCGTTCCCCGCCCGCCGCGGCAGCAGCGCCCCGTCGGCGACGAACGCGACCCAGCCCCGATCGGCCAGCTGGTCCCGCAGCGCGCGGGCGTCCTCGACCGTGTCGCAGTGGACCCGCAGCGCGTCGAGCGGCAGCGCGTCCGCGACCAGGGTGCGCCGCACGATCGACGGCAGCCGCTCGCCGAGCAGGCGCCACGCCTCGCGCCCCAGCACTCGCCGCCCCGCGGCCGGCAGCCCCACCGCCAGCCGCGCCACCACCGCGTCGTCGAGCACCTCGACGCTGGAGCGCAGCAGGACCTCCTGGCCCATCGGACAGATCTCGATCTTGCCCGAGCCCCCCGACCCCCGCCGCGGCTCGCGCCGCCGCGGCTCGCGGAGCGCCGCGGCCACGCCCCGCGCCAGGTAGTCCGCCGCCGCGACCCTCCGGACCGCGCCGTCGCGCGCGTGCTCGGGGAGCCCGGCCCGCTCCCACGGCACCACCACCCGCACCCGCGACGGCGCCGCGAACGGGTCGCCCTGGACGTGGTCGACGTGCAGCGTGCCGAGGTCGAAGCGGTAGGCCCCGGCCAGGTCCCCGTAGGCCCGGTAGCCGCGACCGTCGATGCGCTGGCAGATCGATCGCAGGCGTTCCATCGGCCCTCCCGGCGCGCCAGCATACCCCACGCCCTGAAACGCCGGGCCAACCCTGGTACCCTCGCGCCATCGAAAGGGAGACCCGATGAGCGACCTGGCTCGGCTGAGCAACTTCGCCGGTGTGGAAGACAGCCTGCTGCAGGAGTACCACGAGCTGTTCGCGGCGCACGGCATCCCGCTGTGGTTCGCCCAGCCCGGCGGGGACGGCACCGCGCTGCCGCCGTGCGCGGCGCGCCCCGAGTGCGCCGAGCGGGTCTTGATGGTCAGCACCCACGGCTACTGGGGCGATCCGCCGCCCGCGGGCGTGCCCGACACCGGGGGGCAGACCTACTACGTGCTGGAGGTCTCCAGGGCGTGGGCCGCCCAGGGGCGCAAGGTGATCATCCTGGCGCGCTGGTTCGAGCCCTACCCCCGCGTCGAGCAGTTCGCCGAGAACTGCTGGCTGGTGCGGATTCGCGCCGGCGGGGACGAGTTCGTGCGCAAGGAGGACATCTACCCGCTGGCGCCGGCGATGGCCGAGTGCGCCGCCGCGGTGGGGGTGCTGTTCGGCGCCCAGGCGGTGATGGGCCACTACGCCGACGGGATGGCGGTGGCCGCCGAGGTCGCCGAGCGGCTGGAGCTGCCGCTGGTGTGCGTGCCCCACTCGCTGGGCGTGCTCAAGATGATCCGGCTGGGGATGGACCCCCGCGACCAGCAGGAGCTGCGGGACCCGCGGTTCCAGTTCTGGACCCGCGAGACCTTCGAGCTCGCCGCGCTGCGCGCCGCCAACTTCGAGATCGCCAACACCCCCGAGGAGCCCCGCGCGCTGGAGGAGCACTACGGGATCCGGTTCCCCTTCGACGTGATGCCGGCCGGGGCCTCGCGGGCGTTCTTCGATGCCGGCGGCCAGCCCGCCGACGGGGCGCTGCTGGAGGAGCACGGGCTGCGGGAGGGCCGCTTCCTGCTGTTCTGGGGACGGCTGTCCAAGGCCAAGTACCTGGAGGGGCTGGTGCGGGCGCTGGGGGAGGCGCGCAAGCTCGATCCCGGGATCACCACCGACCTGCAGCTCGCCATCGTCGGTGGCTCGCCGCGGGACCCCTCCGAGGAGGAGCGCGCGGTCCACGCCGCGATCCGCGAGGACATGCGTCGCTACGGGCTCGCCGACGAGGACGTGGTGCTGATCGAGAGCCAGGATCACCACGCGCTGGCCGGGCTGGCGCGGGGCGCGCTGGCCTACCTCGGGACCCAGCGGCTGGAGCCGTTCGGGATGAGCGCCGCCGAGGCGATGGCCGCCGGGCTGCCCGTGGTGCTGTCCCGCCGCGCCGGGATCACCAGCTGGCTGCGGGACGGGGAGCACGCGCTGCTGATCGATCCCAAGGACCCGGTGGGCGCGGCCTACGCGATCCTGCGGCTGCTGCGCGAGCCCGAGCTGCGGGCGCGCCTCTCCGGCGCCGCCCGCGAGCTGGCGCTGGAGCACTTCAGCTGGGAGGGCATCGCCGACAAGCAGGGCCGGATCCTCGACCGCCTGGTGGGGGGCGTCGATCCCCGCGCCGGCGCCCTGGAGCGCCCCGCCGAGCGGGGGCACTTCGCCCGCCGCTCCGGCCGCGCCTACCACCGCATGACGCCCCGCTGGCGCGGGGACTTCCCCCACATCGTCGAGCCGATGGTGCGGGCCGCCGAGGACCTGCTCCCCGAGCTGCTGCTGCGCATCGACGACGCCGCGCGCCACATGGAGCGGCTGGTGGTGGCCCTGGGCGGGGAGTCGGGCAGCGGCAAGACCGAGATCGCCAGCCTGCTCAACCTGATGATCCGCAGCCACGACCGCTGGGGCGTGGTGGTGCCCGGGGACGCGTTCTTCGTGCGCTCCCCCGAGGAGAACCACGCCAACCGCGTGGAGGCCGACCGCGAGGGCCGGCTGGCCGAGGCGGTGGGCCCCCAGGAGGTCGATCTGGCCCGCCTGGACCGCATCCTCGCCGACGCGCGGCACAAGGACATCGCCGAGATCGCGGTGCCGTCCTACTCGCGGACCAAGATCGTGCCCGACCGCTACTACGCCGAGGTCCCGGTCTCGCTGTTCCGCATCGACGTGGTGTTCGTCGACCTGACCTACAGCCTGTTGCTGGACAACGCCACCTGCAAGATCTTCCTGCGGCCGGCCTCGCTGGACGACGTGGAGCGGGTCCGCCGCCGAAACCTGGCGCGGGATCCGAACCAGGACTTCGACTTCGTCCTCCGCGTGCTGGAGATCGAGCACTCGATCATCGAGCCGTTGATGGAGCGCGCCGATCTGGTGGTGGGCAAGGACTACCGGCTGGTGGGGAGCTGAACGGACTCACGCCCCCGGAGCGAGGCTACCGCCGCCGGCGCAGCAGCAGTCCCGCGATCCCCGCCAGGATCGCCGCCGCCCCCGCTGGCCGCGGTCCGCCGTCGACGGTACAGGTGCAGTCCTGGGAGCCGTCGTCCCCACCGCCGTCGACGCAGTCGTCGTCGAAGTCGTCTCCGACCCCGTCGCAGTCGTCGTCGATCCCGTTGTCGCAGTTCTCCTCCGCGCCGGGATGGATCGTCGACTCCTGGTCGTCGCAGTCGGGGCCGGCGGGCCCGCCGTCGAACCCGTCTCCGTCCACGTCGGTGAGGTCCTCGCCGTCGCAGTCCTCGTCGATGCCGTTGTACGGCACCTCGGGCGCGCCGGGGTGGACGTTGGGGTTGAAGTCGTCGCAGTCCTCGTCGTTGCATCCCGAGTAGCCGTCGAGGTCGTAGTCGATCCCGTCGTCGATCAGACCGTTGCAGTCGTTGTCGGCCCCGTCGCACAGCTCCTCGGCGCCCGGGTTGCTGGCGGCCGACAGGTCGTCGCAGTCCCCGCCGCAGATGCTGTAGCCGTCGCCGTCGGTGTCGGCCATCTCGTCGGTCGCCGGGTTGCAGTCGTCGTCGACGCCGGCGTTGCAGATCTCCTCGGCCCCGGGGTGGATCGCGGCGTCCTCGTCGTCGCAGTCGCCGTCGCACTCGCTGACCCCGTCGCCGTCGTCGTCGGTCTCGAGGTACAGGTCGTCGCCGCAGTCGCTGTCGATCCCGTCGTGGCAGTCGTCGGGGGCGCCGGGGTAGATCGAGCTGTCCGTGTCGTCGCACTCGAGGCACTCGATCCAGCCGTCGCCGTCGTTGTCGTACTCGTAGCTGGCCAGCGACCCGTCGCAGTCGTTGTCCAGCTCGTCGCACAGCTCCGGCGCACCCGGGTAGATGTCGGCGTTGGCGTCGTCGCAGTCCCCGGCGCAGGCCGACCAGGCGTCGCCGTCGCCGTCGAAGCCCTCGTCGATCACGCCGTCGCAGTTGTTGTCGATCCCGTCGCAGGTCTCCAGCGCCCCGGGGTGGATCGCCGCGTCGGCGTCGTCGCAGTCGGCGCAGGTCACGGTCCCGTCGCCGTCCCCGTCGCTGGTCTCGTCGGCGGGCACGACGCCGTCGCAGTCGTTGTCCAGCTCGTCGCACAGCTCGGGAGCGCCGGGGTACACCGTCGGATCGGTGTCGTTGCAGTCCCCGGTGCACACCGTCCAGCCGTCGTTGTCGTCGTCGGTCTGCTCGTCCACCACGCCGTCGCAGTCGTCGTCGATCCCGTTGCAGGCCTCGATCTGTCCGGGGAAGATCGCCGCGTCGTTGTCGTTGCAGTCGGCGCACTCCACCGAGCCGTCGCCGTCGGCGTCGGTGATCTCGTCCTGGGGCACCACCCCGTCGCAGTCGTTGTCCTGCTGATCGCACAGCTCCGGGGCACCCGGGTAGACGGTGTCGTCGGTGTCGTTGCAGTCGCCGTCGCAGACGGTCAGCCCGTCGCCGTCGTCGTCGGTCTGCTCGTCCACCACCCCGTCGCAGTCGTCGTCGACGCCGTTGCAGCTCTCGATCGCGAACGGGTACACGGTGGCGTCGTTGTCGTCGCAGTCCGGCGGCGTGTCGCAGGTCGTGTAGCCGTCGCCGTCGACGTCGAAGTCCTCGTCGACGTGCCCGTCGCAGTCGTTGTCGATGAGGTCGCAGACCTCGGGGTTGCCGGGGTAGGCCAGCGGCTCGAAGTCGTCGCAGTCCTGGGTGCAGTTGGTGAACCCGTCGCCGTCGTTGTCGTCGAGCTCGTTGGGCTGCCCGTCGCAGTTGCTGTCGATCCCGTCGTCGCAGACCTCGGGGGCCGCCGGGTAGATCTGGTCGTCGGTCTCGTCGCAGTCCCCGGTGCAGTCGCTGAAGCCGTCCCCGTCGTAGTCCACCGGATCGCACTCGCCGAACGCCAGCCAGTGCAGGCACTCGTAGAGCAGCACCTGGGCGGCGCCCTGGTCGACGAACAGCGGGGTGAACGGCGTGCCCCAGAACATCGTCCGGAAGGTGCCCGAGTCGTAGCGGATCACGCCCTTCTGGGTCGCGTAGCCGCTGTTGGTGAACGTCACGATCGCGGAGTTGCCCTCGGCCACGTCGTCCGCGAAGTCGGTCATCCCGACGAAGCCGAAGTCGTAGGGCGGGGTCGGGTGCTGGTCGCTGATGAAGTCGCCGGGGACCCCGTAGATCGGGGCCTGGCCGGAGTCGCTGCAGTAGTTGACGTTGCTGCAGTTGAGGTTGTCGTGGTCGAAGTAGTCGGCGAGGAAGGTCGTGTAGCCGTAGTCGTAGACGTAGTCCTGGGACGAGAGCAGCAGGCTGCCGCCGGCGTCGAGGTAGGTCACGAGCTGGGAGGTGTCGGAGGGGCTGGGACCGGCGGTCGAGCCGTAGCCGTCGCCCGAGAACCACACCACCACCTCGTAGCCGTTCATCGTCGCCGCGGTGGGCCCCGCGCCGCCGCCGCCGCCGGTGTCGTGGACCGTGTAGGACAGGCCCAGCCCCTGCAGCGCGGTCTCCCAGTGGGGCAGCACGTTGGGCGAGTTGTCGTCGTCGTCGACGAGCAGCACGGTCTGCCCGGCGGCGAGGCCGGGCGTCAGGACCAACATCGAGACCAGCAGGATCAGTCGTCGCACGGCGTTCTCCTCCGCCCCGTGCCGGCCACGCGGCCGGCGCCGAGGTCATTGTACGGGTGAGGGCCCGGACCCGAAAGGGGCATGCGCTGGGTGTGCAGTGGAGGTGGGGTCAAGT
>CAZOYV010000165.1:0-19454 GCA_964584075.1 uncultured Rickettsiales bacterium | reverse complement strand
GGTCTGCTCGTGCACGGTGCTGCCGCTGTTCGCGGGCATCCACCAGCGCGGCGCGGGGCTGGGCCCGGCCACGGCGTTCCTCTACTCCGGCCCGGCGATCAACGTGCTCGCGATCGTGCTGACGGCACGGGTGCTGGGCTGGGAGCTGGGGCTGGCGCGCGCCATCGGCGCGATCCTGTTCGCCGTGGTGATCGGCCTGGGGATGCAGCTGCTGTTCCGCCGCGAGGAGGCCGAGCGCGCCGCGACGGGTGGCTTCGCGCTGCCCGACCGCGAGGACGGGAGACGGCGACCGTGGCAAGACGTCGTCTACTTCGCGGCGATGGTGGGGATCCTGGTGTTCGCCAACTGGGGCGCCCCCCAGGACGGCGACGGTGGGGTGTGGGCCGCGATCCACGGAGCGCGGTGGTTCATCACCGGGGGCTTCGCGCTGGTGCTGGTCGTTGCGCTGTGGGCCTGGTTCGAACGCGACGAGCTCGGCGACTGGGTCGACAACACCTGGACCTTCGCCAAGCAGATCCTGCCCCTGTTGCTGGCCGGCGTGGTGCTCGCGGGGTTCCTGCTGGGCAGCCCCGGAGGCGGCCCCGGCGTGATCCCCGACCGCTGGATCGAGGGGATCGTCGGCGGCAACTCGCTGCGGGCCAACGCGTTCGCCTCGGTGGCGGGGGCGCTGATGTACTTCGCGACGCTGACCGAGGTCCCGATCCTCGAGGGCCTGATGCGCTCGGGGATGGGCAAGGGTCCGGCGCTGGCGCTGCTGCTGGCGGGGCCGGCGCTGTCGCTGCCCAACATGCTGGTGATCCGCTCGGTGCTGGGCACGCGGAAGACTGCCGCATTCATCGGACTGGTGGTGGCGCTCTCGACCGTGGCAGGGCTGATCTATGGTGCCGTGCTCCCGGAGTGACCGATGCTGACCGAGTTCGTCGACAGCGCGGGAACCTACCTCCAGACCAACCCCTGGCTGGCGGTGGTGGCGGTGTTCGTCGGCGGGCTGCTGACCGCCTCGAACCCCTGCTGCCTGGCGATGATCCCGCTGATGGTCAGCTTCGTGGCGGGCCGCAAGGACGGAACGGTCGGCGTCCTGCCGGCGCTGGGGCTGTCGCTGGTGTTCGTCGTCGGGCTGTCGGTGGCGTTCACCACGCTGGGCATGATCGCGGCGCTGGCGGGCAAGCTGTACGGCGACGTCTCGGTGGTCTGGACCTGGCTGGTGGCCGCCGTGTGCCTGGTGATGGGCCTGCACATGACCGATCTGGTCAAGGTCCCGATCCCGGGGCTGAAGACCACGCCCCGGGTCCGCGGGCCGCTGGGGGCGCTGATCCTCGGGCTGCTGTTCGGGCTGGTCTCGGCCCCCTGTGCCGCGCCGGTGCTGGTGGTGCTGCTGACCTACCTGGCCGGCTCCGGGGCGTCGGTGCCCTTCGGGGGGCTGCTGCTGTTCGTCTACGGCCTGGGCCACAGCGCGCTGGTGCTGGTGGCCGGGACCTCGATGGGGGCGGCCCAGACGCTGATCGCATCCCGTGGCTGGACCGCGGCCACCACCTGGCTGCGCCGCGCCGCGGGCGTGGTGATCGTCCTCGTGGGCGCGTACTTCGTCTACGAGGGCGTCGTGAAGTAGGAGGGACGAGATGGAGATCAAGGTGCTGGGACCGGGCTGCGCCAAGTGCCACAAGCAGTTCGACGAGGCCCGCAAGGCCGTCGAGGAGCTGGGCCTCGACGCCACCGTGACCAGGGTCGAGGCGCTGGACGAGATCGCCGGCTACGGGGTGATGTTCACCCCCGGGCTGGTGGTCGACGGCGAGGTGATCCACAGCGGCTCGGTGCTGCGCGCGGCCAAGCTCGCCGCCAAGCTGAAGGGAGCCTGACCATGACCCGCGCGATCGTGTCGCTGCTCGTGCTGGCCGCCGCGGCGGCGCTCCCCGCCTGCGGGGGGGGTGGGGCCGACCCCGCCCCCGCGCGGACCACGGATGCGGCGGACAAGGCCGAAGCGCCACCCGCCGCCCGGCCCGTGGCCCGCATCGTGTTCATCGACCAGGAGGAGGCCTGCGACTGCACCCACGAACGCATCGACGCCTCCTGGACCGCGCTGCAGCAGGCGATCGAGGGCCGCGAGGCGCTGCCCGTGGAGCGGCTCCATGGAGACACCCAGGAGGCCGAGGCCCGGGTGTACCTGGAGATGAAGCCGATGATGGTCGCGCCGGCGCTGTACCTGCTGGACGCCGACGGCGCCCTGGTGCAGCAGCTCCAGGGGGAGCTGACCGAGAGCCAGATCGCAGCCGCGCTCTGATTTTCCTGGTTAATCTACCGCAAGGTAGATAGAATCCCCCGCATGACCAAGACGTTCCTGCGGGCGTGCCCCGACTACGAGCCGCGCCGGCTGCGGCGGCTCGTCGCCCAGCTGCTCCACGACGCCGCGCTGGACGTGCGCGGCCGCACCGTGCTGGTCAAGCCCAGCTTCGTGTACCCCGCGCGGCCGCCCCACAGCCTGGCGGTCAGCACCCACCCGGCGCTGGTGGTGGCGGTCGCCCGCGCGCTGCGCGACCACGGCGCCCGCCGCGTGGTGATGGCCGAGGACTCGCTGCTCGGGCCGTCCGAGGTGGCGTTCGCCGCGATGGGGCTCAACGGCGATCTGCGGGGCCTGGCCGAGGTGCTGCCGCTGAAGGACGCCGAGCGGGTCTCGGTGGAGATCGCCGACCCGTTCGTCGAGGAACGCTTCGTGGTGCCGCGGATCTGGCTCGACGCCGACGTGTTCGTGTCGCTACCCAAGCTCAAGGTCAACCTGTACACCGACGTGACGCTGTCGGTGAAGAACAACTTCGGGTTGCTGCTCCAGGACCACCGGCTGCCGAACCACCACCACGCGATCCACCGCAAGATCGCCGACCTGTTCCGGGTCCGGCCGCCCGATTTCGTCGTCGCGGACTCGGTGGTGGTCGGCGAGGGCCAGGGCCCGATGGCGGCCGACCCCGTCGAGCTCGGCGTGCTGCTCGCCGGCGCCGACCCGCTGGCGGTGGACGTGGTGGCGTGCCACCTGATGGGCTTCGATCCCGCGGAGATCGAGCACCTGCGGCTGCTGCACGAGGCCGGGCTGGGGCCGCTGGCGCTGGACGCCGTCGACCTGGAGGACCCCGGGTTGCTGGCCCGCAGCCGCCGCGCCCTGCGCCGGCCCAGCGCGGACCTGGCCCCGTTCGCGGACACCGTGCAGATCGCCTGCGGCGCCGAGGTCTGCTGCCCGTCGGGCTGCCAGGGGATGCTGCGCAACTCGCTGGATCAGTGGGCCGCCGCGGGCAAGCTCGACGCCCTGCGCGGCACGGCGTTCGTGCTGGGCAAGCCGGCGGCGGTGCCCCCCGGCGCCGACCCGCGGCGCACGATCGTGATCGGCGACTGTGCCGTGGACCACCGGGACGCGGGGACCTTCCTCCCCGGCTGCCCGGTCCCGCCGCTGTCCATCGTCGCCGCGCTGGCGCGCAAGGGCCGCCTGGTCCCGCTGCGAGCCCGCAAGCGGGACATCGCCCGCGGGTACCTGGCCCACGCCTGGCGCGCGCTGCGCGGGGGCTGACTACCCGATCCCCGCCTCGGCCAGCACCGCCTCGGCCGCCTGCTTGAACGCCCGCCCGACGCCGGCCGGTCCGAGCTTCACGCCGCCGAAGATGCGCGAGACGACCACGATCCCCTCCAGCTCGTGGCGCTGCAGCAGCGCCAGCAGCTTGTGGCCGGGGCGCCCGACCTCGCCGTCGTCGCGGGCGAACTCGGTGATCCGCCCGCCGCCGTCCGCGACGCGGGCGGCCCAGCAGTGGTGCACCGCCTTCTTGACCGCCCGCCGGCGCCGGCTCAGCAGCTTCTTGATCGCCACCTCGTCGGGGGCCGGCGCCAGCACGGCGAAGAACCGCGAGCGCTCCACCGTGATCTTGGCCTGGTGGGTGGCGTCGATGCGCATGCCGAGAGCTTACCGCAACGGGCGTGGCGTCCCGATCTGGCGCTGCGGATTGCCCTACCGGCCGAAACGAGGTACACCGCAACGGACATTCCGCAACCGTGGCGGTAGGCGACGCGGCGCGAACCCGCGAACCCGACAGCCCCAAGGAGGAGAACGACCATGACTCGCACCTGGATGATCACCCTGATGGCCCTGCTGACCCTGCCCTTCCTGCTGTGGGGCTGCCCCGAGAAGGACGACGACGACTCGGCCGACGACGACGACGCAGCCGACGACGACGCGGCCGACGACGACGCGGCCGACGACGACGCCGGCGACGACGACGCCGCCAGCAGCCACGAGGTCACCGTCAACTGGGACAGCAGCAGCGAGACGGTCGACCTGTTCGACCTGACCGCCGTGGACTTCGAGGGGATGGACTCGATCACGATGCCCGACCTGCTCAACGAGGTCGGCGTGTCGGCCCCGGCCGACTACACCTACGCCTTCACCGCCTCCGACGACTACATGAAGGACGGCTACACCTGGGACCAGGTCCAGCTCGCCGCGCTGGTCCAGGAGACCGGCGACCTGGAGTGGGACGACTCGCTGGGGATGGCCGGCGCCGACCACGTCTCGGACGTCGTCACCGTCGACCTGTCCCCCGTCGAGTAGCTCGCCGGCCCGGGCGGGGAGCTCGGCAGGCCCGCGACCCGAGGGCAGGATGCTCGACAGGCTGTTCAAGGACCCCACGGACGAAACGCCGATCCAGCTGTTCCGCTACACCTTCGTCGGCGGGTTCGCCTTCCTGGTGGACTTCGGCTCGCTGTACCTGCTCACCGAGTTCGCGGGGCTGCACTACCTGATCTCGGCGAGCCTGGCGTTCCTGCTCGGGCTGGCCACCAACTACACCATCTCGGTGCTGTGGGTGTTCCACGAGAGCCGGTTCTCCAGCCGCTGGCTCGAGTTCGCGCTGTTCGCCGGGATCGGCGTGATCGGGCTGGGGATCAACGACGTCTCCATGGGGATCTTTACGGAGTGGCTCGGCGTCCACTACCTGCTCTCCAAGCTGATCTCCACCGTGATCGTGTACCTGTGGAACTTCTTCGCGAGGAAGTACCTGCTGTTCCGTGGAGCCAAGGATGAGTAGCCCTCCCCAGCGAGCGATCGTCATCGGAGCGGGACCCGCCGGGCTGACGGCGGCCTGGGAGCTGCTCGACCGCACCGCGATCCACCCCGTCGTGCTGGAGGCGTCGGACACGCTCGGCGGCATCTCCCGGACCGCGGAGTACCGCGGCAACCGCATCGACATCGGCGGGCACCGGTTCTTCTCCAAGTCGGACCGGGTGATGGACTGGTGGCTCAACATCCTCCCGCAGCAGGGGGCCCCCGCCCGGGACGACCGCCTGCTGGGCCGCGCCGTCCCCCTCGCCGAGGCCTGCCGCGTCCGGCCGCTGGGCGCACGGCGCGCCCACGAGATCCCGCCGCCGGACCCCGAGCAGACCGACGACGTCATGCTGGTGCGCAGCCGCCTGTCGCGCATCTACTTCCTGGGCAAGTTCTTCCCGTACCCGATCTCGCTGCGGCGCGACACCGTGCTCGACCTGGGGCTCGCGCGGGTGGGGCGCATCGGCCTGAGCTACGCCGCCGCTCGCCTGCGGCCGATCCGCGAGGAGCGCTCGCTCGAGGACTTCCTGATCAACCGCTTCGGCCGGGAGCTGTACCGCACGTTCTTCGAGGACTACACCGAGAAGGTCTGGGGCGTCCCGTGCCGCGACATCCCGCCGGAGTGGGGAGCCCAGCGGATCAAGGGGCTGTCGATCACCTCCGCCCTGCGGCACGCGCTGCAGCGGAGCCTCCGGCGGGACGCCTCCATCGCCCAGAAGGACACCGAGACCAGCCTGATCGAGCAGTTCCTGTATCCCAAGCTGGGGCCCGGGCAGCTGTGGGAGACCGCGGCCCGGCAGATCACCGCGGCCGGGGGCGAGATCCGGCGAAACCAGCGAGTGGTGGGTCTGCGCGTGCAGGACGCCCGGATCGTCTCGGTGACCACCGAGGACCCGCGCAGCGGGGACCGCGCCGAGCTGGAGGCCGACCTGGTGTTCTCGTCGATGCCCGTCCGCGGGCTGATCCGCGGGATGGGGGACGCCCCCCCGGTGGAGGTCCGCGACGTCGCGGCCGGCCTGCCGTACCGGGACTTCGTCACCGTCGGCGTCCTCGCCCGGAGGCTGAAGCTCCGCAACGAGACCGCGATCCCCACGCTGAACGACCTCGTCCCGGACAACTGGATCTACATCCAGGATCGGGGCGTGCGCCTCGGCCGGCTGCAGATCTTCAACAACTGGAGCCCCTACCTGGTCGCCGATCCCGACACGGTGTGGATCGGTCTGGAGTACTTCTGCAACGAGGGCGACACGCTGTGGAGCAAGCCGGACGAGGAGTTCGCCCGCTTCGCGGTGGAGGAGCTGGCGTCGATCGGCGTGGTCGATCCCCGCGAGGTCCTCGATCGCGTGGTGATCCGGATGCCGCGGACCTACCCCGCCTACTTCGGCACCTACGACCGCATCGACGTCGTCCAGCGCTACCTGGAAGGGATCGAGAACCTGGTGCCGATCGGCCGCAACGGGATGCACCGGTACAACAACCAGGACCACTCGATGCTCACCGCGATGATCGCCGTGGACGGCCTCGCGGCCGGTACGCTCGACCGCCACGCGATATGGAACGTCAACGCCGAGGACGAGTACCATGAGGAGCGGTGAGCGACCGATCCCGTGATCCTCGCGTCCCCCGGTGGGCCTGGCCCGCGGGGTACGTGACCTTGTTCACGGCCGTCTCGCTGCTCCTGCTGCCGGCGTTCCGCCACCACGTCAGCCCGGATGGGCTGTGCTACATCGACATCGCGCGCAAGCTCGCGGCCGGAGACGTGCACCACGCGATCAACGCCTACTGGGGGCCGCTGCTGTCCTGGCTGATGGTGCCGCCGCTGGTCCTCGGCGTCGAGCCGCTGCTGGCGGGGAAGCTGGCGGGCCTGCTCTCCGGGATCGCGGCCTGCGTGGCGCTGTACCGCTACTCCGGGCGGTTCGCGCTCACCCCGCTGCTGCGCGCCGCCGCGCTGCTGGCGGCGCTGCCCCTGCTGTGGTTCGCCGCGCTGACGTCCGTGGGCCCCGACCTGCTGCTGGTCGCCGCGCTGCTGCTGGTCTTCGCGGCCACGTTCCGCGACGACGCGCTGCAGCGGGTCGGCGCCGGCATCGGCGTCGGGGTGCTGGGCGGCCTGGCCTACCTGGCCAAGGCCTACGGGTTCTACTTCTTCGTGGCGTTCCTGGTGATGATCGTGGCCCTCCAGCTGGGGCGCGGACCGGACGCCGGGCGTCGCCGCGCCGTGCTGCGCGGCGCGGGGCTCGCGCTGGTCACCTTCGCCGCGATCGCCGGAGCCTGGATCGCGGTCCTGAGCACCCACCAGGGTGAGCTCACGGTCGGGACCTCCGGCACCTACAACCACGCGATCTACGGCCCCGAGATGCGCGGGCATCCGATGCACTACGCGGGCTTCCTGCCGCCGCCGGACGAGACGGCGCTCAGCGCGTGGGACGACCCCGCCCGGCTCGACGTCGCGGACTGGAGCGCGCTGGACTCCCCGGCCACGCGCCGCCACCAGCTGCGGCTGTTCGCGGCCAACCTGCTCGCCGCGGCCCGCTACCTGCAGGACGGCCAGGTGCTGGCGATCCCGATCCTGCTGGCCCACCTGCTCCTCCTCGTCCGGCCCTGGCGCCGCTCGCTCCGGGACGGCCGGACCGCGTACCCGCTGGCCACGGCGCTGCTGTTCGTCCTGCCGTACTGCACGCTGATCGTGGTCCCGCGCTACCTGTGGCTCGTGATGCTGATGCTGCCGCTGATGGGCGCCCACCTGCTCTCGCTCGCGGACGCACGATCGTGGCTGTCGCCCGCGCGGCGGTGGTGTGCGGCGGCCCTGCTCGCGCTGTGCGTCGCCGCCGCGCCGACCGCGGACCTGATCGAGTCCGGCCTCCAGGATCGGGGCGGACGGCGGATCCACGAGCTGGCCGGCTACCTGGAGCAGCGCTACCCGATCGAGGGCCCGATCGCCTCCAACCGGGACTGGCACCGGACCCTGGCGCTGGCCTGGCACCTGGGCGTTGCCTACTACGGCGAGCCGGGGGAGATGCCCCCGGAGTCGATCGTGCCGCGCCTGCGGGAGCTGGGGGTCTCGAGCTACTTCGTCTGGTACGGCACGCCCGCCGAGCGCGCCCTGCTGTCCGGCTACCCCGAGCTCACCGGGGCCGATCTGCCCGGGCTGGAGATCTACGATCTGAGTCGCGCGGAGCCGTGACCGCGCGTCAGCTCAGCCCGTACTGCTTGATCTTGTCGTACAGCGTGCGCAGCCCGATCCCGAGGCGCTCGGCGGCGCGCCTGCGGTTGCCGTCCTCGGCGGCCAGCGCCCGGCGGATCGCCTCGCGCTCGGCGTCGGCCAGGGTCGGGCCGATCGCCGCGGGCGCCCGCGAGGTCGGGGCGCCGAGGAGCAGCGCGTCGGGGCCGATCGTGTCCCCGTCGGTGAGGATCGCGGCGCGCTCGAGCACGTTGGCCAGCTCGCGCACGTTGCCCGGCCACGGGTGGGCCCGCAGCGGGGCCAGCGCGTCGGGGTGCAGGGCCAGCCCCGGGCGGCCGAGCTGGACGCCGATGCGGCCCAGCAGGAACCCGGTCAGCGGCTCGAGATCGCCGGGGCGCTCGCGCAGCGGCGGCAGCGCCACGGGGAACACGCTCAGCCGGTGGTACAGGTCCTCGCGGAACCGGCCGGCCCCGATCTCCTCGGCCAGGTCGCGGTTGGTCGCCGCGATCCAGCGCACGTCGGCCTCGATCGTGCGGGTCCCGCCGACCCGCTCGAAGCGCCCGTCCTGCAGCACCCGCAGCAGCTTGGCCTGCAGCTCGGGGCGCATCTCGGCGATCTCGTCGAGGAACAGCGTGCCGCCGTCGGCCAGCTCGATGCGGCCGCGCTTGCGCTCGGCGGCGCCGGTGTAGGCGCCCTTCTCGTGGCCGAACATCTCGGACTCGAGCAGCGTCTCGCTGACCGCCGCGCAGTTGACCGCCACGATCGCCCGCTCGGCGCGCCGGCTCCAGCGGTGCACCGCCCGCGCCGCGACCTCCTTGCCGGTCCCGCTCTCCCCGACCAGCAGCACGGTGGCCTCGGTGGGGGCCACCCGCCGCAGCTGCTCCACCACCCGCTGCATCGCGGGGTCGGCGGCGACGAACTCGTCCGCGGGCGGGGCGGTGGTCCGCGCCCGGGTGCGCTCGTCGCGCAGGCTGCGGTGCTCCAGCGCGCGCTGGGCCAGCAGCCGCAGCTCGCCGGGGCCGCTGAGCGGCTTGGTCAGGTAGTCGAACGCCCCCAGCCGCATCGCCTCCACCGCGGACTCGACGGTGGCGTGGGCGGTCAGCACGATGACCTCCATCTCGGGGGCCTCGGCGCGGGCGTGGCGCAGCAGCGCCATGCCGTCCATCCGCGGCATCTTCAGATCGGTGATCAGCAGGTGGAACGAGCGCTTGGCCAGGATCGCCGCGGCCTCCTCGCCGTCGCCGGCCTCGGTCACGTCGTGGCCCTCGTCGCCGAGCACCTCGCCGATGAAGCTGCGGATCCCCTCCTCGTCGTCCACCACCAGCAGCCGCGCCACGTCAGGCCTCCTCGGGGATCTCGATCCGGAACAGCGCGCCGCCGTCCGGGTGGTTGCTCGCCGCGATCGTCCCGCCGTGCCCCTCGACGATCCGCCGCGCCAGCGCCAGCCCCAGCCCCGTGCCGCGCACGCGCTGGGTGTGGAACGCCTCGAAGATCCGCTGCTCCTCGCCCGCGGGGACCCCCGCGCCGCGATCCCGCACGGTGACGACCAGGCGCCCCCCGTCCTGCGCGACGCGGACCTCGACCGCGGCGCCGTCGGGCGACGCCTGCGCGCCGTTGCGGATCACGTTGACCAGCACCTGCTCGAAGCGCTCGCGGTCCAGCGGCCACGGCCGCAGCTCGCCCTCGGCGGCGACGTCCACCGCCCCGTCGACCTGCTCGGCGGCGGCGCGGGCGACCTCGAGCGGGTCCACCGCGACGCGCTGCAGCTGCCCCGAGCGGGCGAACGCCAGAACCTGCCCGGTCAGCTCCTCGAGGCGCAGCGCCTCGTGGACGACGCGCTCGGCCTTGGGGCGCGCGGCGTGGTCGTCGGGCAGCTTCTCGAGCATCAGCTGGGCGTGGCCCTTCAGCGACGCCAGCGGGTTGCGGATCTCGTGGTTGAGCACCGCCGACATCTCGCCCAGTGCCGCCAGGTGCCGGTCGCGGGCCAGCTGCGCGGCGGCCAGGTCGGCCTGCCGGTTGAGGCGCCACACCGCCCCGGCGAACAGCAGCAGCACCGCACCCGCCACCGAGCTGATCACCAGCGTCGTGGCCGCCCGCTGGCGCAGGTCGCGGGCCAGCACCGGCTCGAACTCGAGCAGCACCAGCTGGCTGCCGTGGACCCCGCGGCGCGCGGCGCGGCGCTCGGCGCGCTGGGCGCGCCAGGAGTCGCGTGGATCTCCGCCGTCCAGCGACTCGTGGGGTTCGAGCGGATCGCCGGGCTCGCCGAACTCCGCGCGGTTCATCCCGCGCGAGCGACGCGACGATCGCTCCCGCCGGCCCTGGCGCTCGCGGAACGGCTCCAGCACCCGCACGCGCTCGCCGGCCTCGACGGTCTGCATCGCCGGCATCGCGGCGACGGCCTCGGCGATCTCGGTGTCCCCGTCGCTCGAGGTCCCCGCCGAGGCGACGATCGCGCGGTCGCGATCGAGCACCGCGGCGTAGCGCAGGCCCTGCTCGTCGAGCACGGCGACGGCGTCGGCGAGGTCCTCCTCGAGGGTGCCCTCGCCGCGGGCCAGCTCGCGCCACAGCGCGCGCTTGAGATCGAACGCCTGGGCGTCGACGATCTCCTCGGAGGCCTCCACCGCGCCGCGGTAGGCCGCGACCCCGGTGAGCACCAGCCCCGCCGCCATCGCCACGGTGGTGGCCAGCAGGGCGGCGCGGGTCCAGTGGATCGGGGTCCGGGTCGGGCTCGTCACGGTGGCTCCGGTCCGCGGGGTGGCTCGTCGGCACGACCGCAGAGAGGCAGGTCGGCGCCCTCCCGGACATCCTACGCCGGGAGGGCGCCGCGGAAGAAGGGGACGGGCGGGGGGAGCGGCCCCGCCCGCCGCGCGCGGCTAGTCGTCCCAGCCGCCGGGACCGCGACCGCGGCCGCGGCCGTCCCGGTCCCCGCACCGGCCGCGGAACTCGCTGCGGCGGGAGCGGCGTTCCGAGCGCCACTCGCGGCGATCGTCACGGAACTCGTCGAGCTCGGCGCGCTGCTCCGGCGTCAGCACCGCGTCGATGTCGAGCCGGAAGTCGATGCGCATCTCGCGAAGCGCCTGCCGATGGATCTCCATCTCGTCGATCTTGGCCAGGATCGCCTCGCGGTCGGGCTGCACGTCGTCCCACAGCTCGCGCAGCTCGTCGCGCTGCACGTCCAGGGCATCGCGGATCGGCTCGGCCTTTGCGCGATAGGCGTCGCGAAGCGCCTCGATCGTCTCGGCCTGCTCTTCGGTCAGGTCGAGCTGCTCGATCCCGCGACATGCGAAGTCGGGCGCACCGCGGCCATCCCCATCGCCGTATCCGCGTCCATAGCCGCGGCCGTCGCCGTACCCGTCGCCGTACCCGGAACCCCGACCCCGCGCGTACGCCGAGGGGACCACCAGGACCGCCGCCATCATCAGGATTCCCATCAGGGCCAGTGTCCGTGTCATTTCCGTTCTCCTTTCCACGCTGCGTTGCGCGCTTGTCCTCTGGGTAGAGCAACCGGCGTGCCACCCACGCGAAAGAGACCGTACTTTCCTGAAAACATATCTGATTTCATGCAGATACAGACAGAACTGTGCGATCCCGGCGTGCAATCGTGGGCGGGCGGCGGCGTGCGGATCCCGCCGGCGGCGTGCGGATCCTGCAGCCGCCGTGCGGATCCTGCACCCCCGTCCGGCGAGCTTCCTCCTCGTCCGGGTGCGATACCATGCGACACGCATGGCCGCCGTCCGCCCCCACCCGCTGGTGCGCCTCGTGATGAACCCGCGCCCGTACTCCGTGGCGTGGCAGCGGCTGCTGTTCGAGTCGATGTTCGCGGCGATGGCGATCCCCGCGGACGTGGCGTACGAGACGCTCGACGTCGACGGCGTGCCGGCCGCGTGGCTGATCCCCGAGGGGGCGCCAACGGACCGCGTGCTGCTGTACCTCCACGGCGGGGGCTACATGCTCGGCTCGCGGCGCTCCCACGCCCCGCTGGTGGCGCGGCTGGCTCGCGCGGCGGGCGCGCGCGGTCTGCTGATCCAGTACCGCCTGGCCCCCGAGCACCGCTACCCGGCCGCGGTCGAGGACGCCCGCGCCGCCTGGCGCTGGCTGGTCGCCCGGGACCCCGACACCGCCCGGGTGGTGGCCGGCGAGTCCGCCGGCGGCGGCCTGACGATGGCGCTGCTGCAGGCCAGCCGAGACGGCGGCGAGCCGCTGCCGCGCGCCGCGTTCGTGCTCAGCCCGTGGACCGATCTCTCCGACAGCGACAAGTCGGTGCGCTACCGGCGCCGCGGGGTCCGCGCGCTGGACGACCACTACCTGCGCTACATCGCCTCGATGTACGTCGGCGAGGCCGATCCCCGCGATCCCCTGATCTCCCCGGTCTACGGCGACCTGCGGGGGCTGCCGCCGCTGCTGATCCACGCCGGCCGCGACGAGCCGGTGCGCGTCGACGCGCTGCGCCTCGCCGAGGTGGCCCGCGAGGCGGGCGTCGAGGTGACGCTGGAGCAGTACGAGGGGGCCTCCCACGCGCTGCACGCGCTGGCGCCGCTGTCCCGCGACGCACTGCGCTGGATCACGCGTGCGGGGGAGTTCCTGTCGGAGTACCTCGACGAGACGGGGTGAGCGGGGAGGGACTGCCGGGCCCCCGGCGGGTGTCTCTACCCTCTTTGATCCGTGCCTCCTCTCGGTCGTGAACCGCCGGGGTGCCCGGGCCCACCCTCCACGACGCACCAGCTCCCCGGTCGTGGAGCGACCGCCGGTGAACCGGAAGAGGGACAGAAGTGTCCGGGTAAATGTTTGTATCGATGTCCACGTATGGGCACACGAGGCGTTATCGAAGTGGAATGAGGGACGCGATCGCCAGGACCGCCGATCCGCCGACCGACGAGCAGCTGCTCGCCGCGTTCCAGCGCGGCCACGACGCGGCGTTCGAGGAGCTGGTCCACCGCCACGGCGCCGGGATCAAGGCCTACGCCCAGCGGATGCTGCGCAGCGAGGAAGCCGCCGAGGAGATCTACGTCGAGACGTTCTCGCGGATCGTGCGCGAGCGGGACAACCTCGAGATCCGCGGCACGACCCGCGGCTTCCTGTACACCATCGCCCACCGGCTGTGCATCAGCCGGATCCGCCGCCGCCAGACCCGGCGGCGCTTCGCGCCCCACCTGCTGGCGCTGGAGGGCGGCCGGACCAAGGCCCCGACCAGCGAGGACATCGCCGCCGCCGCCGAGCTGTCGCAGGCGCTGGAGCGGGCCCTCGAGCGGCTCGGCGAGGAGCACCGCCAGGTGCTGATGCTGCGCACGATGCACGGCCTGTCGTCCAGGGAGACCGCCGAGATCACCGGGCTCGACGAGAGCCAGGTGCGGTCCCACCTGTCCTACGCGCGCAAGCGGCTCAAGGTCTTCCTGGCGGAGCTGTACCAGGCTCCGCTGGTGGTGCGCGGAGAGGAAGTGGCGCGATGAGCGGCCCCGTCTGGCGCGAAGATCCCGCCCTGGACGCGGCGCTCGCCGCCCTCGCGCCCCCCTCCGCCCCCCGCACCAGCGCGGCGCAGCTGCTGGCCCTCGGGGCCGCCGCCCCCGCCGCGCCGCTGCCCCCCGTGCGGCCCTCGGTGACCGAGACGGGCGGCTCGATCCAGGGCCTCCCGATGTGGAAGGTCGCCGCGGTGGCGATGCTGGGCGCGGCGCTGGGCCTGGCCGCGCTGCAGGCGACCCACGATGGGCCGCCGCCGGGCAAGCTCCACGAGGCGCGCGCGCTGGGGATCGCCGCGATGTCGTCCGGCGCCGGGGATGCGATCCCGCACGAGTTCGACGGCGAGTCCGCGTTCCTCTCCGAGGACGACACGCTCGGCGCCCCGGCCGCGACGGCGAACGCCGGGGGCGGCTCCGCGCCAGCCCCGGCCGCGGCGGACGCCACCCGCCGCCACCACCCGCTGCCCGCCGAGGCCGTGGCCTCCGTGGTGGACACCGGGCTGCAGCGCGCCGCGGTGCGCACCGCGCGGCCCGGGCCGCCGGTGCCGCCCCGCGAGGCGATGCTGACGGTCCACGTCAAGCCCCCCAAGCTCGACGGCCAGACCCGCCTGCGGCTCGCCGGCGGGCTGCTCGCCGCGCCGCACGCGTCCCGGGCGTCCACCGGCTCGGTGGGCCCGGAGCTGACCGTCTCGGTGGCCCGCCTCGGCCCCGCCGAGGGCCCGCTGCGGCCGCTGCTCGTCGCCGAGCTCGACCTGGGCACCCAGGTCCCCAGCGGCCTGCGCACTGCACGGTTCTGCGGGGGCGCGGTCGGCGGCGCCGGGTTCGCCATCGAGGGCTCCCGCGTGCGCCTCGAGCTGGCCTGGACCGGCGGCGCGCGGGTCGCCCCGGACCTGGATCGCGCCGGGGACGACCCGGGCCCCGCGAGCCCGACGCTACGCCCCGTGATGGGCCCCCAGCTCGGCGTGGCGTTCCGCCCCGACCGGGGCCCCGACATCCGCCTCGGCGCCACGCTCCAGGGCAGCCTCGAGCGCGACACCGCCACCGACGCGATGCGGGTCCAGCCATGGGTCGGCGTCACCGCCGGGATCGACATGCCGGTGCCGCGCTCCGAGGGCTGACCCCGGCTCGCACCCCTGCTGCTGGTCACGATCGTCCTGTCCGCCCCCGCGGCCGCGGGGGCCCGGGGGGCGGGGACGGCGATCACCTCGGACGGTGACGCCGCTGCACTGGACCGGCAGCCGCGTCGTCGCCGGCCACGACCTCGTCGATCTCGACGCGGTGCACCTGCCCGCCGGCCCCGTACTCCCAGGTGCCGACGTACAGCTCGCCGCCGGCCACCGCGATGGACCACACCGCGATCTCGGGGAACGCACAGACCGCCTCCCAGTCCTCGCCGTCGCGGGACATCAGCAGCGACGACGTCCCGACGTCGTCCTTGAAGCCGTCGGAGGTCCCCGCGAACAGCGCGCCGTCCCAGTCCACGAGCTCGGTGACGTAGTGCTCGTCGGCGTGGTGCACCATCTCGAGGCCGTCGCCGTCGAGGCGCCACACGCCGGGCAGCCCGCCGCCGCGGCTGTCGGTGCTGCCGAGCCACAGCGCGCCGTCCCACGAGTGGGCGCGGAAGAACCGCGACGGGGTGGTCTGCTCGGTCCAGCTGGTCCCGTCCGAGGAGGTCAGCATGAACGGCTCGTCGGCGCCCTCGTCGACCCCGAAGGCGTACAGCACGCCGTCGTGGGCGGCGATCTCGCGCAGGTAGTCGTCGTCCCCGCCGCTGTCCCACACCACGTCCCAGCTGGCCCCGTCGGCGCTGCGCAGCACCTGGCCGTGGGTGTGGGTCGCGTAGTCGTACTGCACCGCGTAGAGCTGGCCGCCGAACTCCTCGAGCCCGCAGCCGATGGTCCCGCCGGCGCCGTCGTAGACGCGGTCCCAGCTCGAGCCGTCGGCGGTGCGGAAGATGTCGCCGCTGTTCTCGGTGTTGGCGTACAGCATCCCGCCGAACTGCCGCATCGCGCACACCGACTCGCCGACGCCGAGCAGCCCCGGGCTGGTCAGCTCCCACGGGGCGTAGCGCCACACCATCGAGACGCCCTCCTGGCCGTAGCCGAACTCGCCGGCGTAGAGCTGGCCGCCGAAGCCGCGCAGCGAGAAGAACCCGTCGGCGTGGCCGCTGCCCACCGGCGTGCAGCCGTACTCGTGGATCGTGTCGTCGTCGCCGGTGTCGTCGTCCGCGCCGGTGTCGTCGTCCGCGCCGGCGTCGTCGTCCGCGCCGGCGTCGTCGTCGGCTGCGTCGTCGTCGCCCGGGGAGGGATCGCCCTCGCACCCGGCTCCGAGCAGCGCCGCGATCGCGACGAGGGAGACCGCCGCTGCCCTGATCCCCGTGGTCATCGCCTGGCCCTCCGCTGAAGACGATCATCCCCGGGAGCCGGAACGTGGATGACCTCCAAGGTGAAGGGCGCGTCTCGAGGCCGAGGTGGCGAGGGGTCCGGGCGAGCGGTCTCTCACAGCGCCACGGCCGCCTCGAACCCCGACTGCGTGGCGTCGAACACCTGGCCGGGCCGGGCCGCGTCGCCGACCACCACCGGGTGCAGCCCGGCCGCCTCGAGCTCCCCGGCGAGGGTCTGCTCGGGGCGGGCGCCGACGGAGACCACCACGGCGTCGACCCGCCCCAGCGAGTGCTCGTCGCCGCCCTCTGCGGGCCGGACGAAGGCCTCGCCGTCGTCCACGCGGGTCAGCACCTCGCCGGTCCGGATCGCGACCTCGCGCTTCGCCAGCCGCGCCAGGGTCAGCTTGCGGGTGATCGTCTCCATGTCCCGCGCCACCTCGTCGAGCATCTCCACCACCACGACCTCGATCCGCCGCTCGGCGAGCCACTCGGCGATCTCGATGCCGATCAGGCCGCCGCCGAGGACCAGCACGCGTCCGCCCATCGCCGCGTCGCGCTCGAGCACGTCCTCCGCGGTCAGCGCGTCCCGAAGCCCCGGGATCGGCGGGATCACCGGCTGCGCACCGGTGGCGACGATGACGTGGTCGGGGTGCAGCGCCTGGACGGCCGCGACGTCGGCGGCGAGGCCCGTCTCGACCTCGATCTCCGCCGACTCGACCTGGTGGATCAGCGACCGCAGCGGCAGCTCGATGCGCTGCTTGCCCGGTGCCTGCGGCGCCAGGGACCACAACCCGCCGAGCCGCGGCCGCCGCTCCAGCAGCGTCACCTCGAAGCCCCGGCGATGGGCGGTCAGGGCGGCCTGCATCCCGGCGGGGCCGCCGCCGACGACCACCACGCGCTGCCCCGCCGCGGCCGGCGCGATCGCCTCGCCCTCGCGGCCCACCTCGGGGTTGGCCGAGCAGCCCAGCACCGCGCCGGACTTGAGCTTCGCCAGGCAGCCCTGCAGGCAGGCCCCGCACTGCAGGATCGCGTCGTCCTGGCCCCGCTGCAGCTTGCGGGGCAGGTCGGGGTCGGCCACCAGCGGTCGCCCCAGCGCCACGGCGTCGGCCTGGCCCTCGCGGAGCACGGCCCGCAGCCGCTCCGGCTCGCCGAGCCGGCCCGCGACGATCACCGGGATCGAGAGCTGCTCGCGGAGCTGCCCGGCGAGCTGCTCGTTGACGCCCTCGGGGAGGCTCATGTGCTGGAAGTACCAGGGGGGGCTGTCACAGGCCGAGCCGGTCACGACGTGGATCGCGTCGGCGCCCCACATCTCCAGCCGCCGGGCCAGCGCCGACGCGTCGCGCAACACCATCCCGCCCTCGACCTTCTCGTCCGCCGACAGCCGCACCGAGATCGCCAGCTCGCCGCCGAGCGCGTGCGTCACCGCCTCCAGCACCTCCTGGGCGAAGCGCCAGCGGTCCTCGCCCCGCGCCCCGTAGCGGTCGGTGCGGTGGTTGGTCCGCGGGGAGAGGAACTGCGCCACCAGGTAGCCCAGCCCGAACTGCAGCTCGACCCCGTCGAAGCCCGCCTCGCGCGCCCGGCGGGCCGCGGCGCCGAACGCCCCGATCAGCGTCTGGATGTCCTCCTCGCCCATCTCCCGCGGGGTCGCCCCGGTGGTCGGGCAGCTCACCGGCGACGGCGCCCACGGGGGCTCGCCGGACGCCCTGGGGTTGGCGGCGCGGCCGGCGTGGTTGAGGTGCGCGAAGATGCGGCTGCCCTCGGCGTGGACGGCCTCCACCAGGGTCCGCAACCCCTCGATCTTCTCGTCGTCGGCGATGCCCAGCTGCTTGGGGTGCTCCTTGCCGCTGGGGTGGACGAACAGCGGCTCGAGCACGATCAGCCCGACGCCGCCCTCGGCGCGCCGCCGGTAGTACGCGACGTGCCGCGGCGAGACGCGCCCGTCGGGGCCGCCGAACGCGGTCTTGACCGGCGCCATCACCAGCCGGTTGCCGAGGGTCGCGGGGCCGATGGAGAGGATCTCGAAGGGACCGTCGGAGGGGGAAACCATGGCGACTCCAATCCGGGTTGCGGGCCATCCATTCCATGGAGATTGCAACCCGCATGCCGAAGCGGGTTCCCCTCGACGTGGCGGAGTCCTCGCGTCGGGACCGGGCGATACAGTAGCCCGTTTGCAACCCTGTATCCGCCGCAGAGTAGCCCCTGTGCTACTCTACGACCCGCACCGGCCGCGGCGCCCGGCGGGGGAGCCTCGGCGCACACCGCGCCCGGCTCCGGGAGGCTGGAGGGGAGCGAGGGAGTGTCGGACTCCGGCCGCGGCGGCGACGCCGAGCTGAGCTCGTCGGACCGCTTCGAGGCGGTGCTGCGCAGCATCTCCGACGGCGTGTTCACGGTGGACCGCGAGTTCCGCATCCGCTGCTTCAACCGCGCGGCCCAGGAGCTGACCGGCTACACCTCCGACGAGGCGCTGGGCCGCCCGTGCCACGAGGTGTTCCGGATCAACGTCTGCCCCGACGCCTGCGCCCTGCGCTACACGCTGCAGAGCGGCGAGCCGGTGATGGATCTCGCCGCCACGCTGCTGACGCGCGACGGCCGCGAGGTCCCGGTCAGCCTGTCCACGTCGGTGCTGCGCGACCGCGACGGCGAGGTGATCGGCGGGGTCGAGACGTTCCGCGACCTGACCCAGATGGAGCACCTGCGGCGGGAGGTGCACCAGCGCTACTCGGTGGACGACATCATCGGCAAGAGCCCGCGGATGCAGGCGCTGTTCGACATCCTGGGCCCCGTCGCGCGGGGCGAGAGCCCGGTGCTGCTGCAGGGCGAGAGCGGCACCGGCAAGGAGCTGTTCGCGCGCGCGCTGCACCGCCTCTCCGGGCGCGCCGACGGCCCGTTCGTGGCGGTCAACTGCGGCGCGCTGCCCGAGGCGCTGGTGGAGTCCGAGCTGTTCGGCTACCGCAAGGGCGCGTTCACCGGCGCCACCCGCGACAAGCCCGGGCGGGTGGCGGTGGCCGAGGGGGGCACGCTGTTCCTCGACGAGATCGGCGACCTGCCGCCCCCGGCGCAGGTCAAGCTGCTGCGCTTCCTGCAGGAGATGGAGTACGAGCCGGTGGGGGACGTGGAGGCCCACCGCGCCGACGTGCGGGTCGTCGCGGCGACCCACCGGCCGCTGGCCGACCTGGTGCGGGACGGCGTGTTCCGCGACGACCTGTACTACCGCCTCAACGTGATGCAGCTCGACATCCCCCCGCTGCGCCAGCGGCGGGAGGACATCCCGCTGCTGATCGACCACTTCGTCGACCACTTCAACGTGCTCAAGCTCGGGTTTGCGGTCGGTAGGCACGGCTACTTCCCGGAAACGTAGTCCAGACA
>CAZOYV010000164.1:0-19641 GCA_964584075.1 uncultured Rickettsiales bacterium | reverse complement strand
TCGAATACCGATTACGTCGGCCATGAACGAAATCATGTTGGCGGTTTCCCGCACCGTCTCGCCATGGGCGATCTGGGACTTGGTCTCGTCCAGGTCGGCCACGGCGACGGCGTACGAGAACGGCCCGATCGGCAGCACCTCGGCGGCGCGGAAGCGGCCGTCGCCCTCGCCGAGGAACACCGACGCCACCGAGGTGAACTGGCCCTGGTCGAGGTGGCTCGACTGCAGCACCGCGTCGAGCTTGCCGTCGCCGTCGAGGTCGGCCACCGCCCGCAGCGTGACGTGCTCGTCCACCGCGGTCTCGACGCGCTCGCCGAAGCAGGCCAGGTCGCTGGCCGCCGGCGCGGCTGGCTCCCCGGCGACCGGCGCCGCGGGGGGCGCCGCCGGCTGGGCGACCTCCCACCCCCCGCTCCCCCCGCCGCGGGACCCGCAGCACCCCACGACGAGCAAGCAGGTCAGGACGATCGCCGGACGGCGCATCGGTGGTCCTCCCGGGCGCCGATCAGGCGGCCCGGTGCTCCCGCAGCGCCGCGGCCAGCCGCTCGAACTCCCCCTCGTCATTGTACAGCTGGGCCGAGACGCGCAGCACGCGGCGGGGCGGGGCCGGCCAGGTGATCACGGGCACCTCGATGCGGTGGCGGGCCCACAGCCGGTCCTGCCACGGATCGATGCCCAGCGCGTTGGGCGCGCCGGCGCCGTCGGGCAGCGGCACGGCCGCCATCGCGCCGACCATCTCGTCGGGGCACGGGGGGGCGACCTGCGCCGCCTCGCACAGTCGGTCCCGGGCCCACAGCGCCAGCGCGCGGTTGTGCGCCCGGACCGCGTCCCAGCCGCCGGGCAGCATCGCCGCGATCGCCTCCAGCGCGGCCGGGATCGCCAGCACCGCGGTCGGATCGTCGGTGCCCTGCCAGTCGAACATCCGCTGGTAGCGCGAGCGGGGCCAGTCCATCCCGCCGCCGAGGCTGACCACCGGCGGGACCAGCCCCTCGCGGCGGTCGGCGCGGGCGCACAGGAACGCCGCCCCCTTGGGCGCGCCGATCCACTTGTGGGCGTTGGCGGTGTAGTACGCCGCGCCCAGCGCCGCCAGATCCAGCGGGAGCATCCCGGGGGCGTGGGCCCCGTCCACCAGCACGTCGACGCCGCGGTCCTGCAGCGCCGGCACCAGCCGCTCCACCGGCAGCACCAGCGCGGTGGGGCTGGTGACGTGGTCGATCAGCGCCAGGCGGGTGCGCTCGCCGACGCGCGCCAGCACCGCGTCGACCACCTGCTGCGGCCCGGACAGCGGGAACGGCACCTCGGCGATCACCACCCGCGCGCCCCACCGCTCGGCGACGAAGCGCAGCGCGTCCTTGCACGCGGGGTAGGCGTGGTCGGTGGTCAGCAGCTCGTCGCCGGGCTGCCACCGCCGCGAGCGCAGCACCGCGTTGACGCCGGTGGTGGCGTTGCGCACGAACACCAGCCCCGCCGGATCGGCCCCGACGAACGCCGCCAGCGCCGCCCGGACCTCGTCCAGCCGGCCCATCAGCTCCCGCGCCAGGAACCGCACCGGCTGGGCCTCGAGCTCGGCCCGCAGGGCGGCCTGGGCCTGCAGCACCGCCCGCGGCGCGGCCCCGAACGAGCCGTGGTTGAGGAACGTGCAGCCGGCCTCGAGGGCCCAGCGATCGCGCAGCGGGGAGGTCATCGGGCGGTCACGGATCGATGGTGATCGGTCCGCGCTCGTTGTCGGCCTCGTCGGTCTCCGTGATCCACTGGTCGGTGTCGACCCGCACCCAGCTGGTCCAGCTGGCGTTGGTCGGCCCGTCCTCGATCACCACCTCGACCCACTGCTGGGCGTTGCCATCCAGCCCCGGGACGTAGGTGTAGCCCTCTCCGATGTTCCCCACCGGCGGGATCTGCGGGTGGTCCCCGAACACGTCGACGTAGAACCCGCCGAGGATCACCTCGGGCCCGGTGTTCTCGATCAGCACGTCGTAGTGGGTGTGCCCGCTGCCGGGGTCGAGGGCGCCCTGGAAGTCGACGATCGTCAGGTTGCCGTCGACGAACGGCTCGTCGTGTAGCCAGTTGCCCACGTCGATCGCGAAGGGCGGGTTCCCCTCGAACGGGTAGTAGGTCACCGTCCCGTAGACGAAGCCGGTGGCGGTCCCCGCGTCGATCGCGTGGGCGCCGTCGCGCACCGCGACGACGAGCGCCTCGTCCACCGGGATCGCCCAGCCGCGGGCGCCGGCCACGTGCTCCACCTCGGCGGCGAGGTCGGCCAGCATGCCGGCGGAGGCGAGGTAGGCGTCGAAGTCGGAGTCGCCGTTGGCGACGTCGATCGTCTCGGAGTCGTGGACCGACCAGCCGGTGAACAGCCAGCCGAGCCCGGGGTCGAGGATCGCCAGCGAGTCGGTGGTGTGCCCCGGCACGTGGTGCACCTGGAGCGGCCGCGCGCCGGGGTCGAGTACGAAGCCGTCGTCGATCCACTCCGTGACGCCGAAGGAGGTCAGCGGCTCGTCGTCCCAGCAGCGCCCGCCGTGCCACTCGTTCAGGTAGTCGTGGGCGTAGTCGTTGTCGAACAGGTAGACCTCGTCGAACTGGTGCGCGTTGCACAGGTTGGGCAGCCGGCTGCTGGTCACGACGACGGACACGTCGCCGTCGTAGAACCCCTCGATCGCGCCGCGCAGGTCGCCGCGCCCGCGGCCGGTGTCGATCAGCACGGCCTCGTCGTTGCCGGCCGCGAGGTACATCACCGGGAAGTACCAGTCGTCGTCCTCGCGGATCATCACCGTCCACGGATCGAGCTCGGTGATCTCGAACACGCCGGCGGTGACGCTCCCCAGGCCGTCGAACGGCCCGGGCTCGTCGAGCCCGTCGTCGTCGCCCGCGTCGTCGTCCCCCGCGTCGTCGTCGCCCGCGTCGTCGTCCCCCGCGTCGTCGTCCCCCGCGTCGTCGTCGTCGTCGAGCCCCTGGATCGTCCCCGGACAGCCGGACGCGCCCAGCGCCAGCAGGGCCACCACCCCGAGCCACGCAGTCCCACCACGCATTCGCCACCTCCCGCTCGTCAGCGTAGCTTGCGCGCGCGGAGCTGTCACCGAGCGCGGCCTTGCCAAGCGCCCCTCCCCCGTCCGACGATCGTCCCCGATGAGCGACGAGCGCCCCAGCGTGGACGAGCCCCCGGCCCGGGACGAGGCCCCGACCCCCGGCGGCTCGGCGGCGGCCACCGGCGCGACCACCGCCGAGGCGCCGCTGCCCCTGCTGGCGCCGGGCACGGTCGTCGACCGCTACGAGGTCGAGGCGGTGCTCGGGCGCGGCGGGATGGCGGTGGTCTACCGCGTGCGCCACCGCCGCCTCGACAGCCGGCACGCGCTGAAGGTGCTGCAGCTCGCGACCCGCTCGGTGGAGGCGCGGCTGATGCAGGAGGGGCGGGTCCAGAGCGCGCTGAAGCACGCCAACGTGGTGGGCGTCACCGACGTGGTCGACGTGGACGGCTCGCCGGGGCTGATCATGGAGTACGTCGACGGCCCCTCGCTCTCGGCGCTGCTGCGCGCGGAGCTGCGCACGCTGGGCGAGGCCCGCGCGCTGGCCCGCCCGGTGCTGCTGGGCATCGCCGCCGCCCACCGCCACGGCCTGATCCACCGCGACCTGAAGCCGGCCAACGTGCTGCTCGACGCCGGCAGCGGCGAGGTCGTCCCCAAGATCACGGACTTCGGGCTGGCCAAGCTGCTGGACCTCGAGGGCGGCCGCAGCCCGCTGCAGACCCGCTCCGGGGCGCCGATGGGCACGCCGGCGTACATGGCGCCCGAGCAGATCCGCGACGCCAGCACGGTGGACGAGCGGGCCGACGTGTTCGCCGCCGGCGCGATCCTGTACGAGCTGCTGGGCGGCCAGCGCGCGTTCCAGGGCCGCGACACGATGGAGGTCTTCACCGCGGTCACGCTGGGCCGTGTCGCGCCGCTGCGCGAGGTGCGCCCGGCGGTCCCCGCGCCGCTGGCGGACGTGGTCCACCGGGCGCTGGCCACCGACCCCGGGCGGCGCTACCCCGACGGCGAGGCGCTGCTCGAGGCCTGGGACGCGGCGGTCGCCGAGGCCGGGATCGCGGTCGCCGCGGACGACGATCCCGCCGGCCTGCTGGCCCGCGTCCGCGCGCTGGGGCGGGGACCGACGCCCTCGCCGCTGCCCCCGCCGTCGGCGCCCCGCACCTCGGCGCGCACCACGCGGCCGGCGGGGAGCTCCGAGCCGCTGTTCGCGCGGCCCCGCTCGGCCCCCACCGAGCTGGCGCCCCCGCCCCCCCCGGGGACCGGGTCGATGGCCGCCGCCGCGGGCCACGGGCGAGGGAGGTGGTGGATCGTCGCCCTCGCCGCGACCGCCGCAGCGGTGGGGGCCGCGGTGCTGCTCGCGCCGCGCCTGGGCCGCGACGCGCCCCCCGGGTTCCCCCTCGAGGGCTCGCCGGTGATGACCCAGCTGACCTTCCAGCCGGGGCACCAGCTCCACCCCGCGCTGTCCCCCGACGGCCGGCAGATCGTCTACTCCGACGGCACCGACCTGTACCTGCGCCGCGTGGACGGCGACCGCGCGCTGAACCTGACCGAGGACTTCGAGCCGCCGGCGCGCACCCCGGCGTGGTCCCCGGACGGCGAGCGGATCGCGTTCGCCGCCGCCGGCGGGGTCCACGTGATGGGCGCCCTCGGCGAGGGGATCCGCCAGGTGGTCGAGCACGGCGACTGGCCCACCTGGTCCCCCGACGGCGAGCGGCTGGCCTACGTCACGGTGCCGTTCTCTCCGCCGCTGGTGATCGCGCGCTACGACAGCGAGCTGTGGACCGTGGAGCTGGACAGCGGCGTCCGCCAGCGGGTGGACGGCGCGACCAACGCGCGGATGCCCGCCTGGTCGCCCGACGGCGGGCGCATCGCCTACATGGGCACGGTCGACAGCTGGTACCGGATCTTCACCGTGCGCCCCGACGGGACCGGGCGCGCGATGCTCGGCGAGTGGGAGGCGTGGGCCCCGCAGTGGCTCGCCGACGGACGCCACGTGTGCGCGATCCGCGACCGCGGGGACACCTCGTCGGTGCAGTGCGTCGCGCTGGACCCCGAGACGGGCCTGCCGGCGGGCGAGCCCCGGCCGGTGCTGACCAGCCCCGGCGAGCGCGCCTGGCACCTCTCGATCGCCGCGGACGACACCCGCTGGGCGCTCACCGCGGTGGAGGACGCCTCCCAGATCCACGCCGTCGAGCTGGATCCCGCCACCGGCGTCGCGCGGGGCGCGCCGCGCGCGGTCACCACCGGTGCCCAGCGGTTCGGCTGCCCCGACGTCTCCCCCGACGGGGCGTGGCTCGCGTTCACCTCCCGCGGGGCCCAAGAGAACCTCTACGTCAGCCGCGCCGACGGCACCGAGCTGCGCGCGCTGAGCAGCGACGAGGTCTACACCCGCGGCCCGCAGTGGTCCCCGGACGGCGAGCGGATCCTGTTCTACGGCTCGCGCGGCGGGGTCGACGCGCTGTGGAGCGTACGCCCCGACGGCGGCGGGCTGCAGCGGCTGTCCGGCGACGCGGTCTCCGAGCCGGCGATCCCGTCGTGGTCCCCCGACGGCCGGCGCCTGGTGTTCAACGACGGCGCGCCCCAGCCGATCTGCGTCGAGCTCGACGGCGACCTCGACGCCCAGGTCGAGGCGCAGCGGGACCCCGAGCTGGCCGGCTGGTGGGCCACCGACTGGTCCCCCGACGGCCGCTGGATCGCCGCCACCCGCGCCCACGAGGGCCGCCTCGGGATCTTCGACGCGGAGACCTGCTCGCTCGTCCGCGAGTTCGAGCGCGGCTACTACCCGGTGTGGATGCCCGACAGCCGGCGGCTGCTGACCGCCGACGACGCCCGCGTCGTGGTGCTCGACACCGAGACCGGCGAGGAGCGCCTGGCGGTCTCCATCGCGCCGGGGGTGTTCCCCGGCACCCCGATGCTGTCGGTCTCCGCCGACGGGACCATGCTGTACATGGCCGTCGACCTGTCCGACGCCGACCTGTGGATCGCCGACTTCCCGGCCCCCGAATGAACCCCTTCGAGAACGCGACGACCGGGCGGACCGGGCACGGTTGACCCCTCCCCGCGCGCGCGTCGACAATGGAGCCCTGGAGGAGGTCGACGATGGCCGATGCGATGACCCCGGCGATGATCCGGACCCTCGAGCGCCAGCTCACCAAGTGGAACAAGGTCGAGGACGCCCGATCGGCCCCCAAGGACCCCGACCTGCAGGTGATCACGGTCTCCCGCCAGGCGGGCAGCGGCGGCAAGATCGTCGCCGCGCGGGCCGCGATGGAGCTGGGGCTCAAGTTCTACGACCGGGACATCATCCAGCGCGTCGCCGAGATCGCCAAGATCGAGACGTCGGTGGTGGAGAGCCGCGACGAGAAGCCCAACTCGCTGTTCGAGGGGATGATGGACTCGCTGGTCAACCAGCGCGGGATCGTGCCCACCCGCTACCTGCGGCACCTCAACCTGATGCCCGACGAGTACGTCCAGATCCTGCGCCAGGTGGTCGAGGACATCGCCAACCACGAGGGCGGCGTGGTGGTCGGCCGCGGGGCCAACTTCATCCTGCCCCCCGAGCGCTCCTTCCGCGTGCGGATCGTCGCGCCGCTGAGCCTGCGCATCGACCGCATCGCCAGCATCCTGCAGATCACGCAGGCCAAGGCCAAGCGCCTGGTGCTGCGCCGCGACGCCGACCGCCGGGCGTTCGTCAAGCACTACTACCACGAGGACATCGTCGACCCCGACCACTACGACCTGGTGGTCAACAGCGGCACGTTCAACATCGACCAGTGCACCGAGTCGCTGATCCTGGCGTGGAACGTGATCCACGAGGGCAAGGGCGACCACATCCCGATGGAGCCGACCACCGAGGGTCCCCCGGAGAGCTACGACCTCGGCGGGACGGAGTCCCCCTCGCCCGCCGGCGAGAAGACGAAGTCGAAGAAGGCCACCGGCTGATCCGGCCGGGCGTCGCCGCGCCCGCGCACGCTACGCGTACATCGCGTCGATGGCGTCCTGGTACTTCTTCAGGACGACCCGGCGCTTGAGCTTCTGCGTCGGGGTCAGCAGCCCGTTCTCGGGGGTGAACGCCTCGGCGACGACGTGGTACTTCCTGGGGATCTCGTAGCTGCCGAACTTGCCCCGCAGCTGCTCCGTGATCTGCTCGGCGAGCATCTCCTGCAGCTCCGGATCGGCCACGATCTTGTCGGGGTCGTCGGGCAGGCCCCGGGCCTCGACCCACTTGGCCAGCGCCTCGAAGTCGGGGACCACCAGCGCCACGTTGAACGGCTTGTTCAGCCCGTAGACCAGCATCTGCTCGACGTTGGGCAGCAGCTTGGCCTCCTCCTCCATCGCCGCGGGGTAGACGAACTTGCCGTTCTCGAGCTTGTACTGCTCCTTGATCCGCCCGGTGATGAACAGGAACCCGTCGTCGTCGATCAGCACCCGGTCGCCGGTGCGCAGGCCGCCGTCCTCGGTCATCGTCTCGGCGGTGGCCTCGGGCTTGTTGTGGTAGCCCTGCATCACGTTGGGGCCGTACACGATCAGCTCGCCGCCGGCGCCGTCGGGGTCCAGCGTGTCGGGGTCGATCACCAGCCTGACGTGCTCGATGGGCAGCCCCGCGCTGCCGAACTTGACCGCCTCGGGGGTACAGATCGTGGCGATCGGGGACAGCTCGGTCATGCCCCACGCCTCGTAGATCTGGATCCCGATGGTCCAGAAGAACTCGATGATGTGCGGGCTCAGCGCCGCGCTGGAGGAGAACGAGAACTTCATCCGCCCGCCGAACAGCTCGCGGATCTTGCTGAACACGATCTTGTCGGCGATGGCGTGCTTGAGGTCGACCCACCAGCTGGACCGGCCCTCCCGGGCCAGCTCCTGCTGGCGCGCCCCGGCGGCGACGCCCATCTCGAACAGCGCCTTGGCCAGGCCGCCCTGGTCCTCGATCTTCTGGTGCACCCGCGCGTAGACCTTGTTGAACACCCGCGGCACGGCGAACAGCAGCGTGGGCTGGACCAGCGCCAGGTCGTCGACGATCGTCTTGGGGCTCTCGGCGAACCCGGTCGACGCGCCGATCGACATCACCCCGTGCAGCTCGGCGGTCTGGCCGTAGGCGTGGGCCCAGGGCAGGAACGACAGCGTCCGGTCCTCGTGGGTGAAGTGGGTGAACGACTTCAGCCCGCCGATGATGTTGCTCGACAGGTTGCCGTGGGACAGCAGCACCCCCTTGGGGTCGCCGGTGGTCCCCGAGGTGTAGATCAGCCCGGCGATGTCGGTGGGGTCGGGGTGGATCGCGGCCACCGGCGCGTCGCGGCCGACCTGCTCGAGGTGGGCCAGCGTGCCCTCGCCGCTCCCGTCGATCAGGATCACGTGCTCGAGCGCCTCGATCTCGCCGGTCCAGTCCCGGATCTGCTCGTGGATCTCGGGCGTCGAGACGACCACCACCTTCGCGCCGCTGTCGGCGATGATGTACTTCCAGATCTGGACCAGCTCCTGCTCGTACATCGGCACGAACCGCGCGCCGAGGCCGTACGTCGCGTAGCAGCAGTACGCCCACTCGTTGCGGTTGCCCGCGATGATCGCGACCGTGTCGCCCTCGCCGACCCCGAGGCTGGCCAGCCCTCCGCGCAGCGCGTCGACGTGCTCGCCGCCCTCGCGGTAGGTGATCCAGTCGTAGCCGTCACCCGCGGCGTTCTTGGTCCCCAGCCACTCCCGGTCGCCGTAGCGCTGGAGCGAGCGCTCCCACATCGCGACGAGGTTGTCGGGCTTCTCGTAGACCCACTCGGCCATGGTCCTGTCCTCCAGGTGCGCGCACTCCGCGACGATGGGTCGGTGCCGGCCCCTCCCCCCGGGGCTGCTACAGGGTAGGAACGCCGCCGCGGGCGGTCAACTCAGGACTGGTCCCAGAACAGCACCTCGAGATCCTCGGTCTCGATGTACTTCTTGATCGCCGTGGCCTGATCGGCGCTCATGTCGACGAACTGCACGCCCATCCCCGGCAGCAGGCCGCCGTCGGGGAACTCGCGCAGCCAGCAGACCCGGCAGTGGATCGCCTGGGCACCGCGGCGTCCCTTGAGCTGCAGGTTGACGGTCAGCTCCTCGCCGACCTCGAACGGCGACTCGGTGGCGATGAACAGCCCCCCCGCGCTGATGTTCTCGGTCAGCCCGCTCCAGAACCGGTTGGCGCTGTCGGCGCCGACCTCGACGACCAGCTTGACGCGCTGATGGATGCGCTTCTTCCGCCCCGATTGGGCCTGCTCGTCGTCGTCGACTGTGTCCAGCGACTCGTCGTCGCCCTTCTCCGGGTCGTCGTGCTCGATCATGGTCTCGCCTCGTCGTCTTGGTTCGACTCTCTACTCTCTACGCGACGCGCGTTGCGTGTGCGTCCCCTCGACGGTCGATTCTACCTGGTCGCTCGGGGCACCGCGACCTCGCAGGCCACGGGCTTGTGATCGAAGAACAGGATCTCGCTGACCGCGGGCCCCCCGCCGTCCAGCCCCGCCACCCGGCAGGAGCCGTCCAGGGCGTCGGAGACCACGTGGTCGATGTTGAGCAGCAGGTAGCTCGGCTCGGCGTCCTCGCCGACGTCGGTGACGAAGTGGAACCCCCCGGCCTGCACCTGCTCGGCGAAGTACGCCGCCGACGGATCGGCGTCCCCCAGCCGCCCCGGATCGGTGTTGAGGTCGCCCATGATCAGGTTGCGCTCGCCGCTGGCCGCGGGGGCACCGTCGAGGTCCTCGAACACCAGCTCGAACTGCGCCACGCGGCAGTCCTGGTCATCCTGGGCGAACCCGGAGCTGCCGTGGACGTTGACCACCGTCAGCTCCCCGCCGGCGGCCAGCTCGATCACGCCGCGCCCGACCCGCGAGCCCGAGCCACAGCCGTCGACCTCGCCCCCGTCGAGCCCCTCGAGGCAGAACGCCCCGTCGCAGCCGCGGAACGTCCCGAACCGCTCGTGGACCGCCGCGCACTTGTCGTCCTTGCCCGGGTGGCAGGCCACCTGCCAGCCGTCGCCGAGCACCCGCTGGGCCACGGTCGGGTCGCCGGGCTGCCAGCTCTCGCAGACGAAGCCGGGGTAGGCCTCCGCGGGGATCTCGGGGCACAGCCCGCTGTAGAAGATCTCCTGGAACACGACCACGTCGGGGTCCACCTCGGCGAAGTAGGCCAGCGTGTCGGCGATCACCGCCTCGAACGCCAGCCCGTCGCCGTAGTACTGGTCGGACCACGACGCCTGCTCCTCGCCGTAGCCGCCGTTGGGCTCGCCGGCGGGCACGACGCCCTCGCTGGTGCCGGTGTTGAACGTCACGACCGTGGCGGCCAGCGGGTCGAGCGGGTCCTCGCCGGTGGGGCAGCCGAGGGCCACGGCCAGCGGCAGCACGGCGAGCAGCGAGGTGGTACGGGCGTGCATCGGCTCCTCCCGGCCCGGCCAGCGTACGATCCCCCGCCCGCCCGGGCCAGCGCGTCGTTCGTGTCTCCCGGGATCCGACCCGATCTGTCAGAATGGATCGATGCGGACCCTCGTGCCGGTGCTGGTGCTCGCCCTCGCGACCGGCGGCTGCCGTCCCCCCGACGCCCCCACCGAGCTCGACGAGCTGTGCAGCTACATCTTCGAGCACCAGCCCGACCGCCAGCCGTGGGCGATGCGCGCCGGGACCGAGAACCTCCACGCCTGGCTCGGCGACAACCTCGAGCAGACCTTCGAGGGCTACACGATCAGCAACCTCGAGCAGGAGACCGTCGACGAGCTCGACGACCTCGAGCGGGACCTCGACGGCCTGCTCGGCGCGGCCGTCGGCTACGAGCTCGGCTACGATCTCGACGACGTGGTGTACGCCATCGTCGCCGCCGATCAGCTCGCGGTGTTCCCCGACCAGTACGAGGTGTACGACCGCACCTTCCTCGACGACGCCGGTTGCTTCCTCGAGATGGACTGCCCGCAGCTCGAGGTGACCAACGAGATCGTGATGACGCTGCCGTTCGGCATCGAGGTCGTGACCGACAACCGCACCCAGTTCCGCTGGGTCGACACCGACGTCGGCACGGTGATGACCCAGCGCGCCTGGCTCGAGGGCCCGGCCGACGTGTCGGTCGACTTCCTGACCGTCGATCAGCAGTACTGGATCGCGGTGGCGCTGCCGTGGGACGACGGCCACACCCTGCGGCTGGAGGCGATCTGGATGATCGCCGAGCTGATGGACGCCCCGCTGCCCGAGGACGCCGCGCTGAACCTGGTGATCGACACCCTCAAGGACAACGGCGAGGACATCGAGGCGTACCTGGACTGACGGCGCCCTCAGAGCCCCATGAAGCGGGCCGCCACGACCTTCATGATCTCGGACGTGCCGGCGAAGATCGACATCACGCGGGCGTCGCGCCAGGCGCGGGCGATGGGGTACTCCTCGCAGTAGCCGTAGCCGCCGTGCAGCTGCAGGCAGCCGTCGGCGACGCGCATCGCCATCTCGCTCGTCCAGTACTTGCACATCGAGACGTCGACGACCGGGTTGCGGCCCTCCATGTGGTCGACGATCACGCGGTCCATGAAGGTCCGCCCGAGCTTGACCTCGGTGGCCATCTCGACCAGCCGGAACTGGGTGTTCTGGAACTTGGTCAGCGGTCGGCCGAACGCCTTGCGCTGCTGGCAGTAGTCGACCGTCCACTCCAGCATCTGCTCGGCCATCACCACCGACAGGATGCAGACCACCAGCCGCTCCTGGACCAGCTTCTGCATCATCATCAGGAACCCGCCGCCCTTCTGGCCCAGCAGGTTGGCCTTGGGGATCCGGCAGTCCTCGAAGAACAGCTCGGCGGTGTCCTGGCTGTGCAGGCCGATCTTGTCCAGCTTGCGGCCCTTGGTGAACCCGGGGGTCCCGCCCTCGACGAGGTACAGGCTGATCCCGCCGTGGGCGTCCTCGACCTCCGGGTTGCGGGCGGCGACGACGACCAGGTTGCAGTTGATCCCGCTGCTGATGAACGTCTTCTGGCCGTTGAGCACGACCTCGTCGCCGTCCTCCACCGCGGTGGTGCGGATCGCGGCCAGATCGCTGCCGGTGCCGGGCTCGGTCATCGCGACGGCGGCGATGGTCTCCCCGCTGACACACCCGGGCAGGTACCTCTGCTTCTGCTCCTCGGAGCCGAACGAGGTGATGTAGGGCACCACCACGTCGGTGTGCAGCGGCGCGGCGAGCCCGGTGGCGCCGGCCCTGGTCAGCTCCTCGGTGACGATCAGCGAGTACAGGAAGTCGACGCCGAAGCCGCCGTACTGCTCGGGGACGTCCATGCACAGGAACCCCTGCTCGCCCATCTTGCGCCAGTACTCCGGCGGCACCAGCCGCTCCCGCTCCCACTCCTCGACGTGGGGGACGAGCTCCTTCTCCACGAACTTGCGCACCGACTCGCGGAAGATCTTGTGGTCCTCGGTATACGGCAGGATTTCCATGCGACTACCCCTCGTAGCGGCCCACGATCGCGATACTGCAGATGTTCATGAACGGGAACCCGCCCAGGTTGTGGGTCAGGCCGATCTTCGGATCGTCGAGCTGCCGCTCGCCGGCGCGGCCGAGCAGCTGCAGGTACATCTCGTAGATCATCCGCAGGCCGGAGGCGCCGATCGGGTGCCCGAAGCACTTCAGCCCGCCGTCGATCTGGGCCGGGATCTGCCCGTCGCGGTCGTAGAACCCGTCGAGCACGTCGTCGCACGCCTTGCCCCGCTCGCTGATGTGCAGGTCCTCGTAGGTCACCAGCTCGGTGATGGAGAAGCAGTCGTGCAGCTCCATCATGCTGATCTCCTCGCGCGGGTCGGTGATCCCGGCCTCCTCGTAGGCGCGCGTGCTGCACACCGAGGTGGTCATGAAGTGGTCGCCGTCCCACTCGTCGTACGACATCTCCTCGCCGCTGCTGAGCGCCAGCTGCAGCGCCTTGACGCTGACCAGTGGCCCGGTGTGGCCCAGCTCGCGGGCCTTCTCCGGCGTGCAGACGATCGCGCACGCGGCGCCGTCGGAGACCCCGCAGCAGTCGAACAGCCCCAGCGGGTGGGCGATGATCGGCGAGGCCATCACCTGGTCGATCGTGACCTCCTTGCGCAGGTGCGCCTTGGGGTTGAGCACGCCGTTGGCGTGGCTCTTGGTCGACACGTGGGCGATGGCGCGCTTGAGCCGGTCGGCGGGCACCCCCCACTTGGCGCAGTACGCCGCCGCCAGCTGGGCGAACGACCCCGGCGCGGTCAGGTTGGGGAACCACAGGAAGTTGGTCGGCCCCGCGTTGCTGCCCAGGTTGGGCAGCCCGCCGTAGCCGGTGTCCTTGAGCTTCTCGACGCCCATCGCCAGCGTGATGTCGTAGGCCCCCGACGCCACCGCGTACACCGCGCCGCGGAACGACTCGGTGCCCGACGCGCAGAAGTTCTCGGTGCGCGTCACGGGGATCCGCGGCAGGCGCAGCGCCACCGACATCGGCAGCGCGCTCTTGCCCACGTTGATCTCCTCGAGGCAGGTGCCGAGCCAGGCGGCGCCGATCTGGTCCGGCGTGACGCCGGCGTCCTCGAGCGCCTCGGTGTACGCCTCGACCATCAGCTCCTCGGCGCCGCAGTCCCAGCGCTCGCCGAACCGGGAGCAGCCCATGCCGATGATCGCGACCTTGTCTCGGATTCCTGTTGCCATGGTGTCGCCTCCGGTTCCTAGAACCTGAAGATCTTCTCGATCAGCTGGGACTTCATCAGGTCGCCCTCGATCTTGAGCTTCCCGCCGGTGAACAGCGCCATCGGGTTCGCCTTGCCCTCGATCATGTCGAGGAAGTCCGAGGCCTCCATCCCGATGGTCGTCGTCGGGGTGTCGTGGACGCCCTCGGTGACGGTGCAGGTCCCGCCGTCGATGGTGGCGTACCACTCCCCGCCGCCGTCGCCGCCGAGCTTGAACTGGAACACCACCGACAGCCCCTGCGCCGCGTCGGCGACGAACGCGTCGGGCATCCGCGTGAAGACCATCGCCGGGGTCAGGCTCCCGGGCTCGGTGGGGGCGTCCGGCTCGGGGGCCCCGCCCCCGCCCGGCCTGGGCGGTGCGCCGCCCCCGCCGGAGACCGCCGCCATGATCGGCCCCAGCGCCGCCATCGCGTTGGGGAACTCCTCGGCGCCCTCGAGGGAGTCGATCGCCGCCCAGTTCGCGGCCACGTCCTCCACCGTCGGCAGCCCGCCGCCGATCACCACCCCGGGGCCCTGGACCAGCGCCGCGCGGTTGATCACGCCGCCGCCGACGTTGAACACCTGCCCCGAGGGCGCGCAACTCTCGCTACAAAGGTACAACACCATTGGAGCGACCCACTCGGGCTGGACCTTCTCGTGCAGGTCCGGCGGGATGATCTCCTCGGTCAGCCGGGTCAGCGCCAGCGGGGCGACGGTGTTGACCTTGACGTCGTACTTGGCGCCCTCGATCTTCAGCGTGTTGGCGAAGCCCACCAGCCCCATCTTGGCCGCCGAGTAGTTGGCCTGGCCGAAGTTGCCGTACAGCCCCGCCGCCGAGGTGGTCATCACCACCCGGCCGTAGCCCTGCTCCTTCATCTTCAGGAACGCGGGGCGGGTGACGTTGTACGCCGCGTGCAGGTGCACCGACCGCACCGCCTCCCACTCGGGGGCCTCCATCTTGGCGATCGAGCGGTCGCGCAGGATCCCCGCGTTGTTGATCACGATGTCGATCCGCCCGAAGGCCTCGAGGGCCTGGTCGACCATCGCCTGGCCGCCCTCCACGGTGGCCACCGAGTCGTAGTTGGCGACGGCCTCGCCGCCGGCCTCGACGATCTCGGCGACGACCCGGTCGGCGGCGGACGACGAGCTGCCGGTGCCGTCCGCGGCCCCGCCGAGGTCGTTGACCACCACCTTGCAGCCCCGCCTGGCCAGCTCCAGGGCGTAGATCCGGCCCAGGCCGCCGCCGGCGCCGGTGATCAGCGCCACGCGGTCGTCGAAACGGATCTCGGGCCCGGCGCTCTTCTCCTCGGGCTTGCTGCCCGGCACCGGGATCGCCTTCCAGAAGTACCCGGTGAAGCCCCGCTCGGCGTCGGTGTAGCGCTTGCGCAGCGCCATCGTCACCGGCTGGCCGACGAACACGTCCTCGTGGGTGCAGTCGGAGAAGTCGGCCATGAACCGGCCGCCGCCCTCGAACTGGATCATCCCGTACACCGCCGGCGGGTCGACCGACACCGCCAGCAGGTCGCCGGTGAAGGTCTTGACCGTCGCCGGGCGATCGGAGAACTCGTAGTCCTCCATCTCGGTGACCTCGCGGCACGCCGGGTTGACGCAGATGTCCATCTTGGGCCACTGGGCGGTGCCGCACAGCGGGCACTTGCCGCCCACCAGGCCGAGGATCATCTTGCGGTTGCGCCACAGCGCGGTCATCGCCGTCTGGGTCGGGGCCTCGGCGCGGATCCCCATCTCGGTGTCGATCAGCTCGCGGAACTCGAGGAACTTCTGGTGGTTGCGCACCGTCACGCCCCGCTCCAGCGAGCCATGGATTCCGGTGCGCGGCGCCAGGTCGGCGATCGCCTCGGTGACGCGGAAGTACAGCGCGTCGCAGCCCTGGCCGAAGCCGCACAGCAGGATCCGGTCGCCGGGCTTGGCCTCCTCCAGCGCGTGGATCAGCATCACGAACGGGTGCGCCGCGCCGGTCTCGCCGCAGACCTCGTGGAGGTTGCCGGGGACCTTGTCGCCGCCGGCGCCCAGCTTCTTGGCGATCTTGCGGTGCTCGGCCTTGAAGAAGCACGGGAACACGAACTGGTCGACGTCGTCCATCGTGATCCCGAGCTTGTGCAGCAACCCGTTCACCGCCTCGGGGATGATCCTGGAGTAGCCCTCGTCGCGGACCCAGCGCTCCTCCCACATGTAGTCGACGTCCTTGCCGGCCCCGCGGTAGTGGTCGACGAAGTCGTAGGACACCGAGTGGCTGCCGAGGTACTCGGCGATCACGCCCTCGCTGCCCACCGCGAGCGCCCCGGCGCCGTCGCCGAACCACATCTCGTAGAAGTAGCCGGTCCTGGCCCGGCGCATGTCCGAGGCGACGACCAGCAGCGAGCCACCCTCGCCGGCCTTGACCGTGTCCAGCGCGGTGATCAGCCCGCCCGTGCCCGCGCGCAGGGTCGAGCCCAGGTCGCGGGTGTCGATGTCGGCGCGCAGGTTCAGCGCGGTCTGGACGATGCCGGCGTTGCTGCGGTCGGCGAACGGCATCGTCGTGGAGCAGGCGAAGAGCCCGTCGACGCGGCTCTTGTCCATCCCGATCAGGCAGTCCTTGGCCGCCGCGACCGCCATCGTGATCGGGTCCTCGTCCCAGTTGCAGAACGCGCGCTCGCCCTGGGCGACCATGATCGTCGCCGGCGCGAACCAGCCCATCGACTGATACATCGTCATGCGGTCCATCCGGAGCCGCGGGATGTAGCCACCGTAGGAAGTGATTCCGATCATCGCGCGCCTCCTAGAACTCGAAGAGCTTCTCGATCAGCTGGGACTTCATCAGGTCCCCCTCGATCTTCAGCTTCCCGGTGGTGTACAGGTTCATCGCGTCGAGCTTGCCCTCGATCATCCCGACGAAGTCCGCGGCCCCCATCAGGATCGTGGTCGTCGGGCTGTCGTGCTCGCCCTCGGAGACGGTGCACGCCTGGTCCGCGATGGTCGCGTACCACGCGCCCCCGCCGTCGCCGTCGAGCCGGAACTGGAACACCAGGTCGAGCCCCGCCGCCGCGTCGGCGACGAACTGCTCGGGCATCCGCGCGAAGACCTCTGCGGGGGAGATGCCGCCCCCCCCGCCTCCGCCGGCGTCGGCGGCCGGCGCCGCCTTCTTCTTCGGGGCGCCCCCCGGACCCTGCTGGGCCCGGGTCATCATCCCCATGATCGCGGCGTTGGCGTCGACGTAGATCTCGCGGTCGTCGAGATCGGCGATGTTCTCCATCACCGCCGCGACCTGCTCCGGCGTCGGGACCGCCTTGCCGTCACCGGGGACCTCGCCGGGGCCGGTGACCATCTCGACCCGGCTGAAGTGGCCCGCGCCGGCGTTGTAGATCTGGCCGCTGACCGGACACTCCTGTGACGCGAGATACAACGTCATTGGAGCCACGCATTCCGGCTTCAGCGCCTCCTTGAACTCGGGCGGGATGATGTCCTCGGACAACCGCGTGGTCGCCAGCGGTGCGACGGTGTTGACCTTGATGTCGTACTTGCGGCCCTCGATCTCGAGGGTGTTCATCAGGCCCACCAGGCCGAGCTTGGCGGCGCTGTAGTTGGTCTGTCCGAAGTTGCCGAACAGGCCGGCCGCGGAGGTCGTCAGGACGATGCGACCGTAGCCCTGCTGCTTCATCTTCAGGAACGCTGGCCGGGTCACGTAGTAGCCGGCGTCGAGGTGCACCGCCAGCACCGGCTCCCAGGCCGACGGCTCCATCTTGACCAGCGACTTGTCCCGCAGGATCCCCGCGTTGTTGATCAGGATGTCGACCCGACCCCAGGTGTCGACGGCCCTGGCCACGATCGCCCGGCCGCCCTCCTCGCTGGACACCGAGTCGTAGCTCGCCACCGCCTCGCCGCCGGCCTCGACGATCTCGCGGACCACCTCGTCGGCGGCCATCGCCGAGCCCTCGCCCGAGCCGTCGCGGGCCCCGCCGAGGTCATTGACCACCACCCGCGCCCCGCGGCGCGCCAGCTCCAGGGCGTAGGCCTTGCCCAGCCCGGCGCCGGCCCCGGTGACGATCGCCACCCGCGGCTCGCCGTCGTCGTCGACGTAGCGGATGCCCTGCATCATCTCGCGGCGGCGCATCCCCTCGTCGTCGAGCCACTCGACGATCCCGCGGTCGATCACGACGTCGCCGGTGGCCTGGTTGATCACGCGGAACACCGCACGCCCTTCGCCGGTCTTCCAGATCTGGGTCTGGATCGGCGTGCCGGGGTACAGCGTCTTGCTGAACCGCACCTTGTAGCGGCTCATCCGCTCGGGCTCGCCGGGCATCAGGTGCTTGACCACGTGGCGGCAGGCGAAGCCGAAGGTGCACAGCCCGTGCATGATCGGCATCTCGAACCCGCTGGCCCTGGCGAAGTCCGGGTCCACGTGCAGCGCGAAGATGTCGCCGGACAGGCGGTACACCAGCGGCTGGTCCTTCGACGGCGTGGCGTCCTCGGTGAAGTCCGGGGCGCGGTCGGGGAACGCGAACACCTCGGGGGGCGCGTCGTCCCCGCCGAACCCGCCGTCCCGGCGGCAGAACAGCGTGAACTTGTTGGTGAACAGCCGCCGCCCGTTGTCGTGGACCGTGTCGGCCTCGCTGATCACCAGCGCGCCCTTGCCCTCGCCCTTGTCGAAGATGTGGGTGATCGCGCCCGACGTGGTCAGCGTGCCCTCGGTGGGGATCGGGGCGTGGAACAGGATGTCCTGCTCGCCGTGGAGGATCCCCGCGAGGTTGGCCTGCGAGCTCAGCGCCGACGCGGCGAGGAAGTCGAACACGGCGCCGATCGAGAAGCTCGGGATCACCTTGAGCTTCTGCTCGTAGACGTACTCCAGGTCGTCGAAGCCGGCGCCGACGCCTAGGGCATAGAGCACGACGTCCTTCCAGTCGTACTCCTTGACCAGCGGCCCGATCGGCTCGCCGACGGTGTCCAGGTTCAGGGCCATCGAGAACTCCTCCCTGCCCGCGCGGGTCCGGGGGTCGGTACCCCATCGATTCGGTCGAGTTGTGGCGGTCGCGAACGCGAAACGGATCACCCTCGCCGGAGCAGCTTATGGGGGTGCCGGGAGGGGGGTCAAGGTCAAATGAATGAAGGTTCAGTCAGCCCTCGCGGTGAGGCGGATTCATCGCTCGCCGGGGGACTCGCGGGGACGGCCGGTCAGGGACAGATCAGCCGCTCGTCGACGTGCAGGCCGCCCGACGTGATGGTGGCCTGCTGGCCCACCGCGGCGCCGTAGATGTCGCCGCCGTCGACCTGCATCGAGCCCTGGTCGTGGACCAGCACGCCGTAGACCTCGACGCCCTGGCCGATCTCCAGGTTGCCGCTGCTCAGCATGGCGATCAGGACGCGCGCGGGATCGGCGAGATCGGTGTTGATCTCCGCGCCGGAGCCCATCGTGAGGTTGCCCTGGACGTACAGCGCGAGGCGGGCGCCGGGGGCCAGCTGGATCTCGGCGTTTCCGATCGTGGCGTTGCCGTCGCAGAGCACGGCGATGTCGGCGTCGACGGTCACCACCGCGCCGCCATTGATCTCGAGGTTGTCGAAGTGGCGGTCCTGGGACCAGGTCTGCTGGCCGCCGTCGATCTCCTCGTTGCCCGAGCTCCCCGGGACGCCGGGCGGCGAAGGGCTGGGCATCGGCACCGAGGAGGGCAGCTCGAGCGCGCTGCCGTAGTGGTGGCCGCCCCCCGAGGTGCAGATCACGTCGGCGGGGTTGCCGCCTGGGCCGGCGTACGCGTCCCCCTCCAGCGTCGCGGCGGTGGTGAGGTGGATGGCGCACGACGAGGTGCTGTTGGTGGTCAGCGTGGCGCCGGTGGCGACGTTCTGGCCGCCGTACGGGCCGGCGCTGGAGTCGAAGCTGTCCACCAGGCTGTTGTTGGTGATCGTGGCGGTGTCGTCCACGGAGAAGCCGTACTCGCGGCAGGCGGTGTCGTCGTCGCCCGCGTCGTCGTCCCCGGCGTCGTCGTC
>CAZOYV010000163.1:0-19808 GCA_964584075.1 uncultured Rickettsiales bacterium | reverse complement strand
GGGATGATGCGGTGCTCAGGCGACGGGAGGGGATAGATTCACAAGCTCTCAGCCCTCGGACACCGGGGTCCCGCTCTCCTGCCCGTGATCGCGGGCCTGCCGCTCGTCGGCGAACACGCGGATCACGTCGAACTCGCGCCACTGCCGGCGCCCCTCGAGCTCGACCTCGAGGGTCCGCCGCTGCTGCCGCCCGGCGCCGGGCGGGTCCACGTCCAGCAGGCACCACGCGCCCCCGTCCCACTCGCGGCAGGTCGGGCAGCGCTCCGGCCCCCGCTTGCAGTGGGCCAGGCGGATCCGGGCGATCAGGTGGGTCGACACGTGGGGACCGGAGGCGGCTAGCCGGCGATCCGCTCGCGGGCGGCGACGGCCTCGGCGATGGTGTCCCGGACCAGCTCGGCGGCGGGCTTGATCTCGCGCATCTGGCCGATCCCCTGGCCGACGCAGAGGATCCCCAGGTCGAGGTCGCCCTCCTTGAACATCTTCTTGGCGGTCTCGCCGCCGATGTAGGGGAACAGCTCCTGCAGGCCGGCGTTCTCGGCCTCGAGCTCCAGCACCTTCTCGGCGGCCTTGTTCTTCCAGGCGCGGTGGGTCGCACGCAGGGAGCGCATGATCGGCAAGGTGTCCAGCTCGCTGGCGCTGCACAGCGCCTCCTTGATCCGCGGGTGCAGCGGGCACTCCTCGGCGAGCAGGAACTTGGTGCCCATGATCACGCCCTCGGCGCCCAGCGCCAGCACGGCGAGGAACCCGCGGCCGTCGCCCACGCCGCCGCCGCCGATCACGGGCAGGTCGATCTCCTCGACGACCCGCGGGACGACGGCCATCGTGGACACGTCGAGCATCCCCATCGCGCCGCCGTTCTCCCAGCCGACGACGGTGACGGCGTCCACGCCGAGCGTCGACGCCTTTTTGGCGTAGCGCACCCCCGCGCACTTGTGGATCAGCACGCCACCGGCCTCGTGAATCTTCGCGGCGATGCCCTCGGGGGCCGAGTGGCCCGACGACTCGAACAGCCGCACGCCCTCCTCGAGGCAGATGTCGAGGACCTGCTCGGCGGGTACCGGGGCGAGCATCGGGAAGAAGTTGAGGTTGACCGAGAACGGCTTGCTGGTGAGGTTGCGGATCTCCTGCAGCTCCTCGCGCAGCTCGCCCATGTCCTGGAAGATCGCCGAGGCGAGGATCCCCAGCCCGCCGCCCTCGGAGATCCCGGCCACCAGGGGGGCGCGGGAGAGGTGCATCATCGTGCCGCCGATCAGCGGGTGCTCGATGCCGAGGAGCGTGGTGATCCGGGTCTGGAACGGGGCGGTGTCGGCCATCGGGACCTCCGTGGAGTCGTCGCGGTGTGGTCCGGTGGTAGTACCACGCGGCCGATCGATTGTGCACGCGTTCAGTGGCGGTACACCCAGAACGGCGAGAGGCGGGCCGCAGCGCGCCTCCCGGTATCTGGAACGGCTCGCGGCGAGCTAGGCCTTGTCGCCCTCGGAGCCGGAAGAGGCCTTGGGCTTGGACTCGCCCTTGGTCGTACTCGAGCTGCTCTTGGTCTGGTCCTTCTCCTTGTGGGCTTCCTTGGCGTGGGTCTTGCCGCGGCCGTAGTCCGTGACGTACCAGCCGGAGCCCTTGAGGATGAAGCTGGACTGGGAGATCAGCTTGTGGACCGGGCCCGCCCCGCAGCGCTCGCAGGTCTCGACGGGGGGCTCGGAGACACGCTGCATGACCTCGAAGTCGCTACCACAGTGGTCGCAATGATATTCGTAGATCGGCATACGCGTTTCCTCCCGAGCGGACGCCGACAAGATGGACAGTTCGCGCGCGATGTCAAGAGTTTTTGCGGGGAGGCTGCGGCCGGATGGCGGGGTTCAGCGACGAGCAGAGAGCACGCTTCGAGGGTCTGCTCGACCGGGCCGAGGAGCTGGTCGGCGACCGGTTCCACGTGCCGTCGTTCACCCACCCGCGGTACGTCTACGACGTGCGGACGCTCGGCGAGCTCGAGCCCCACGAGGTCCCGGCCGAGCCCGGCCTGGCCCAGTTGATCCGCTACGGCCGGACGGCCCCCCCCCGCGGCCGGCTGTCCGGGTTCCACCGCATCTGCCTGCACGACGAGCGGATCCTCGAGGCCGAGGCCCGCGACGGGCTGGGCCTCGACGCGCTGCTGCTGGTGGTGCTGACCCACGAGCTGATCCACCTGGTGCGGTTCACGATCCCCGAGACCACGTTCCACGCCCCGGTCGCGGTCCGCGCCGAGGAGGAGCGGGAGGTCGACCGGCTGTGCCGCGGCCTGCTCGGCCGCTACCCCGACGAGGCGGTGGTCCGCGCGCTGGACACCGTCGCGGGTCCCACCTGAGTTTGCATTCCGACCGGTCGGAATGAGTCTTGATCCCGGTCGCCGTCCGGTGTAAACCAAACTAGATTCCGACTGGTCGGAATGAGTGGAAGGGGGGCCGGTCCCCTCCCCCACCCCGGAGGCGCGATGAGCACGTTCAAGAAGCTGCCCGAGGAGGTGCGCCGCAAGCAGATCCTCGAGGCGGCGCTGAAGGCCTTCGCCGAGGACGGCTACGACAAGGTCTCGATGGCCCGCATCGCCAGGGAGGCGGGGCTGACCAAGGGGGGCGTGTACTTCCACTTCGCGTCCAAGGAGGAGCTGTTCTCGGTGATGGTCGAGGCCGAGGTCGAGCGTCGCTGGGGGATCCTCGAGGAGGTGGCGGCGCAGACCCGGCAGATGCCGGCGGCGCTGGCGCTGCAGGCGATGGTCCGCTGGTGGTTCGCCCGCGACGACCGGCCCTACATCCTGACCCCCGCGATCCTGTCCACCTGCGTGGCGCTGGAACGCCCGCGCAACGCGTTCAAGAACCAGATCGGTCGGGTCACCGCGCTGCTCGCCGAGATCCTCGAGCGGCTGCTGGACGACCTGGGCGTGGAGGCCGATCCCGAGGCGCTGGCCGATCTGCTGATGATGGTCCGCGTCGGGGCGATCTGGCAGGAGGCGACCACGCCGCCCGAGGTCGTTCCCGAGTTCCACGAGCGCAACACCGAGGCGCTGACCAGCCTCGTCGCCGCCTTCGTCGAGCGGATGGAGGACACGCCATGAAGGGCTGGCTGAAGGCCATCGGCCTGGTGGGCGCCGCCCTGGCGGCGATCACGGTGATCGGCGTGCTGCGCGCCGAGCGGGAGAAGGCCCCGGTGCCGACCCAGCGCGACCTGGACCGCGCCCAGGGCGTGCCGGTGGAGGTCGCCGCGGTGGAGCGCACCGAGGTGGCACGCCAGATCCGCCTGTTCGGGACGCTGGAGGGCCGCGAGCAGGCCGAGGTGATCGTCGCGACCCCCAACCTGCTGCGCAAGGTCCACGTCGAGGTCGGCCAGGAGGTGCGGCGCGGCCAGCTGCTGGCCAGCATGAGCGACACCGCGCTGTCGCCGATGGGCTTCCGCGTCGGCCCGCTGACGGCCCAGTACGAGGCGGCGCAGGCCGATCTCGAGCGGGTGGAGGCGTTGCACGCCGAGGGCGGCGTCACCGACCAGCAGCTGGAGCACGCCCGGGCCCAGTTCGACGCGGCACGGGCGGACTACGAGTCGGCGCTGGCCTCGATCCGCATCACCGCGCCGATCGCCGGCACGGTGACGCGCGTCGACTACCGGGCCGGCGACATGGTCCCCAACGATCGCCCGCTGCTGCAGGTGGCGGACATCGAGGCGGTGGTCGCCGAGCTGATGGCGGAGTCGGTGGACGTGGCGTCCATCGAGGTCGGGCAGGCCGTCGAGGTCCGCACCGCGGCGCTGCCGGGGCGGGTGTTCCGCGGCACGGTCACCGAGCGGGCGATGGGCGCATACCCGGTGCTCAACCAGTTCCGCGTGCGCGTCGAGATCCCCAACGCCGGGCACGATCTGCTGCCCGGCTACCCGGTGGAGGTCACCGTCCAGGCCGGTGCCGGCGAGCCGGTGCTGGCGGTGCCCCGCGGCGCGGTGGTGGGCGGCGAGGACGGCGCGGCGGTGTGGGTCGCCGGCGAGGGCGACGTGGCCCGCCGCGTCCCGGTGGTCACGGGGGTGTTCGACGACCACCGCATCGAGGTCCTCGGCGAGCTGGACGAGGGGGACCGGGTGGTGACCAACGGCCAGGCGCGCATCGAGGGCGACGGCACCCGGCTGCTCGTGCTGGACGCACGGTAAGGGGGGGCGGACGTGTTCCTCTCGCGGCTCTCGGTCCGGCGCCCCGTGATGATGACGATGGTCATCGGCGTGTTCGTCGTGTTCGGCCTGATCGCCTACCGCCAGATGCCGGTGCAGCTGCTGCCCGACTTCAGCCTGCCCTACGTGATGGTGACCACCGTCTACCCCGGCGCCGGCCCGCAGGACGTGGAGACCGCGGTGCTGATCCCGATGGAGGACGCGCTGGGCAAGGTCAACAACGTCACGTCGATCCGCTCGATCGCCAACCCCGACGCCGGGATCGTGATCCTCCAGCTGAAGATGGAATCCAGCACCGAGGAGACGATCGAGGAGGTCCGCGCACAGCTGGAGCGCATCGACCACGAGCTCCCCCCCGGGGCCCACAAGCCGCTGATCCAGGCCCTCGATCTGGGCAGCGCGCCGGTGCTGCAGCTGGCGATCACCGGCGACCTGCCCCCCGACGAGATGACCCGCTGGCTCGAGGAGCACATCGAGCAACCCTGCGCCCGGATCGACGGGGTCGCCGCGGTGGAGCTCGTCGGCAACCGCGAGACCGAGGTCCAGGTCGAGGTCGACCAGGCGCGGCTGCTGGCCCACCACCTGACGCTGGGGCACGTCGTCGAGGCGGTGCGCAAGGGCGGCGTCGACCTGCCCGCCGGCACGGTGGAGGACGAGCGCCAGGCGGTACCGGTGCGCCTCGCCGGGGCCTACCACTCCGCCGACGACGTGGCGCGGGCGATGATCGAGGCGCCCACCGGCGAGACGATCCCGGTGGCCGCGGTGGCCGACGTCTACGACGGCCTGACCCCCGACACGCTGCGCGCGCGGCTGGACGGTGAGCCCGCGGTGGGCGTGTCGATCTACAAGCTCGGGGGCAGCAACACCGTGGCGCTGGGGCGGGAGCTGCGCGCGGAGCTGCACGACGCCAGGGACGCCCTGGAGCCGGGGATGGAGCTGAAGGTCGTCTACGACGCCTCGGTGTCGATCCAGACGTCGGTGAACAACCTGGCCGCGACGATGGGCCTGTGCGTCCTGCTCACCGCGCTGATGCTGTGGTTCTTCCTCCACGACCTGCGGGGCACGGCGATCGTGGCGCTGTCGATCCCGGCGTCGATCGTCGCGTCGCTGACGTTCGTGTACCTGGCCGGGTTCTCGATCAACTACATGACCCTGATGGGGCTGGCGATCACCGTCGGCACCCTGGTGGACGCGTCGATCGTGGTGATCGAGTCCATCGCCCGCGAGGCCGCCGACGGCCACACCGGCGCCGAGGCCGCCAACCGCGGCACCGGCCGGGTGGTGCTCGGCGTGCTGGGCTCCACCGTGACCAACATCGCGGTGTTCACCCCCATCGCGTTCATGAGCGGGATCGCCGGCAAGCTGTTCGTCCAGTTCGCGCTGACCATCGCGTTCTCGATGGTGTTCTCGCTGGTGATGTCGTTCACGCTGACGCCGATGCTGGCGTCGTTCCTGTACCGCAAGCGGGGCCGCGAGCTGCCCAAGGGACCGCTGATCAAGCTGTGGCAGAGAGGCTACGACGCCCTGGCCCACACCTACGGCGGGGCGCTGCGCTGGGTGCTCGGCCACCGGCTGGCGACGCTGGCGGGGCTCGGCCTGATCTTCGTCGCCTCGATGGGGATGCTCGGCCCGCTGGTCTCGCTGGGCTGGTTCGTCAACCCCGACCAGGGGTTCTTCGTGCTGCAGGTCACGATGCCCAAGGGCACCAGCCTGGACGACACCGAGGAGGCGGTGCGCCGCGCCGAGGACGTGCTGCTCGCGCGGGACGACGTGGAGCTGGTCTACGACCAGATCGGGATGTACGGCTCGCTGTTCGGGGACATCATGTCCCGCTCCGCGGGCGAGTTCCGCGTCGTGCTGGCCGAGGACGCCGCGCCGACCACCGAGGTGATCGCCGAGCTGCGGCCGGCGCTGGTGCGCGCGGTGCCCGGCGCAGACCTGACGCTCAAGGAGCTCGGCGGCGGCGAGAACGCCGTGCGCGACGACCTGATGATCGAGATCCTGGGGCCCGATCCCGCGCGCCTCGAGGAGCTCCAGGGCCGCGTGGTCGAGGCCCTCGAGGCCCAGCCCAACGTGGTCGACATCGGCGCCAGCGGCGTGGAGACGTCGCCGGAGATCCGGGTCACGCCGGACAAGCAGCGGGTGGCGGCCGCAGGGCTGGATCCCTCCCTGGTGGCGATGGCGCTGCGCGTCGCCGTGGAGGGCGACACCGAGGCACGCGTCCGCCGCGAGCGGCAGGAGGACCCGGTCCGCGTGCGGCTGCGGCAGGCCGACCGCACCAACCTGTCCAGCGTGGCGGCGACCACGATCCAGACCGAGTCGGGGGCGCAGATCCCGCTGCGCGAGCTGGCCCGCGTCGAGCAGGTCACGGCGCCGTCGTCGATCACCCGCCAGGACCGCTACCGCAGGGTGGTGGTGTTCGCCAACCTGAGCTACGGCTCGACGGCCGACGTCACCGCCGCGCTGGCCGAGGAGCTCGATCTGGAGAACCTCGAGGAGCCGTACCGCATCGTGCTCGGCGGCGAGGAGGAGCAGCGGGCCGAGGCCACCGGCGAGATCTTCCGCGCGCTGCTGCTGGCGATCGTGCTGACCTACATGCTGCTGGCCGGGCTGCTGGAGTCGCTGATCCACCCGCTGACGATCCTCAGCACCCTGCCGCTGGCGCTGATCGGCGTGCTGGTCGCGCTGGCGGCGACCGGCATCGATCTGGACATCTTCGGGCTGATGGCGCTGGTGATGCTCGTGGGGATCGTGGTCAACAACGCGATCCTGATGCTGGAGGAGACCAACCGCCTGCGGGGCGAGGGCATGGCGATCGAGGAGGCCCTGCAGCGGGGCGCGCTGCGGCGGCTGCGGCCGATCCTGATGACCAGCCTGTCGACGATGGCGGGGATGGTGCCGCTGGCGCTGGCCCTCGGCGAGGGCGCCGAGCTGCGCCAGGCGATGGCGATCGTCAGCATCGGCGGGGTGGGGATCAGCTCGGTGCTGATCCTGGTGGCCTGCCCGGTGCTGTACCACCTCGTCGAGGACGTCCGCGGGCGCCTCCGGCGCACCCCGGACAGCCCGTGATCTCCTGGTGAGTCTCACTCTACGAAAAAAAGTGTAGATCCGGGTGCAATAGCCCCGGGACACGGCGCGTAGTGGGGGGCGAACCCGCCGGATGGATGCCGGACCCCGGGGGTGGGAGGAATCATGGCCAACGTGTTGCTGTCTTCGATCGTCCTCGGCCCGTACATCCTCGGCCTGACCCTCGTGTCGGCCCTCGACCCCGACCCGCTGCGCCCCGAGAAGGGGGACGGCGGCGGCGGCGGGAACGAAGCCGTACTGGAGGACCGCAGCTTCCCGCTCGACGAGCTCGACGACGTGGAGATCGACCTGGTCGCCGGGGATCTGACGCTGCGCGGCGGCGCGGCCAGCGCCGTGGCGGTCCGCGTGCTGGACGCCGACCTCGGCCCCAGCTGCCGCTTCGAGGTCCGCCGCGACGGCCGCACCGTCGAGATCGAGTCGCGGCACGACGGGCTGCCCAGCCGCTGCACGGTCGACCTCGAGATCATCGTGCCCGGGGCGCTCCCGGTGGAGATCGACCTCGGCGCCGGGAACGTGGTCCTCGACGGCCTGGCCGGGGACCTGGAGATCGACGTGGGCGCCGGCGACGTGCGCGGCGCGGCCAGCGGAAGCGACGTGGCGGTGGCCACCGGCGCCGGCGACATCGAGCTCGACCGGCTGGTCGGCGCCGTCGAGGCCAAGACCGGGACCGGCGGGGTCACGCTGCGCTTCGACGCCACCCCGCGGGGCGCGATCGAGGCCACCACGGGGGTCGGCGACGTGGCGGTCCAGCTGCCCGCGGGCGCGGTGGTCGACGTCTCCGCGTCCACCGGGCTGGGCTCCGTGCACCAGGGCCTGACCGAGCGGGACGGCGCCGAGACGGTCGTCCGCGCCTCCACCGGCGTGGGCGACGTGCAGCTGACCTCGAACTGAGCGGCGGCGGGCGGGGCTCCCCGGTCAGGGATCGCCCGCGCCGTAGAACACCTCGACGATCTCCAGCTCCACGATCCCCCGGGGCAGCTGGACCGAGACCTGGTCCCCCTCCTCCTTGCCGAGCAGCGCCTGGCCCACCGGGGACTGCACGCTGATCCGGCCCCGATCGGGGTCGCTCTCGTCCTTGTCCACCAGGCGATAGACCTTCCGCCGACCGTCCTCGTCCTCGACGGTGACGCGGGCGCCGAACACCACGTGGTCGATCTGGGGCAGCCTGGTCACGTCGACGACCGTGACGCCGTCGACCTTGCGCTGCAGGTAGCGCATCCGCGAGTCGATCTGGCCCAGCCGCTTCTTGCCGTAGATGTACTCGGCATTCTCGGAGCGATCGCCGAGCGCCGCGGCGTCCTGGACCTGCTGGACCACGTCGGGACGGACCACGTGCCAGAGGTGGTCCATCTCCTCCTGGATCGCCTGGTAGCCTTCGAGCGTCATCTTGCGGGGCATGGCGCCCTCCCGGTTCGAGGGGCGCGGAATGTACACAAGGTCGGTGCTCCAGGGAAGCAAAAAAGAGACACCATGAGACACTGGACGGGGACAGTCCGGGACCTACAGTGAGGGTCCGATGCCCGAGCTCCCCGAGGTCGAGACCGTCGCCCGCCAGCTCGCCCCCTACGTCGAGGGGCGGGTCCTGCGCCGCGTCGAGATCCTCGATCCCCGGCTGCGCGACGACGCCGTCGCGGCGCTGGCCGATCGCCCCGTCCGCGACGTGCGCCGGGTGGGCAAGCAGGTGGCGCTGCAGCTGTCCCCGGTGCCGGGGCTCGCTCCCCCCGAATGGCTGCTGATCCACCTGCGGATGACCGGCCGGCTGCTGGCCGGAGACGGGCCGCCGCCGGACGACCGGCGACACCTCCGCGCGCTGCTGTGGCTCGACCGCGGGCACGTGCGGTTCGTCGATCCGCGGCGGTTCGGGACGATGCACACCGTGGTCGGCGCGCGGCCGCCCCGGGCCAGCGGGCTCGACCCGCTGTCGCGGGCGTGCACGGCCCGCCGCCTCGGTGCGCTGCTGGCGGGCAGCCCGACCCCACTGAAGGTGTGGCTGCTGCGCCAGGACCGGCTGGTCGGGCTGGGCAACATCTACGCCTCCGAGGCGCTGTTCGCCGCCGGGCTGTCCCCCACCCGCCCGGCCGGCTCGCTGGCAGACCACGAGGTGGCCCGGCTGCACCGCCACCTGCGGCGGATCCTGCGCCGCGCGATCGACGCCTGCGGCACGACGTTCTCCGACTTCCAGGGAGCCCAGGGCGTAACCGGCTCGTACCAGCGGTACCTGGCGGTCTACGGGCGCACCGGCCAGCCGTGTCCCCGCTGCGGCACCGCCGTCGAGCGCGCCACGCTCCAGCAGCGCAGCACGTTCTGGTGCCCCCGCTGCCAGGCCTGATCTGGCACGGGACTTGCGACCCTCCCAGACCGGCTTAGTCCTGAGACACCGACAACCCCAATCGAGGAGCGAGACACACCATGGGTAAGAAGGAAGCGCAGATCCAGCTGGTCGAGAACATGCGTCGCTGGCAGAAGGTCGAGAACGCGGCCGTGACCTCCACCGCCCAGATCATGGAGGGCACCGACAACGAGTACATCCGCGCCGTGGCCGAGATCATCAACCGCGACTCGCAGATGCACTACCGGATCCAGCAGCTGATCGTCGACAGCGTGACGAAGACCGTCGCGATGCCGGTGGACGACCTCAAGGCCGTGTGGGACGCCATCGAGAAGCACATCGAGATCGAGCGGCGCACCATCGCGCTGGCCACGGAGTCGCTGGAGCTGCTCGACCACCAGCGCCAGGGGCTGCAGCAGTACCTGCTGGAGTACCTGCTCGAGGACGAGAAGAAGCACGACAACCTGCTGGCCAAGCTCGAGTTGATCAAGAAGGGGATGTACCCGTAGGATCCGGCACTCCGAACCAGACAACCCGACCCCGCAACCCAGCCACCGAACCACTCCCCACAGGAGGAATCGAATCATGACCGAGCGCCTTCAGGTCTACCGCTGCCAGCTGTGCGGCAACATCGTCCACGTCGTCCATGCCGGCGCCGGGCAGCTGGTCTGCTGCGGCCAGCCGATGACGTACCTCGATGAGCAGACCGCCGACTCCGCCACCGAGAAGCACGTGCCGGTGATCGAGGCCGTCGACGGCGGCACCAAGGTCACGGTCGGCTCCGTGCCCCACCCGATGGAGGAAAACCACTTCATCCAGTGGATCGAGCTCATCGCCGATGGCAAGGTGTACCGGCACTACCTGGAGCCCGGCGCCCCCCCCGAGACGGTGTTCCCGGTCGAGGGCAGGAGCCTGACGGCCCGGGAGTACTGCAACCTGCACGGACATTGGAAGGCGTGACGAGATGAGCGACATGACGCTGGAGAAGGCCATCCAGACGGCCATCGAGTACGAGACCAAGGTGCGCGACACCTACGCCGACGCGGTCGACAAGGCCACCGAGGACGTGGGCAGGAAGATCTTCGCGGCGCTGCGCGACGAGGAGCAGGGCCACCTGGACTACCTGACGGCGCGGTTCGACGAGTGGGAGCGCACCGGCACGGTCAAGGCCGCAGAGCTGACGACCCAGCTGCCCGACCAGAAGCAGATCGCGGACGGCGTCAAGACGCTGGAGAAGAAGGTCGGCGAGTACGACTGGGACATGGAGCTGTCGCTGCTCAAGAACGCCCTGCTGCTCGAGTCCGAGACGGGCCAGTTCTACAAGCGGATGGTCGCCGAGCTCGACGACACCGGCAAGCAGATGTTCGGCCGCTTCATGGAGATCGAGGAAGCCCACTACGACATGGTCCAGGCGCAGATCGACGCGCTGACCGGGATGGGCTACTGGTACGACTTCATGGAGTTCGATCTCGAGGCGGGGTAGCGGCATGGACGAGGCGACACGGGCGCGGATCCTGGCGGGGCTGGTCGAGGCGATCCAGTCGGAGCTGCAGGGCCACCACTTCTACAAGATGGCCGCCAGCAACACGGACGACGACCAGGGCCGCTCGGTGTTCGAGCGCCTCGCCGGCGAGGAGCTCGACCACGCCAACTACCTGCGGGCGCAGCACGGGGCGATCGCCGCGCGCGGCACGACCGACGACACCGTCGCGCTGGGGCCCAGGATGGACCTCGGCGCGCCCAGCCCGATCTTCTCGGCGCGCCTGACCGAGCGCGTCCAGGACGCCCACTACGAGATGACCGCGCTGTCGATCGGGATGCAGCTCGAGGAGTCGGCGGTGCAGTTCTACCGCGCCCAGGCCGGGTCCGTGGACGTCCCCAAGATCCGGGAGTTCTACGAGCGCCTCGCCGAGTGGGAGTCCGGCCACTTCTCCGCCCTGCACCGCCAGTACGAGGTCCTCAAGGAGGACTACTGGGGGCAGCAGGGGTTCGCGCCGTTCTAGGCACCCTGCGCGGGCGCGCTAGAAGAAGCTGATCGTCACCCCCGAGATCGCCACGAGGCTGAAGAACGCCCAGCCCTCGACCACGTGCACCTTGTTGATCACCTGGTAGGCCTCGTTGGGCAGCGGGGCGTAGCGATCGATCAGGCCGGTGGCGATCAGCGCGCCGAAGATCATCGCGTGCACGATCGCCAGCGAGGCGTGGACCCGCGACGGATCCGGCTTGCCGGACGAGCCGGACGACGACACGCGATCCCGGTAGGGGTGCGGCGCGGTGATCGCCAGCAGGCCGGTGGAGACGTACAGCGCGCTCGTCGAGATCGCCAGGGCGCGGTGGGCGTCCAGCTGTCCCGCGGTGATCGGCTCCCCCGAGTCGATCATCGCGCGGTTGACGGTGCCCACCACGGCGGTCGCGCCGGCCACCGGCAGCAGCGCGATCGACAGCACCTGGTGGGCGGTCATCATCCCGCGGCGGGTCTTGACCAGCCGGCGGATCCGCTCGGCATCCTCGGGGTCCACCGCGGTCTCCGCCGCGCCGAGCCGCAGCTCGGGTCGCACCAGGCCGTCTCCGGTCTCGAGCGCGGCCTGGGCTGCTGCGGTCCAGGGAACCACCGTCAGCACCATGGCGACCAGCGCGCCGATCAGGGTCGTCCGCATCGTCTCCTCCTCGCTCGCTCAGGGGGCCGGGGCCCGCAGCGAGATCTGGACCGTCACCGTATCCTGGATCCGGACCCCGAGCAGCCCGGGCCGCTCGATACCGAACGCCTCCAGCGAGAGCGGGAAGCCGGCCTCGAAGGTCACCGTGTCGCCGCTGCGCTTGACCCGCACCTCGACGGAGAGCTCCTCGGTGACGCCGTGCAGCGTCAGGGGTCCGCTGGCCGTCAGGGTCGCCTCGCTCCAGGACGGCCCCTGGGGCTCCCGGCGCATCACGTCGACCTGCTCCACGCTCCACGACGCCTCGGGGTACAGGAACAGCTCCAGCGCCTCGGCGGCGTGCTCGTCGCGCAGGCGGTTGCCGCTGTCGAACGCCTCCAGCGGGATCGCCGCGTCGAAGCGCAGCCCCTCCAGCGGCCCGTCGCCCCAGTCCAGCTCCAGCGTCGCCGCGCTGGCCGGGATCACCGCGTCGAAGGTCTTCAGCCGGTGCTGGATGCGATAGGTCAGCGTGCCGTCCTCGACGCGGACCGGCTCGGCCGCGGCGGGCAGCGCGAGGCTCACGATGGCCGCCGCGGCCACGGCCCACAGGGTGCTGCGGGGCATGGACATCACCCGTTCTCCTCCCGGTGTCCCTCCAACGTGGGCACGGAAGGCAGCGATGACAAGGGCGGATCGGGATGTCGACGTCAGTGGGCGAGACCGTCGGTGGCCAGCCCGGCGTGGGGCGCCCCGCCCCAGCCCGCCGAGCGCACGTGCAGGAACGGGTCCTGGGGCACGGCCTCGGAGAGGATCGCGCGGTGCCCCTCGTGGAAGTCCACCACGATCTTGTTCTTGTGGACCTTCTGGCGCACCACGCCGGCGCCGTACAGGTGGTGCTCGATGCGCTCCCCGACCTGATACGTCCGGCACGGGTCGTACTCGACGCAGTGCACCAGCTTGCGCAGGGCCTCGTGGATGTCCGCGCGCACGAAGCGCAGGTGGTGGTCGTAGTAGATCCGCGCCATCGTGCCGGGCTTGAGCACGAGGCGCTCGTCGAGGGCGCGGAACAGGCTCGCCTTGCTCGCCCCGGGCACGGCGTCGAGCACGGTGTCGACGGTCTCGAGGACCTGCTCGCGGACCACCATCTCGGGGCCATCGCTGCTGCGGCAGAACGACACCACCTCGCCCGAGGCGACACGGCGCTGCAGGTCGTCGAGCAGCGCCAGCAGGCGGCTGGGCGCGGTGCGCAGCTCGCCGCGGTGGTAGCGCAGCACGGTGGTCGGGTGGATCCCCGCGCGCTGCGCCAGGTAGCGGTAGAGGAACTGGTGCTCGTCCTTGCCCAGCGCGCCCAGCACCTGCTCGATGCGCTCGCGGACGGTCTCGGCCGGGACCCGCCCCGGCAGCATCGCGGGGCGCGAGCGGGGCGCCCAGGCCTGGTCGGGGTCGATCGGCAGCCGCTTGCCGGCGCGCACCTGCTCGAGCAGCTGCTCGGCCTGCTGGGCCAGGATCCGGTGCGCCGTCTCGAGCCGCCCCTGGTGGACCCGCAGCACGGTGGTCGGGTGCATGTCGGTCCGGTCGGCGAGGTAGCGGTACAGGACGTAGGGCCGATCGACGCGCAGCCGCTGCACCAGCTCGTCGAGGATCTGGGCCACCTCGCTGGAGGGGATCCGCTCGCTGCGGCGGCCGCGCCGGCGGTGTCGTCCGTTGGAGGACGGCGGTGCGCTGGCGGCGTGGGGGGCGTGGCGCGGTGAGGGCTCTGCGATGTGGGTCATGGAGTTCGTCCTGCTCTCCCGTGGGGCGGGGCGACGGCCCCGCCGGAAGATGAGGATCACGCAAGGGACGTGCCAGACCGGATGATCGCCGTTTCTCCAGGTATTTCATGGAGTTGGTCAGGATGTCGCGAGCGAAGAGGTTGCATACCCGCACCCATTCGTCGCGAAACAGGTTGCAGATCTGCAACCATCGGAGGCTAGCGGCCCGGGACCTGGATCTTGAGCCGCCGCATCCGGCGCCACAGCGTGGTCTTGTGGATCCCGAGCTCGCGGGCGGTCGCCGCGCGGTGGAACCGGTTGCGCGCCAGCGCCTCGTAGAGGAAGCGGGTCTCGAGCTCCTCCATCGACGTCGCCGGGGTCCACACCCCGGTGGAGGGCACCCGGTCGCGCAGCTCGGGGGGCAGGTGCTGGGGCTGGATCAGGCCGCCGCGGCACAGCACGAGGGCGTGCTCGATCACGTTCTGCAGCTCCCGCACGTTCCCCGGGAAGTCGTGCTGGAACAGGATCGACATCGCCTCGTCGGAGATGCCGACGATCTCGCGGTCGTCGCGGTCCCGCATCCGCGAGATGAAGTGCTCCACGAGCAGCGGGATGTCCTCGCGCCGCTCCCGCAGCGGGGGCAGCGCGATGCGCACGATCGCGAGGCGGTAGAACAGATCCTCGCGGAACGTCCCCTGCTGGACGAGCTGGTCGATGTCGCGGTTCGTCGCCGCGACGACGCGCACGTCGGCGTGGCGCGTCTCGGTGCCCCCCAGCGGCTCGTAGGTCCGCTCCTGGAGCACGCGCAGCAGCCGCACCTGCATCGCCGGGGTGATGTCGCCGATCTCGTCGAGGAACAGCGTGCCGCCCTCGGCCAGCTCGAAGCGGCCGGGCTTGTGCCGCTTGGCGTCGGTGAACGCCCCGGGCTCGTAGCCGAACAGCTCGGACTCGAGCAGCGTGTCGGGCAGCGCGCCGCAGTTGACCACCACCATCGGCCCCCCGGCCCGGGGGCTCTGGCGGTGGATCGCGCGAGCGACGAGCTCCTTGCCCGAGCCGCTGGGGCCCTCGATCAGCACGGTGCTGGGCGCGCGGCCGATGTCGGGCAGCACCTCGAAGATCTGCTGCATCCGGTGGTTGCGGCTGATGATGTCGTCGAACGAGCTGCGCTGCAGCAGCTCGCGGCGCAGCCGCTCGACCACGGTCAGGTCGCGGAACGTCTCGACGCCGCCGATGATCGCGCCGTCCTCGTCGCGCAGCAGCGCGGTGCGGATGCTCACCGGGAGCCGCTTGCCGTCGGCGCGGGCGATCGTCACGTTGCGGCTGTGCACGCTCTCGCCGGTCCCCATCGTGTGCCGCAGCGCGCAGTCCTCGGCGCAGATGTTGGAGCGGAACACCTCGCGGCAGGGGCGGCCCAGCGCCTCGTCGCGGGGCAGCCCGGTGATCTCCACGGCGGCCCGGTTGAACGAGGTGACGCGCCACTGCCGGTCGACGGTGAACACGCCGTCCGCGATGCTGTCCAGGATCACGTCGGTGAAGCGCCCCGCGATCCCGGTATCCCAGTGCTCTGCCGCCATCACCGGCCTCCGTGCTGCAGCATACCGGATGGTTGCAGATCCGCAACGTCGACAGGGCAGCGCATCCCGGGTACAACGTCCTCTTCGACAGGAGCCCCGACATGCTCACCCGCATCGAGGTCGCCTTCCGACCGGGGATGGTGGACGCCCGCGGCGACGGCGTCCGGGACGCCATCCGGACCTTCCTGGCGCTGCCCGTCGAGCGCGTCCACAGCCGCGACATCTACAAGCTCGACGCCCCGCTGGACGACGGCGAGCGGGCCCGCGTGGAGGCCGAGCTGGCCGACCCGGTGACCCAGCGCGCAGCCCAGGGCCGGCTGCCCGGCCACGGCGCCGACTGGGTCCTGACCGTCGGCTTCCGCCCCGGGGTGACCGACAACGTGGGCCGCAGCGCAGCGGTGCTGATCCAGGACCTGGTGGGCCGGCCGCTGCCCGCGGACGGCGGCGTGTACACCGAGATCGAGTACCACCTGGTCGCCCCGGCGCTGGACCGCGCCGGCGCCGAGCGGGTGGGGCTGGAGCTGCTGGCCAACCCGCTGATCGAGACGCTGGCGGTGCGCGCCGGCGCCGAGTGGGAGGACGAGGCGCCCGACCAGGCGATCCCGGTGATCCGCGGCGGCGAGATCCCCGAGGCCGAGATCGTCGACCTGTCGGGCTCCGACGAGGACCTGATGCGGATCAGCCGCGAGGGCACGCTGGCGCTGCGGCTGGTGGAGATGCAGGCGATCCGCGACCACTTCCGCGACCCGGCCGTGGCCGCCGCCCGCGCCGCGCTGGACCTGCCCCCCTCCCCCACCGACGTGGAGCTCGAGTGCCTGGCCCAGACGTGGTCCGAGCACTGCAAGCACAAGATCTTCAACGCCACGATCGACTACCGCGAGGGGGACCGCCGCGAGACGGTCTCGTCGCTGTTCAAGACCTACGTCGAGGGCACCACCGACGCCGTCGCCGGGCGGGTCGACTGGCTGGTCTCGGTGTTCGACGACAACGCCGGGGTGATCCGCCTCGACGACGAGCAGTCGCTGGTCTACAAGGTCGAGACCCACAACTCGCCGTCCGCGCTGGACCCCTACGGCGGCGCGATGACCGGCATCGTCGGGGTCAACCGCGACCCGTTCGGCACCGGCCGCGGGGCCGGGCTGCTGTTCAACGTGTGGGGCTACTGCCTCGGATCGCCGTTCCACGACCAGCCGCTGCCCGAGGGGCTGCTGCACCCGCGGCGGATCCGCGACGGCGTGCACAAGGGCGTGATCGACGGCGGCAACCAGAGCGGGATCCCGTACGGGCGCGGGTGGGAGTTCTTCGATCCGCGCTACCTGGGCAAGCCGCTGGTGTTCTGCGGCACCGTGGGGACGATGCCGCGGCAGGTGTGCGGCGCGCCGGCCCACGTCAAGGACGTGCGCCCCGGGCACGCGGTGGTGATGGTCGGTGGGCGGATCGGCAAGGACGGGATCCACGGCGCGACGTTCAGCTCCGAGGAGCTGCACCAGGACTCGCCGGTCCAGGCGGTCCAGATCGGCGACCCGATCACCCAGAAGAAGATGACCGACTTCCTGCTCGAGGCGCGCGATCTCGGGCTGTACACCTCGATCACCGACAACGGCGCCGGCGGGCTCAGCTCCTCGGTCGGCGAGATGGCCGAGCTGGTCGGCGGCGCCACGCTGGACCTGGCCAAGGCCCCGCTGAAGTACGCCGGCCTGGCGCCGTGGGAGATCCTGACCAGCGAGGCCCAGGAGCGGATGACCGTGGCGGTCCCGCCGGAGCGGCTCGACGCGTTCCTCGCGCTGTCGGCGCGCCGCGAGGTGGAGTCCACGGTGCTGGGCACGTTCACCGCCGAGCCGGTGTTCCGCGTCACCGTCGGCGAGCGCACCGTGGCGCTGCTGGAGATGGCGTTCCTGCACGACGGCTGCCCGCGGCTGGCGCTGGAGGCGGTGTGGGAGCCCCCCGCCGGCGAGGACCCGCCGACGCCCGAGCCCGAGGACCACGGCGCGGCGCTGCGCGGGATGCTGGCACGGCTGAACCTGTGCTCGGGCGAGTTCAAGGCGCGGCAGTACGACCACGAGGTCAAGGGCCTCAGCGTGGTCAAGCCGTACGTCGGCGTCCGCGGCGACGTGCCCAGCGACGGGGCGGTGTTCCTCGCCGCCCACGGCAAGCCCCACGGCGTCGTGCTGGCCGAGGGGATCTACCCCTGCTACTCGGACCTGGACACCTACCACATGGCCCGCGCGGCGGTGGACACCGCGGTGCGCCGCTCCGTGGCGGTGGGCGGCCGGGTGGGCCACATGGCCGCGCTGGACAACTTCTGCTGGCCCGACCCCGAGCAGTCCGAGCGGACCCCCGACGGCCACTACAAGCTGGCCCAGCTGGTGCGCGCCTGCCGCGGGCTGCAGGACGCCTGCCTGGCCTTCGACCTGCCGCTGATCAGCGGCAAGGACAGCATGAAGAACGACAGCACGCGCGGGGGGGTCAAGATCTCGATCCCGCCGACGCTGCTGGTCTCGACGATCGGCGTCACCGGGGACGTCACCACCGCCGTGACGCTGGACGCCAAGCGCCCCGGCGACCACGTGCTGGTCTTGGGCGCGACCCGCGCCGAGCTGGGCGCCGGCGAGTACCTGCGCTGGCTGGGCGAGACCACCCGCGGCGCGCCGTACCTCGGCTCCGCGGTGCCCACCGTGGACCTGGAGCAGTCGCGGCGCACCTGCGACGCCGTCCACGAGCTGATCTGGCGGGGGCTCGTGCGCTCCGCCTCGACCCCGGCGCTGGGCGGGCTGGCGCTGGCACTGGCGCGCACCGCGATGGCCGGCGAGCTGGGGCTGGACGTGGACCTCGCCGCGCTGCCGGTGGAGGGCCACCCCGGCCGCGCCGAGCGGCTCTACAGCGAGAGCGGCGGCCGCTTCGTGCTGACCGTCGCCCCCGGCGACGCCGAGGCGGTGGACACCGCGCTGGAGGGGCTGCCCAAGGCCTGGATCGGCACCGTCACCGGCGGCCCGCCGCGGCTGCTGGTGCGGGACGGCGACGAGATCGTGCTGGACGAGGACCTCGCCGCGCTGAAGCGCAGCTGGAAGGAGACCCTCGATGGCGTCTGATGCCGATGTCCGGGCGCTGGTGATCACCGGGCTGGGCCTGAACTGCGAGGCCGAGACGTCCCACGCCTTCCGGCTGGCCGGCGCCACCCCCGAGCAGGTCCACCTCGCCGACCTGCTGGACCGGCGGCGCTCGCTGGACGAGTTCCAGATCCTGGCGTTCATCGGCGGGTTCAGCTTCGGCGATCACCTCGGCGCCGGCACCGTGTTCGCCAACCGCCTGCGCTGCCGCCTGATGGAGCCGCTGCGCCGCTACGTCGAGGCCGGCAAGCTGGTGATCGGGATCTGCAACGGGTTCCAGACCCTGGCCAAGCTGGGCCTGCTGCCCGGCCTCGCCGAGGACCGCTACGCCCGCCGGCTGGCCGTGACCCACAACGACCGCGGCGTGTTCCACGACGGCTGGGTCACGCTGGCGATCGACCCCGACAGCCCCAGCGTGTTCCTGCGCGGCATCGAGCGCATCGAGGTCCCGGTGCGCCACGGCGAGGGCAAGGTGATCTGCGCCGACGAGGCGCTGCGCGACCACCTGTTCGCCGAGCACCTGATCCCGCTGCGCTACGTCGACCCCGACACGGGCGAGCCGACCCAGGCGTTCCCCCACAACCCCAACGGCTCCGACCTCGCGGCGGCCGGGGTGTGCGACCCCAGCGGCAGGATCCTCGGCCTGATGCCCCACCCCGAGGCCTACCTCTACCCGTTCAACCACCCCCAGTGGACCCGCCACCGGGTGGACGGCCCGCTGCCGGAGCACGGCGCGGGGCTGCAGGTGTTCCGGAATGCGGTGGACTTCGCGAGATGTGAGCTGACCTAGGGCCGAGCCAAGCAGATACGTCTTCGTCTCCACGTTCCCACGGTAGGGCACCGACCCCGCGAGCCCGCCCATCGTCGCAGTTCTGGCCAGTCTTCGGTCATTCGGGATGTGATGGGCGACCATCGGGGCGGATCTGGCCGGAATGCGGTCATTCAGGGCTCGATGGGCGTCCATCGGGGCGGATCTGGCCGGAATTCGGTCATTCGGGGCTCGATGGGCGTCCATCGGGGCGGATCTGGCCGGAATTCGGCCATTCGGGGCTCGATGGGCGTCCATCGGGGCGGATCTGGCCGGAATTCGGCCATTCGGGGTGTTAGGCGACCGCAGAAACTGACCCCCCGACGACATCAGGATTTGACCCCCC
>CAZOYV010000162.1:0-19822 GCA_964584075.1 uncultured Rickettsiales bacterium | reverse complement strand
TCCGCGCGGGCCCGCTCCACCCGGGCCCGGGCCGCCGCGCGCCGCTCGCTCCCGGCGCTCGCCGCCGCCGCGCCGCCGGCGTCGATGGCCCGCGAGATGGCGGCGATCCGCCGCCGCGTGCGGGTGCCGGCGCGCTCCAGGGCCGGGGTCAGGTCCCCCGCCCCGAGCTCGCTGCGCGTCCCGGGCTGCTTGCCGGCCACGGTCAGCATCCGCGCCAGCGACCACGGCGCCGCCAGCGCCGCCCGCAGCATGTCGTGGCGACCGCGCTCCAGCCTCCGGGACAGGTCCAGCTCCCCCTCCCGGCTGACGCGGCACAGCGCCACCTCGCTGAGCAGGTAGGTCTCGGCGGGGTCCTCGCCCCTCGCCGGCGGCAGGGGGGGCACGTCCCTGCGGCGCAGCGGCCACTCGAGTCGCTCCACGGTCCCGCGCAGGCGCCGCTCCGCCAGCTCGACCGCGGCGGCGCGGTCACTCGCGACGGCGATGCCCCCGGCCACGAGCCGCTGCTCGAGCCGATCGACGGTGGCGGGGTCCCCGCGCCGCCCGGTCCCCAGGTCTCGCAGGTCGTCCCGCGTGAGGTAGCCCTCCTCGCGGGCGATCTCCCGCAGTCTGCTCAACCCCTCCCCGTCTCGCTGCGTGTTTCTCGCGTGCATCCAGGCACGTCCTCCTCGGCGCTCCTCGTCCTCCGGACGCAGCCGTACACCGCGCCACCTCGGCGCCGCCGGGCCCCGGACGATCCCGGATGAGTGGGGGAGATCGCCCGACACGGGTGGTCAGGCTGCGGACCCACCGAGAACTATAGACGCAGGATCGCGAGTCGCAACTGGAAAATGTACCGGATATCGAGACGTTGGCTAGTCTCGGCTCACGCAATTCGTCGATCTGCGGGGCTCAACCCGTCCCGCGCTCGGTCTCCGCGACGACACGCCGGACGTCCAGCAGGCTGTCGGGATCGACGGAGATGGAGTCGATCCGGCAGCGGACGAGGAACGCCGCGAAGTCGGGGTGATCGCTGGGCGCCTGCCCGCACAGGCCCACGGGGCGGCCCCGGCCGTGGGCCGTGTCGATCAGGTTGCGGATCTGGCGCTCGACGGCGAGGTCGTGCTCGTCGAACAGCCGGGACAGCCGCATCGAGTCGCGATCCACGCCGAGCACCAGCTGGGTCAGATCGTTCGAGCCGATGGAGAACCCGTCGAAGTACCGCGAGAACCGGTCGGCGAGGATCACGTTGGACGGGACCTCGGCCATGACGTGGATCTCCAGGCCCCCGCGTCCCCGACGCAGGCCCTCCTCGGCCAGCACCTCCAGGACCCTCTCGGCCTCCTCCACGGTGCGGCAGAACGGGATCATGATCTGCACGTTGTCCATGCCGATGCGCTCGCGCACGAACCGGATCGCGCGGCACTCCAGGGCGAAGCCTTCCCGGTACTCGTCGCTGTAGTAGCGCGAGGCACCGCGGAAGCCGAGCATCGGGTTGCTCTCGCCGGGCTCGAACGCCGCGCCGCCGATCAGATCGGCGTACTCGTTGCTCTTGAAGTCGCTCATCCGAACCAGCACCGGGTTCGGGTGGTGGGGCGCGGCGATGCGGGCGATGCCCCGGGCGAGGCGCTCGACGAAGTACTCGGTCTTGTCCGCGTAGCCCCGCGTGCGCTCCTCGATGCGCCGCCGCGCCTGCTCGTCCTCGAGCTCGTCGAAGCGCACCAGGGCCATCGGGTGGATCTGGATCTCGTGGTTGATCACGAACTCCATCCGCGCCAGCCCGACCCCGTCGCTGGGCAGCCGCCACCACCGCATCGCGGCGTCCGGGCTGGCGACGTTGACCTTGACCCGCGTGCGGGTCTCGGGGACCTGGTCGAGGTCGATCTCCTCCTCGCGGTGGGGCCACTCGCCGCGGAGCACGCGCCCCTCCTCGCCACCGCTGCACACGACGGTGACGGGCTCCCCGTCCTCGAGCACCTCGGTGGCGTCGCCGGTCCCGACCACCGCCGGGATCCCCAGCTCCCGGCCGACGATCGCGGCGTGGCAGGTCCGCCCCCCGGTGTCGGTCACGATCGCGGCCGCCCGCCGCATCAGCGGGACCCAGTCCGGGTCGGTCATCTCGGTGACGATCACGTCCCCGTCCTCGAAGCGGTGGCCGTCCTCCGGGTCCTCGATCCGGCGCACCGGGCCGCTGGCGATGGCCTGGCCGATGGCCACCCCGCGGACGGCGTTGGAGCCCTCCTCCGGCTCCTCCTCGAGGCGGTGGGTCTTCAGCGTCGCCGCCGCCTCCTGCGACTGGACCGTCTCCGGCCGGGCCTGGACGACGAACAGGCGACCGCTGTGGCCGTCCTTGGCCCACTCGATGTCCATCGGGCGGCCGTAGTGCTCCTCGATCGCGACCGCCCAGCGGGCCAGCTGCAGCACCTCGCCGTCGTCGAGCACGTAGGTCTCCCGCTCGCGGTCGGAGGTGTCGACGGTCTTGGTGGTGTGGGAGCCCCCGCGCGCGTAGACCATCTTGCGCGCCTTGGTCCCCAGCACCTGCGAGAGGATCGGCTCCAGCTCCTCGCGGTCCAGCACCGGCTTGAAGACCCGCCACTCGTCGGGGTCGACGGTGCCCTGCACCGCCGTCTCGCCCAGCCCCCACACGGCGTCGATCACCACCACGTCGGGGAACCCGGTGTCGGTGTCGATGGTGAACATCACCCCGGCCCCGGCGCGGTCCGCGCGGACCATCTTCTGCACGCCCACCGAGAGGGCCACCTCGAGGTGGTCGAAGCCGTGCTCCTCGCGGTAGCTGATCGCGCGGTCGGTGAACAGCGAGGCGTAGCAGCGGCGGACCGCGTCGAGCAGCTCGTCCTCGCCGCGGACGTTGAGGAAGGTCTCCTGCTGGCCGGCGAAGCTGGCCTCGGGCAGGTCCTCGGCGGTGGCGCTGCTGCGGACCGCCACGTCCACGTCCTCGCGCTCGTGGCGCCGCCCCAGCTCGCGGTAGGCCTCGCGGACGGCCTGCTCCACCGGCTCGGGGAGCCGGGCCCCGCGGAACAGCGACCGCAGCCTGCGGCCGACCTCCTCGAGGTTGCCGCCGTCCTCGGCGAGGCGCCCGAGCGCTTCCCGGAGCCGGCCCTCGAGCTCGTTGTCCGCGACGAACGCCCGGTAGGCGTCCGCGGTGGTGGCGAACCCCATCGGCACGCGCACGCCCTGCGCCCGCAGGGCGCCGATCATCTCGCCGAGGCTGGCGTTCTTGCCGCCCACCTGGGGCACGTCGTCCCGATCCAGGTCGTCGAACCAGCGGATCACGTCGTCCATCGCTCCTCCCGATCTCCCCCGGCGCTCAGGCGCCGTACTTGCGCAGCCGCCCCGCGTGGGCCAGGGCCAGCCCCATCAGGTCGCGCGCCGGGCGCAGCCCCAGCACGCCGCCGGCGCAGGCCAGCTCGTCGAACGTCCGCACCCCGTCGGCGAGCGCGTGGTCGGCGCGGATCATCACCGGCACCGGGTGCCAGCTGTGGGCGCCCATCGACGCCGGCGTCGAGTGGTCCCCGGTGACCACCAGCACGTCGGGCGGCCGCTGCAGCAGCCGCGGCAGCAGCCGGTCCACCTCCTCGATGGCCCGCACCTTGGCGTCGAGGTCCCCGTCCTCGCCGCGGCTGTCGGTCTGCTTGACGTGCAGGAAGTACAGGTCGTGGCCGTCCCCCTGGCGCTCGGCCAGGGCGTCGAAGCGCGCCTCGAGGCCGCCCGGCGGCTCGGCCAGCTCCATGCCCAGCAGCCGGCTGACGCCGCGGTACATCGGGTAGTCGGCGAGGCACAGGCCGCGCAGCCGGAACCGCTCGTGGAGCCCGCGCCAGCGCCGGTGGCGGTCGAACCCGCGCAGCAGCACGCCGTTGGCCCGCTCGCCGGCGAGGATCTCCCGGGCCTGGGCGTCGATCTCCCGGACCAGTGCCGCGGTGGTCCGCGACCCCTCGTCGTGGGCCCTCGCCTCGCGCGGCCGCGCGCCGGTGCGCTGCGGGTCCGTGTCGCCCACCCCCCCGCCGAGGCCGTCGCCGCGCAGCACCAGCACGGCGCGGTGCTCGGCCACGGTCTCGAGGAACAGCTCGCCGTCCAGGTCCAGCTCGAGGCCCTCGCGCAGGAGCCCCACCAGCCGGCGGTTCTCCCCGGTGGCGAGGCGCCCCGCCCGCCGATCGGCGACCCGGCCCTCGCCGTCCAGGGTCGCGAAGTTCACCCGCGCGGCCACGTCCCCCTCCCGCAGCGGGAAGTCGACGCCGAGCGCCGAGAGCACGCCGCGGCCCACCGCGTGCTCCACCGGGTCGTAGCCGAACAGCGCCAGGTGCCCCGGGCCGCTGCCCGGGGTGATGCCCGGGCCGACGATCTCCAGCAGGCCGCAGCTCGCCACCCGCGCCTGGCCGTCCAGGTTGGGGGTCTCGGCGCGCTGCAGCGCGGTGCCGCCGGCGGCCGGGCCGGACAGCCCGCCGATCCCGTCCAGCACGAGGTAGACGATGGTGCCGCCGTCCTCGCGCGCCAGTTCTTCCCACAGGGGTCCGAAGTCCACGATCCGCTCCTCACCGCTCGCGCAGGAAGCGGCGGGTCTGGGCCCGCGTCAGCCCCAGCTCGCCGCGGAGGCGCTCGTTGTAGTCGGCGACCTCCTGGTGCACCACGTCGGGAGTCATCATCGTGCCGAAGTCGTGCCGCGCCTGGGCCGCGGCGCCGGCCGCCGCCGCGCCGCCGACGAAGCCCACCAGCATCCCGCCGCCCCCCACGGCGGCGAGCATCCCGAAGCCGTAGTACTGGGATGGAGCCGTCGCCAGGGCCATGCCGGCCAGCCCCACCAGCGTCGCGGTCAGCCCTCCGACCCCGATCCCCAGCAGGCTGCTCGCAGACCGCCGCCGCAGCTCGATGCGCCGCCGCAGGTCCCGGGCCACCTCGTCGTTGCCCACGAGGTCGTGGTACACGGGGACGGTCAGCCGCTGGTTGCCCTGGAACACGGCCCAGCGGTGCTCCTCGGTGATCGGCTCGCGGATCACGGTGGTGCGGCCAGGCCCCCAGAACGGGCCCCAGCCCCAGACCCAGCGCTCCTGGATCACGTGGACGCCACCGCCCCGCAGGACGGTATAGCCGCGGATGTCCAGGTGTCGCTGGCGGTACTCGAGCAACGCCGAGAACCGGTCCTCGTGCTCCTCCGCCTGCGCCCCGGCCACCGGGGCGAGCAGCGCCAGGGCCAGCGCGACGGTACGGATGGCGCTCCTCATCCTTCCCTCCCGCCCGTGGGCACCTGCGCGCCCTCCTCCACCGGCGGCCCCTCGACGCGCAGCTCGTCGACGAGCTCCTTGACACCGCGCGTCCGGGCCACCACGCTCCGCAGCCCCGCGTGGTGCAGCGTGTCGCGCACCGCCCCGCGGAGCGTCACGACCCCGCCGTCCGCCTCGACGTCGAGGGCGCCGGCGTCCACGTGAAGCTCCTGGTCGATGGTGGCGGTGATGTGGTCCACGATGTCCCGGTCGGCGTACTGTCGCGCGGGCGCCACCTCCAGGCGGTCGTCCACCCCCAGCACACCGGCGATGGCGGACGCCGTCTCCTCCGCCGCCAACCTCTCGGGGTAGCTGGGCACCCGGCCGCGCAGCGTCACCACCCCGCGCCGGACCTCCACCTCGATCCCACCGGCCTCGAGGCCCGGGTGGAACGCCAGGGCGGTCTCCACGCTGGTCTCGAGGTCGACGTCGCCGGGGCGCTCGTCGGAGGTCGGGTAGTGGATCGAGATGCGGTTGTCCACCGCGTGGACGTCGCGGCCCCGGCGGGCGACACGCTCCGCGAGCCGCCGCCTCGAGAGCGTCGAGACGGTCCCTCCCAGGATCACCGTCCCGTCCTGGACCTCGACGGTGAGGTCCGACACGTCCAGCCGCGCGTCCCAGAACAGCCGGTCCACGGTCCGGCGCTTGACGATCTCCTCGCTGGTCGGCATGGCTCCTCCTCGCTTCGCACCACCCGGCTAGGACTGCGCGCGAGGGCACGCCACCCCCCGCTGCGCCCTTTCGGGACTGCCCCCACCGCGCGGGAGGGCGCACCCGGATCGCCCCGTGGGAGCCCACCGGATACCGAGCCTGGCGGAAGGACGGATGCCGGGGCGGGATGCCACAGCCGCCCACGCCCCTGGAGGTCCTCGCCACCGCCCTGTTCGCACTGGCGGTGCTGCACACGTTCTCGGTGCCCTGGCTGCACCGCTGGGCAGAGCGGCTCCGGGAGGGAACGGTGGCCCGGGAGCTGCTGCGGCTGCTCGGCGAGGTGGAGGTCGGGTTCGGGCTGTGGGCCGGGGTGTTCGTGCTGGCGCTGACCGTACTCGGCGGTCCGGGTGACGCCGTGCGCTACGTCGGCGGCCAGTACGTCGCCGGCGGCGGGGACGGCGAGCCGGTGCGCGTGGACTTCACCGAGGCGGCCCTGGTGTTCGTGCTGATGGCGGTCTGCGCCACGCGCCCGATCCGCCAGCTGGCTCGCGACGGGATCCACCTGGTGGCCCGCGCGCTGCCGCTGCCGCCCGCCCTGGCGACCTTCGCCGCGACGCTCTCCGTCGGGCCGCTGCTGGGCTCGCTGATCACCGAGCCGGCGGCGATGACGATCACGGCGCTGGCGCTGCGCGACGGCCTGTTCCGCGAGGAGATCCCCGGGCGCCTGCGCTACGCCACCCTGGGGGCGCTGCTGGTCAACGTCTCGGTGGGCGGGACGCTGACCCACTTCGCCGCCCCCCCGGTGCTGATGGTGGCCGAGCCGTTCGGGTGGGACACCGCGTTCATGGCCACCCACTTCGGCTACAAGAGCGCCCTGGTGGTGGTGCTCGTCACCGCGCTGCTGACCCTGCTGTTCCGCCGCTCCATCGCCGAGGCGGGGGGGGACGACCCGGGGCGGGGCGATCCCGAGCAGCCGCGCGTGCCGTGGTGGCTGGTGGCCGTCCACGTGGCGTTCCTGGGGGCCATCGTGTGGTCCTCCCATCACATGCCGATGTTCCTGGGGCTGTTCCTGTTCTTCCTGGGCATCGTCCGCGCCACCGAGCGGTACCAGGACGAGCTGCAGCTCCGCGAGGGCCTGCTGGTGGGGTTCTTCCTCGGCGGCGTGGTGATCCTCGGGGGCATGCAGCGCTGGTGGCTGCAGCCGCTGCTGTCGCGGCTGGGTCCCGCGTCGCTGTACCTCGGCACCGCCGGGCTCACCGCGGTGACGGACAACGCCGCGCTGACCTACCTGGGCTCGCAGCTGGAGGGGCTGACCGCGTCGATGCGCTACCTGCTGGTGGCCGGCGCGGTGGCGGGCGGCGGCCTGACGGTGATCGCCAACGCCCCCAACCCCGCCGCCTTCGGCATCCTGCAGCGGTGCTTCCCGGAGGGCGGGATCAGCCCGCTGCGCCTGCTGCTGGCGGCCCTGCCCCCCACCGCCCTGGCGCTGGCGGCGCTGGCGCTGCTGCCCCACCTGTGATCGGTGCCGGCGCCCCGTCCCCGCCGGTCAGCCGGAGAACAGCGCCTCGAGGGCGTCGTCGTCGCCCTCGCGCAGCGCCCGCTCGGCGCGCAGGCTGTCGCCGTCGCGGAACACGCTGGCCACCGCCCGGATCCGGCCGTCGCGGCGGTAGCCCACCAGCGCGTCGCGATCCGCGACGCTGCCGCGGACCTCGGTGCGGTCCCACTCCCCGGCGTGGCCGACGTACGCGATCGGCACGTCGTAGTGCATGCTCCAGAAGAACGGCACCCCGTCGAACGGCCGGCGGTCGCCGAGGATCGAGCGCGCCGCCGCCTGGCCCAGCTTCTGGGCGGTGACCCAGTGCTCGATGCGCTGCGTCCCGGGGGCCTGCGGGCCCGGCCAGCGCGCCACGTCGCCGGCGGCCCAGATTCCCTCGCGGCTGGTGCGCAGCCGCTCGTCGACGAGGACGCCGTCGTCCACCTCGAGCCCGGCGGCCTCGGCCAGGCGGGTGCGCGGCTCCACGCCCACCGCGGTGACCACCAGGTCGGCGGCCAGCGGCGTGCCGTCGTCCAGCACCACGCGCCCCGGCTCCACCCGCTGCAGCGTGTGGCGCAGGTGGAGCTCGACGCCGTGGTCCTCGTGGATCTCGCGCACCAGCTGCCCCAGCTCGGGCCCCAGCACGCGCAGCAGCGGGTGCTGCTCGGGGGCCACCACGCGGACCTCGAGCCCGCGCTGGCGCAGGGACGCCGCCACCTCCATCCCCAGGAAGCTGGCGCCGACCACCACCGCGCGGTGCGCCGCAGAGGCGGCCTCGACGATGTTCTGGCTGTCGCCCAGCGAGCGCAGGGTGAACACGTGGGGCGCCGGCACTCCCGGGATCGACAGCTGCCGCGGCTCCGCGCCGGTGGCGAGCAGCAGCGCCTCGTAGGGCACCGACTGGCCGTCGTCGAGCAGCAGCGTACGGCGCTCGGCGTCCAGCTCGGTCGCCGTGCGCCCCAGCACCATGCGTACGTGCCGGTCCTCGTAGAACGAGGCGGGCCGCAGGGGGATCCAGTCCTCCTCCGCCTTCCCCGCCAGGTAGTCCTTGGACAGGTTGGGGCGGTCGACGGGTCCCGAGGGCTCCGCGGCCACGAGGGTGATGGGACCCTGGTAGCCCTCCCGCCGCAGGGTCTCCACCGCCGCGGCGCCCGCGGCGCCGCCGCCGAGGATCGTGATCGACCCCGGCCCCTTCAGCGACGTGGGCCCCTCGATGGCGGGCCGGCGGCGCCCGTCGACCTTGACCAGCCCGCTCTGGCGGATCACGCGGTAGCAGGGCACGTCGTCCAGGGCCGGCGGCTCCAGCGGCGTGCCGGTGTCGGCGTCGAACGTCGCGTGGTGCCAGGGGCACGAGATCCGGTCTCCGTCGCGGAGGCCGTCGGCCAGCGGGCCGTCGTAGTGGGTGCAGCGGGCGCCCACCGCCCGTACCCGGTCACCGTCCCGCAGCAGCAGGACCTCCTCGTCTCCGGCGTGCCCGAGCAGCACGCCGCCATCGGGGATGCGGTCCAGCGGGACGCCCGCGTGCAGCAGGTCCGGCCCTGGCGCGTCGCCGTCGTGGGGGTTCGTCATCGGGGTTCCTCCTGTCCGTGTCTGGGGGGCGGTGCGGCACGGGCCGCGGTGGCGTCGCGGAACGCCGCGGCGGCCTCGACCACGTCGTGGCGGTGCGCGAAGCCGGTCGCCGCGCGGAAGGCGGCGTCGTCGACGAGCACCGGGTACTTGCCATCGGGCTGGGAGCCGCGGGGGAGCTTCGGCAGGCCCAGGCGGCCGGCCAGCAGCGGGATCAGCGCAGCGGGGACCGGCGTACGCCTCCGGCCGCAGAGGCGGCACAGGGCGGACAGCGGCACGGGGCCCGGCCCGGCCACGTTGTACACCCCCCGCAGGCCGCACCGCAGCGCCAGCACCACCGCGCGGGCGGCGTCGTCCTCGTGGATCACCTGGATCAGCGGGTCGAAGCCCGCCACGGCCAGCACCCGCGGGGGCCGCAGCCGCTCGGCGAGCAGCCCGAAGCCCCCGGGGCCGAGCAGGTGGCACGGCCGCAGCACCACGGTGTCCAGCTCCGGGGTCCGGATCGACGCCGTCGCCGCGAACAGGTCCGCCGCCACCAGGTCGGCCAGCTCGGGGTAGGTGCTGACCGCCAGCGGCGGCTCGTCCTCGTCCCGGTACAGCGGGGCGTCGGGCGCCGCGCCGTAGGTCACGTGCTGGCCGACGACCACCACCCGCGGGACGCCGTGGCGCGAGGCCAGCCGCAGCAGCGAGCGCATCGACTGCAGGTGGACGCGGGAGCGCCGGCGCGGATCGTCCCCCGCGCGCTCCAGGGACGCCACGTGCACCACGGCGTCGAGGGGCTGGCGGCGGAAGGGCTCCTCCGCGGCGCGCTTGCGCAGGTCGGCGCGGATCAGCTCGTGGGGGGGCTCGCCTCCCTCGGGGTCGGGGAGCCGCCGGTCGACCCCGATCACCTCCTCGCCGTCGCGGTGCAGCCGCTCCGCGACGAGGCGTCCGATCCCGGCCGCGGCCCCGGTGACGAGCACCCTCACGTGCGCCTCCCAGGCAACCAGCGACGCCTCCGGTTGCTCCGTGCCAGCGCCACGAGCCCCGCCACCTCGCGGCGGACCTCCTCGACCCAGGCGCCGGTCCTGGCGTCGTCCTCGGTCCCGTCCCCGTCGAAGCGCAGCGGCGCGCCGAACTCCAGCCGCCAGCGCACCGGCAGCGGCAGGGGCAGCCCGTACGGGGTGATGGGCACGTAGGGCGCGCCGATCAGCGGTCCGAGGCGCCGCTCCGCGACGAGCACCGGGATGGAGTCCCCGGCGCCGGCGATGCCCACCGGGATCACCGGGGCACCGGCCTGGAGCGCCAGCCGCAGGAACCCGGTCCCGAACCGCCGCAGCTGGTAGCGCTGGCGGTAGGTCTTGGCCGTGCCGCTGGCGCCCTCGGGGAACACCACCAGCAGGCGGCCGTGGCGCAGCAGCGCGCGGGCGTTCTCCGGGTGGCCGAGCAGCTGCCCGCCCCGCGCGAAGAACCACCCGACGTACGGCAGGCGGGGGATGAACCGCTCGATCATCGCCTGGGCCAGCCGCGGCGGCTCCGTCTCGAGGGCCACCGCGAGGGTCAGCACCGCGCCGTCGATCGGGAGCCCGCCGGCGTGGTTGCCGACCAGCACCGCGGGACCCTCCGCGGGCAGGTGGCGGCTCCCCCCCACGCCGACCCGGAAGTAGTGACGGTACACCGGCAGCAACCCCGCCAGGGTGCGGACCAGGTGATCGCGGGAGACCCCGAAGCGGTCGTGGCCCGTGCGGTCGAACGACAGGTCCAGCCGCTCGACGCGGCGCCGGGCCTCCTCGCGGTAGCCGGTCCGGATCATGGTCCTCCTCGGCCCTCGACGGGGGCCGCCCCGGAGGCGCCAGCTCCCGTCGCGCCCCGGCATAGGACTCCGTGGGAGGGGAGCAAGTCCTCGCTGCGAGATCGGCGCCGGGGGGTTGCGCCCCCGGAGGGGTGCTTAGGTTCGCAGCATGGTGCTCTCCTGGCTCACCGGCCTCCCCCCCGCCCTCTCGACGCCCCTCGTCGCCGTCGCCGCGGTGCTGGCCGCGCTGCTGGTCTACGCCGTCGCCTGGCAGGTGCTGCGCCGGCTGGTGCGCCGCAGCGACACCTGGCTCGACGACGCGGTCCACCGGCACGCCCGGGGGCCGGCGCGGTTGCTGCTCCCGGCGCTGGCCCTGCAGCTGGTGGTGCCGTGGCTCCGCGCCCACGTCGGGGCCGCCCCCGCCGACGCCGTGAGCCACGCCCTGGTGGTGCTGTGGATCGGTGCCGTCGCCTGGCTCCTGATCCGGGCCCTCGCCGTGGTCCAGGACGGCGTCGTGCGGCGCTACGAGCTCGACCGCGAGGACAACCTCGCCGCCCGCCGGGTCCACACCCAGTTCCGCGTCGCGCGCCGCGTCGCGGTGGTGCTGATCGTGCTGCTGGCCGGGGCGATGATGCTGATGACGTTCGAGCGCTTCCGCGAGCTCGGCGCGGGGCTGCTGGCCTCCGCCGGCGTCGCCGGGCTGGTGATCGGGCTGGCCGCCCAGCGCTTGCTGGGCAACCTGCTGGCCGGGATCCAGCTGGCGTTCACCCAGCCGATCCGGCTGGACGACGTGCTGGTCGTCGAGGGCGAGTGGGGCCGGGTCGAGGAGATCACCCTGACCTACGTCGTGGTCCGGATCTGGGACCAGCGCCGGCTGGTGCTGCCCATCTCGTACTTCCTGGAGAAGCCGTTCCAGAACTGGACGCGGGTGTCGGCCGACATCCTCGGCACGGTGGTGCTGCCGCTGGACTACCGCGTCCCGGTGGACGAGCTGCGCGACGAGCTGCGCCGCATCTGCGAGGCCAGCGAGGAGTGGGACGGCGAGGTCTGCGGCGTGGTCGTGGTGGACGCCGGCGAGCACACGATGACGGTCCGCGCGCTGGTCGGCGCCCCCGACTCCGGGCAGGCCTGGGACCTGCGCTGCAAGGTCCGCGAGGGGCTGCTGGCCTACGTCCGCGAGCACCACCCCGAGGGCCTGCCCCGCGTGCGCGCCGAGGTGGGCCACCGGCGGTCCGCGGACGGCGGCGCGGCGGGGCCCGACGTCAGCGCATGACCTGCTGCTCGAGGCGCCGCAGCACGTCGGTGGCCTCGAGCAGGAACGTCGGACCGAACTGGGTCTCCTCCCGGCGGAACTGGTGGGTCACGCGCGCGGTCTCGGTCTCGCCGAGCAGCCGCCGCGCCATCGGGAACAGGAACCGCTCCTCCTTCTCGAGGTGCATCATCAGGTCCGAGGTGTACGCGCCGAGCGCCCGGCCGAGGCGGCGCATCCGCGCCTCGTCGCCGTCCCCCGGCGGGCCCAGCATCAGCCGGATCTCGCGCAGGTGGACCGCCGACTGCTCGTGCTCGCGCTTCATCGCCTCGATGGCCCGGCGCGTCGGCGCCGGTACGCGGCGGCGCAGCGCGGCGAACAGCAGCCCCTCCTCCTTGTGGTGGTGGTAGCCGAGCACGAACTCGTGGCCGAACCACGCCAGATCGAGGAAGAACGCGCGCGGGAGCACCTCCCCGGACTCGAGCCGCACCACGGCGCGGCGCAGCACCGCGCCGTAGCGCTGGATCAGCTGGTGCTCGTCGTACAGCGTCCCGACCAGGTCGAACCCGTCGCGCGCTCCCGTCACTCGGATCGGCTCTCCCATGAGCGGAACCTGGTCACGATTCAGGGATCGGACAAGGGTCCCCGGCCGCGGACGGCGCCGTCCCCCGGCCAACCCTCGGGGACTCCCCGGGGGCGTCCGCCGGGATTCCTCCCTTGCCCCCCCGCGCCGGCGTCACGCCGGGTGCTCCCCCAGGCGACGCCGGATCGCGGTGGTGAACGCACCCAGATCGCCGGGCTCGCGCGAGGTGATCAGGTTGCCGTCCTCCACCACCTCGGCGTCCTCCCACAGGGCGCCGGCGTTGGCCAGGTCGGTGCGGATCGAGGGCCAAGAGGTGACACGCACGCCCTCCACCACCCGGGCCTCGATCAGCAGGCTGCCCCCGTGGCAGATGGCGGCCACCGGCTTGCCCGCGTCGGCCATCTCGCGCACGAAGCGGACCACGTCGGGGTCGGTGCGGAGCTTGTCCGGCGAGGTTCCGCCGGGGATGACCAGGGCGTCGAAGTCCGCGGCCGCGGCCTCGGAAGCCTGGAGCTCGACGAGCGCGGCGGTCTGCTCGCGCTTGCCGCGCAGCTCCGCTCCGTGCTCCTTTCCCACGATCACCGTGCTGTGGCCGGCCTCGCGGAGCCGGGCGTGCGGGTACTGGAACTCGCTGTCCTCGAAGTCCTGGTCGAGTACGAATGCGATCCGGGACACGGGTACTCCCTTCGTCCACGCGGGTGCGGTGGTGCTCGCGCCCGCCTCCCGATCCTGGAGCCCGGCGCCGCCGCTCGCCATGAGGGGCATTCCCCTCCCGCCGCTCCGGGAGTCCCCGAGGGCGATCCCCCACCCCTCGATCGTCCGGAGACCCAGGTCGCGCTCGGGTCTCGGCGGGTGTCGGGGGCCGACCGGCCCCTCTAGCGTGGGCGGCAGGAGGACGCGATGGCGAGCGAGATCGACGAGGCGATCAAGAAGAACGTGGTGGATCAGCTGTACTGGGACTCCAGGGTCAACGCCTCGGACGTCACCGTGCAGGTGGAGGAGGGCACGGTCCAGCTGGCGGGGGTCGTCCCCGGCTACCGCGACCGCATCGCGGCGGTCGAGGGGGCCCGGGACGTCCTCGGGGTCCGCCACGTGAGCGACCACATCCGCGTGCAGATCCCCCCGTCCACGGGCGGCGACGGCGTCGACCTGGGCGAGCAGATCGAGATCCTGCTGCGTCAGCACCCCGAGATCGACGCCAGCCGAATCCAGGTCACGATCGACGACGGCGTCGTCGAGATCCGGGGCACGACCGACGCGATGTGGAAGAAGCAGCAGGTCGAGGCCCTCGTCTCCGGGCTGCGCAGCGTCCGCGAGCTGCACAACAAGCTGGCGGTCGCCCCCCGCGAGGTCCCGCGGGACGAGATCATCGCCCGGGACGTGGTGCGCTCGCTGGAGCGCCGCGCGCTGGTCGACGCCTCGGCGCTCGACGTCTCCGTGGTGGACGGGATCGTGCACCTCAGCGGCGCGGTCGACAGCGCGGCAGGCCGTCGGTCCGCGATCGACGCCGGGCTGTACACCGCGGGGAGCCGCGGCGTGGACGACGCGATCGTCGTGATCCCGCCGTCCTCGCCGTTCACCGGGTGAGCGGCTGGGGCTTCTCCCCAGCACCGCCCGGCGCGATCCACCCAGCGTCCCGATCGGCGCTCGCCCGGCTGGACGCTCCGCGGTCGATCGCTACCCGGACGACGACGATCAGGGCGCGGCCGGAGCGCCGGGCAGGAGGTCTATCGTGTCGAGAACGGGCGACATCGCCAGGACCATCGCGGTGATCTCCGCCGCGGGGCTGTCCTCCTCGGCGTGCCTCGTCGCGCCCGGACCCGACGGCATCGAGGGCAACGAGCCCGGCGAGTGCACCGACGCCGTCGACAACGACCAGGACGGGTGGGTCGACTGCGAGGACGTCGGGTGCTCCGACGCCCTGGCGTGCCGCGACGAGGACCAGGATGGCTGGTCCGTGTCCGACGGCGACTGCGACGACGACGACCCCACCACGTTCCCCGGCGCCAGCGAGGCGTGCGACGGGACCGACAACGACTGCGACGGGACGATCGACGACCCCTGCGCGGCGTTGCCGCTCCCGGCCACCGAGGACCGCTTCCAGTGGCAGGGACGGCAGACCTGGTTCGTCGACCACGACGGGGAGCCGTGCCGGGGCAGCGTCGTCGCCGCGATGGGCGATCGGGCCCTGTGCTACGTGGATACCCAGCGTGAGCTGCGCTGCGCCGGCGCCGTCGGCGACCAGTCCTGGGGCGCCGGCTTCAGCGGACTGGACCGCTGGGACGTGGAGCAGATCACCATCTCGCCCACCTCCGGCGACGCCGACGGCGACGGGATGTGCGTTCTGTCGGACGGCACGGTCTCCTGTCGCGGTGACGCCAACGACCACGGCCAGTTCGGCGATGGCACGACCCTCCCGGCGTCGGAATGGGTGACGTGGGGCTCCTCGCTCGACGCCGTGGCCTTCGCCACCGGGACCTGGGACCAGCACTGCGTCCTGGACGCACACGGCGAGGCGTGGTGCGCCGGCGCGGACTACGGAGCCGAGCCGGTCCTGCAGGCCTCGGACGTCCAGACGATGTACGTCGACACGTTCGGCATGCTGCACGCCGACGACCCGGACGTGTGGCGCGTCAGCGACGCCCGCGCGGTCGTCGAGATCGGCCCCGACGGCGCGACCTTCGCCGCCGCCGAGCTGGGCACGCCCGGCGAGGTGGTCCATGCCACCTGGAAGCAGCACTGGAGCTGGGAGCCGGAGATCGCCCTCGACGCCATCTGCTGGCTGCAGTCGGACGGCCGGATCTGGTGCTCGGCGGTGGACCCGGTGGGCACCGAGCTGCTGCCGCCGGTCCCCCACTTCGAGCTGGCCGGTCCGGCCCTGGCGCTGGTGGCGCACCCGTACAACGACGCGCTCTGCGCGGTGATCGCGGATGGCTCGATGTGGTGCCTGGGAGGCAACCAGGACGGTGAGCTGGGCGTCGGGCACGAGGACCCGGTCCCCGAGGAGACACCGGTGCTGCCCCCCGGGTCCTTCGACCTGCGATGCGATTGAGCGCCCGGAAGACGAGAAACATGGAACACCTCAGACTGCTCGAGATCGTCAACTACTTCGCCGCGGCGCTGGTCGGGCTGGCAGGCCTGTCCGGCGGCGCGGTGCTGATCGCGATGGGGGTGTGGACCGCGGCCACGGACGGCGGCGATCCCGAGCCCATGCTGGCCTCCGGGCTGGCCGTGCTGCTCGTCCTCGGGCTGCTCGCGGTGATCCACCTGGTCGCCGCCCGCCGCGTCCGCGAGGCCCGCTGGCGGATCCCCCAGACCATCCTCGCCCTGCTCCACCTCGCCAGCTTCCCGCTGGGCACCGCGTACGGCGGGTACGCCCTGTGGGTCTGCTGGTTCCACGAGGAGAGCCGGGCCCGCTTCGCCTGAACCCATGAAGACACGGAGGTACGACGTGAGACCCTCGAACGAACCCCGGACCCCGATGCGGGTGTCCACCCTCGCGGCGCTGCTGCTCGCGACGGCCCTGGTGGCCCCCGCCCAGGCCCTCACCGGCGGGCCCGATCCCGGCGGCTACTACTTCACCGACTCCGACGAACCCCTCGGCCCGCCCTTCTCCTGGTACGAGATCTACCAGTCGGGCACGGCCACCGGGCTCGGCGACGAGGACGAGATCACCGTCACGTTGCCGTTCGACGTGGAGTTCTACGGCACGACCTACACCGAGATCACCATCGCCGCCAACGGCGCGATCGTGATGGGGGGGGGAGAGGACCTGTACTTCTCCAACCCCTGCATCCCGGGGGAGAACTTCGCGGGCAGCGACACCCTGGTGGCCCCGATGTGGGACGATCTGGACCCCACGGGCTCGATCCTCGGGGGCGACATCTACTACGAGACGATCGGCGCGGCGCCGTTCCGGGTGTTCGTGGTCCAGTACGACTCGATCCCGCCCTACAACGCCCTGCCCGAGCGCACCTTCGAGGTGGTGTTCTTCGAGGACTCCAGCGACATCCTGTTCCAGTACGCGGGAGTCGACGGCGGCGACGAGCCCAACGGCGCCGGCGCCACCGTCGGGATCCAGCAGGACCACAGCACCGGGCTGCAGTACACCTGCGACACCGACGACGTGCTCGGCGACCTCCTCGCGGTGCTGTTCTACAAGCTACCGTGTCTGGACGAGGACAACGACACGTGGACCACCTGCGACGGCGACTGCGACGACCTCGACCCCCTCGTCCACCCGGGCGCTCCCGAGCTGGACAACCTGGTGGACGACGACTGCGACGGGCTGGTCGACGAGGACTTCGTCGCCGTCGGTGACCTGGTGATCGCCGAGTTCATGCCGGTCCCCGACGCCGTGTCGCCCGAGGACGGCCAGTGGATCGAGATCGTCAACGTCTCGGCCCGCGACGTGGAGCTGCAGGGCTGGGAGCTGCAGGATGGGGACGGTGATCTGGCGGTGATCGATCAGAGCCTGGTGGTGGGCGCCAGTGGTCGCGTGCTGCTGAGCTCCAACCCGGACCCCGCGGCCAACGGCGACCTGCCGGTGATCGGCACCGGCAGCTGGGACCCCGCGGCGTTCGAGCTGGCCACCGCCGGCCCGGACGAGATCGTGCTGGTGCTGGACGGGCAGCAGATCGACCGCGTCGACTACGACCTGGACAGCTGGCCCCACGCCCCCGGGCAGTCCACCTACCTCGACCCCGGCTACCTCGCCGAGGACCTCAACGACGACCGCTACCACTGGTGCGTCACCCCCGTGGACGTCACCTACGACTACGGCGGGTCCCCGGGCGACTACGGCACGCCGCTGGGCCTCAACCCCAGCGGCTTGTGCTGCACGGACATCGACGCCGACGGCTGGAGCACCTGCGACGGGGACTGCGACGACCTGGCCGACACGGTCAACCCCGACGAGCCGGAGGTCTGCGACTACCTCGACAACGACTGCGACGGCGGGATCGACGAGGGGCTGCGGACGTACGGCGTGACGGACTCCGACGCGCCGCAGGGGCCGACCTACGGCTGGATCGACATCGCCGCCACCGGCACCGACGCCGGCCTCGGCGACGGGGACGAGCTGACGGTCACGCTGCCGTTCGGGTTCCGGCTCTACGGGCAGTTCTACTCGGAGCTGACGATCACCGACGACGGCGCGCTGGTGCTCGGCGCGGACCAGGACATCCCGGCGACCAACGACTGCGTGCCGACGGTCAACGACGCGGGCGGGGAGGCGCTGATCGCGGCGCTGTGGGACGACCTCGATCCCGGCGCACCGAACGCCGCGGTCTACTACCAGACCCTGGGCAAGACCCCGAACCGGCAGTTCGTCGTGCAGTACGACGGCGTACCCCACTGGAACGCCGAGGACACGCCGTTCACGTTCCAGGTGGTGCTCCAGGAGTTCAGCGACGACGTCCTGATCCAGTACCGCACCGTCAGCGGCCCGGACGCGGCCGTCGCGCTCGGCGCCAGCGCCACGGTGGGGGTCCAGGGCAGCGCCGTGGCCGGCACCCCGTTCTCGTGCAACGAGACGCTGATCCTCCACGACGAGCAGGCCGTGCTGTTCTACGACGCCTCGACGCTGGACGAGGACGGCGACGGCTACAGCTCGTGCGACGGAGACTGCGACGACCAGCACGACGACGCGTTCCCGGGCTGGCTCGAGGTCTGCGACGGCCGCGACAACGACTGCGACGGGCTGGTCGACGAGGCCGACTCGGGCTACTTCGTGCTGGACTCGGACGATCCCGTCGGGCCGGTCTACTCCTGGGTCGACATCACCGCCACCGGCACGGAGGCCGGGCTGTCCGACGACGGCGAGCTGACCGTCGCGCTCCCGTTCACGTTCGACTTCTACGGCGCCGCGATGGCGGAGCTGACGATCGGCGCCAACGGCGCGCTGGTGATGGCCCCCGACGAGGAGCTGTCCACCAGCAACGCCTGCCTCCCGGGGGACAACACCGCCGGCGACGACGGCCTGATCGCCGCGCTGTGGGACGACCTCGACCCCTCCGCCCCGGGCGCCGGGGGGGTCTACTACGAGACCCAGGGCAAGGCGCCCGACCGCGTGTTCGTGGTGCAGTGGGAGGACGTGCCGCACTTCAGCCAGGAGGACCCGTTCACCTTCGAGGTGATGCTCCACGAGACGACCAACGCGATCCTGGTCCAGTACGAGCACGTCTCGGCGCAGGACGCGGCCTACCACAACGGGATGAGCGCCACCGCGGGCGTCCAGCGCGACCGCTTCGCCGGTACCGAGCTGTCCTGCAACACGGACACCGTGCTGCACGACGGCCTCGCCGCGTGGTACCTCGATCCGTCCTTCATCGACGGCGACGGCGACGGCTACACGCCCTGCGAGGGGGACTGCGACGACGAGGACATGGGGATCCACCCCGGCGTCCTCGAGGTCTGCGACGGGATCGACAACGACTGCATCGCGGCCACCGACGAGACCGAGGACTTCGACGGCGACGGGTACGCCCCCTGCGACGGGGACTGCAACGACCTCGATCCCACCATCTCGACGGACGCCGTGGAGATCTGCCACGACGAGATCGACAACGACTGCGACGGGGACGTGGATCTCGAGGACGAGGACTGCGACGAGCCGGGCGACGACGACACCGGCGACGACGACACCGGCGACGACGACATGGGCGACGACGACATGGGCGACGACGACATGGGCGACGACGACGCGGCGGACGACGACGACGACACCGCGGACTGCGCCTGCCGGATCGCCGGCCCCGCTTCGCCGGCCACCGGCCCGCTGGCGCTGATCGCCGCCGCCGGCCTGCTGGCGCTGCGGCGCCGCCGCGGCGTCCGCTGAGGACGCGTCCGGGGCCGTGGATGGCGGTCCGGGTGACGCGCCCCCGCCGGAGGCCCCTCGCCCGCGATCGACCATCCACGGTCTCCGGACGATGCCGCGACAGGTCGACCCCCACCGCGCTCGCAGCCACCCTCGCGAGGTGCGAGCCAGAATCTGGAACCCGGACATCCAACTTCCAGGATCTGGCGCGATTCGAGCCAGAATCTGGAACCCGGACATCCAACTTCCAGGATCTGGCGCGATTCGAGCCAGAATCTGGAACTCGGTCCGCCGTCGCTGGCGGGGCTTGGCAGGGAGCCGGCCGCGGACGCCCGCTGGCTCGGTCTCACAGGCCCGCCGAGAATAGCGTTCTGACCTCGGTAAACGCCATCGTCGCAC
>CAZOYV010000161.1:0-19921 GCA_964584075.1 uncultured Rickettsiales bacterium | reverse complement strand
CATACTGATGACTTGGCGTGTGATATCATCTAGATATTTCCGGCGGACCTGTCAGCCCTCGTCGAGGACCTGCCGGACCTTGCGCAGCAGCTCGGCGCGGGAGAACGGCTTGGACAGGAGCCGCTCCCGAGGCGGCGGGCCGCCGCCGGGGTCGGTCCCGTCGCTGGGGTAGCCGGACATGTACAGCACCGGCACCCCGGGGAGATCCTCGCGGAGGCGCTCGACGATCTCCGGCCCCCGGACCCCCGGCATCACCACGTCGCTCAGCACCAGCCGGATCGACGCGCCGTGGCGCCCGCACAGCGCCAGCGCCTGTTCCCCGTCGGCGGCCTCGATCACGTCGTACCCGGCCGAGGCCAGGATCCGCCGGATCACCTGGCGCACCAGCGCCTCGTCCTCGACCAGCAGGATCGCCTCGCTCCCCGACAGCGTCGTCTGCACGGGCGCGGCCGCCGCCGGCCCGGAGCCGGGCTCCGCGAGCGGCAGGAGGATCTGGAAGGTGGTGCCCTCCCCGGGCCGGGAGCGGACCTCGACGTGGCCACCGCTCTGGCGCACGATGCCGTACACGGTGGCCAGCCCGAGCCCGGTGCCGCGGCCCAGCTCCTTGGTGGTGAAGAACGGCTCGAAGATGCGCGCCACGGTCTCGTCGTCCATCCCGGCGCCGTCGTCGATCACCGCCAGTTCGGCGTAGGTCCCGGGGGACATCTCCGGGCGCCGCCACGGGTGCGCCTCGTCCAGCTCCCGCTCGCCGGTCCGGATCGTCAGCGTGCCCCCGCGCTCCATCGCGTCGCGGGCGTTGATCGCCAGGTTGACCAGGATCTGCTCGACCTGCGCGGGGTCCGCGATCACCGGCCCGAGATCGCCGTGCAGCTCGGAGACGATCCGGATGTCCTCGCCGATCACCCGGCGCAGCATGCGCTGCATGCCGGTGACGACCCCGTCGAGATCCAGCGGGCGGGGCTCCATCACCTGGCGGCTGCCGAACGCCAGCAGCTGGCGGGTCAGCTCCGCGGCGTGGCGGCCGGCCTCCAGGACCGCCTCCACGTCCTCCCGCGCCGGGTCGTCGTCCGCCAGCGTCTCGAGGGCGAGGCCCGCGCTGGCGTTGATCGCGGTGAGCTGGTTGTTGAAGTCGTGGGCCACGCCCCCGGCCAGGGCGCCGATGGCCTCCAGCCGGTGGGCGCGCTCGGCCCGCCGCTCCAGCCGCTCCTTCTCCGCGCGCAGCCGGCGCTCCTCGGTGACGTCCTCGTGGTTGCCGATCATCCGCAGCGCGCGGCCGTCGGCGTCGCGCTCCACGACGCGGCCCCGGGCGCGGATCCAGCGGTGGTCGCCCGACCGGGTGCGCAGCTGGAACTCGTTGTCGTAGCGGTCCGGCTTGGTCTCCAGGAACGCCGCGGCCACGGCCTCGGCGCGCTCGCGGTCGTCGGGGTGGAGCAGCCCGCGCCAGCCCTCGAAGGTGGCGGGGAACGCCCCGGGCTCGTACCCGAGCATGCGGTAGTAGCGGTCGCTGAAGGTCAGCTCGTCGGCGACGAAGTCCCAGCTCCAGATGCCGTCGGTGGTGGCGTCGAGGGTCTGCCGCAGCTCCCGCTCGCGACGGCGCAGCGCGGCCTCGTGGCGCTTGCGCTCGGTGACGTCGAGGTGGACGCCGAGCACGCGCTCCGGGGTCCCGTCGTCGCCCGGCTGGACCGACCCCTCGGCCCGGATCCAGCGGTAGCTGCCGTCCGCGTGGCGGAAGCGGAACTCCACGTCGTAGCCCTCTCGGGCCTCGTCGATCATCCGCTGCACGCGGCGCATCGTCGGCGCCAGGTCGTCGGGGTGGACCCGCGACCGCCACTCCTCGAAGCCGTCTCCGATCTCGTGATCCTCGTGCCCGATCTGCCGCTTCCACTGCGAGGAGTACCGGACGGTGTCGGTGGCCAGGTCCCAGTCCCAGATCCCCACGTTGCCGACGCGCAGGGCCCTCTCCAGGCGCTCGATCCGGGCTCGCAGCGCGCGCACCTCGGCCTGCAGATCCGCCCGCGACGGCTGGCGATCCCCCATGCTGGCCTCCCCCTCACTCCTCCCCCGGAGAACCGAGCGGCCGTTGCCATCATAGCAGGCGTGCGGTTCCCGCCGGATCGTCGCGCTCGTTGCTCGCGAGCGTGCCCAGGCGTGGTATCGTCACCAGGCGAGGGGTCCGTCATGTACGCACGTGGAGTCCAGGCCGGGGACATCATCGGGGATCGCTACGTCGTCGAGCGGCACATCGGCCGCGGCGGGATGGGCTACGTGGTCGCCGCGAACCACATCGGGTTCGGCGACGCCGTGGCGATCAAGATCCTGCTGCCCGAGGACGCCAGCCAGTCCGACACCGTCGAGCGGTTCCTCCGCGAGGGGCGGGTCGCGCGGCAGCTGCAGAACCCCCACGTGGTGCGCATCACCGACGTCGGCACGCTGCACTCCGGCGCGCCGTACATGGTGATGGAGTACCTCGAGGGCCGCGACCTCGCCGCCCTGCTGCGCGACGACGGCCCGCTGCCGGTGGAGCAGGCGGTGGACCTGGTGCTGCAGGCCTGCGAGGCGCTGGCCGAGGCCCACTCCAAGGGCATCGTGCACCGCGACCTGAAGCCGTCCAACCTGTTCCTCACCCGGGGCGTCGACGGCCAGCCGATGGTCAAGATCCTGGACTTCGGGATCGCCAAGTCGACCACCGGGGTCGCGGCGGAGACGTTGACGAGCTCCAAGTCGATGATCGGCTCGGGGCCGTACATGTCGCCGGAGCAGCTGGAGTCGGCGCGCAACGTCGACCTGCGCAGCGACGTGTGGGCCCTCGGCGTGCTGGTCTACGAGCTGATCAGCGGCAAGCAGCCGTTCGAGGCGTCGTCGCTGCCCCAGGTGTTCTTCCGCATCATGTTCGGCGAGCCCACCCCGCTCCAGGAGGTGCTCGCCGACGCGCCCGACGGGCTCGGGGAGGTCCTCGGGCGCTGCCTGCGCCAGGACCGCGACGAGCGGTTCCAGACGATCCCCGAGTTCGCCGCGGCGATCGCGCCGTTCGCGTCGCCGCGGGGTCGGGCCTCGGTCACGTTCATCCGCTCGCTGCCCCTTCCTGGCGAGGCGCCGCCGACCTCCGGCACCGCGTCGCCCCGCGAGGTGGTCCCCGACGAGATCCCGACCACCCGCGTGGACCCCCTGCCCCCCGGCGAGGAGCGGCCCGCCGCGGACCCGGAGGGCACCACCGCGGGGGGCGCCGGCGTGCTGGCCTCGACGGGGCTGCTCGAGATGGTCGTCGGCCACAGCGACGACCCCGACTCGAGCTCCGCGGTCGACGAGGTCCTCGAGGCCTGCACCGCGGCGCTGGCCGGGCGCCTGCCGCGGGCCGCGATCCTGATGGCCGGGATCGACCACGACCCCGCCGTGCTGCTGCAGCGCATCGCCGGCCAGTGGCCCGGGCTGCCGCTGATCGGCTGCACCACCGATGGCGAGGTCTCGTCGGTCGGCGGGTTCCAGGAGGACTCCGTGGCGCTGCTGATGCTGCTGTCGGACCGCCTGGAGTTCGCGGTCGGGCTCGGCACCGGCGTCGCCGACGACACCGGGGCGGCCGCGCGGGCGGCGCTGGCCGAGGCCCGCGAGGGGCTGGGCGGCGAGCCGACCCTGTGCCTCGCCACGCCGGCGAGCCTGATCGTCAGCGGGGTGCGGGTGCTCGACGCGCTCAACGAGGCGCTCGGCGGCGGGGTGCCGGTGTTCGGCGGGACCGCCGGGGACCAGCTGCGGCTGGAGTGCACCTGGCAGTTCCGCGGCACCGAGGTGGTCAAGGACGGGCTGCCCGTGATGCTGATCCGCGGCCCGGTCCGGTACGCGGCGGGGATCTCGTCCGGGTGGCGGCCGATCGGGACCAAGGGCGTGGTGACCAAGGTCCAGGGCAACATGCTGATCGAGATCGACGGCCAGCGCGCCTCGGACTTCTACATCGAGCGGATCGGGCAGTACTCCACCCCCGAGGAGCTCCACGCGATGGTGGTCTCCTACCCGCTGGCGGTGTTCGAGGGCGGCAGCGGGGACTTCTACCTGCGCTCGACGTTCACCGTCGACCTGATGGCGGGCACGTGCATGTGCCTCGGCGACGTGCCCGAGGGGGCCACGGTCCAGATCGCCAACGGCTCCCGCGACGACGTGCTCGCGGGCAGCTCCTCCTCCATCGAGGCGGCGCTGGAGGCGTACCCGGGGGACAGGCCCACCGGCGTGCTGGTGTTCTCCTGCGCGGGCCGGCGGATGCTGCTCGGCGACCGGATCGGCGAGGAGGTCGAGCGGATCCGCGCGCGGCTGCCCTCGGACCTGCCGGTGTTCGGGTTCTACACCTACGGCGAGCTGGCCCCGCTGGCCGCCGGCGAGGCCTCCAAGTTCCACAACATGACCTGCATCAGCGTCGTCCTCGGGGAGTAGCGGGTGGCGGACGAGCGGGACAAGGAGCTGTCCGCCCTCCGCAAGCAGGTCCGGATCCTGACGCGCAAGCTGGAGCAGTGCCAGCGCAACCGCCGCGAGATCGGCTACGTCAAGGACCGCCTCGACCACGTGCTGGTCCGCGAGGAGGACGCCCGCGTCGAGATCGAGCGCAAGGGCGCCGAGCTGCTGGCGCTGACCGAGCGGCTCGAGGGCGAGCGCCGCCGCTCCGAGACGCTGCTGACCAGCCTGCTGCCGGAGCCGATCGCCTGCGATCTGCGGGCGCGCCGGGGGGTCCACCCCCGCGTGACCGAGCGCGCCGTCGTGATCAGCGCCGACCTGGTGGGCCTCGACCGGCTCGCCGCGCGGCTGTCGCCGGGGCACCTCGTGGCCGCCGTCGACCGCCTGCTCGCCGAGCTCAACCGCATCGCGGGGGACCACGATCTCGAGCCGCTGCGCACCTCGGGGGAGGCCTACCGCTGCGCGGGCGGGCTGTTCGTCGGCGACCGGACCCGCGAGCAGCTGACCACGGCGGCGGTGACCGCCGCGCTGGAGATGGTCGCCGCGGCCCGGGAGAGCATCCGCGCCACGGTCCCCGAGGACCTGGCCTGGACCCCGCGGCTGGGCGTCCACGTCGGGCCGCTGGTGGGCGGGCTGGTGGGGCGCCGCCGGCTGACCTTCGACGTGTGGGGCGAGGCGGCGCGGATGGCGGCGCTGCTGGCGGTCGCCTCGCAGCCGGGGCGGGTCAACGTCACCGCGCCCACCGCGGAGATCTGCCGGCTGGCGTTCCAGCTCGAGCCGCGGGGCGAGGTCGACGTCACCGGCCACGGTCCGGTCGAGATGTTCTTCGTGGATCGTCGGGAGACGTGAGCGAGCCCGCGAGGAGGAGCGGATGAGCAGAGCAGGCTGGGCCATCGCGGTGGCCTCGGTGGTCGTGGCGGTCGGGGCCCGCGCCGGCGTCGACCTGGACCAGGGGCTGGTGGGGTACTACCGCTTCGAGGGGACCGCCGACGACAGCTCCGCCGCGGCCAACCACGGGGCGCTGGGCGGCGCGGCGGTGGTCGCGGGGCGCTCCGGTGAGCCGGCCAGCGCGGTGCAGTTCGACGGAATCGACGACGTGGTCACCGTCCCCGACGCGCCTTCCCTGCAGATGACCGCCGCGTACTCGGTCTCGGTGTGGGTCCAGCGGCCCACCGCCGACATCGACATCATCGTCGAGCACGGCGGCGACTGGACCACCGCCGACACCAACTTCGGCGTGGGGCTGCACACCCTGTACGACGAGATGTTCTACGTCTTCCACCACGGCGGCTGGCACGGGACGGCGTCGCCGATGGACGCGCAGTGGCACCACTACGCCGCGGTGGTCGAGGACGGCACGTCGCTGCCCACGCTGTACGTCGACGGCACCCCGCGCAAGGTGGCGTACGGCGAGGGCGATCCGCTGATCGATCTGGCCCCCACCACCGACGACGTGCACATCGGCGCGCAGGTCGGGACCCACGACTACTTCGGCTCGGACGTGCTGGACGACCTGCGGATCTACGACCGCGCGCTGACCCCCGCCGAGGTGCAGGCGCTGTACTGCGACGGCACCGACCGCGACCAGGACGGCTCGGGCACCTGCGACGACTGCGACGACCTCGACCCCGCGATCCACCCCGCGGCGGCCGAGGTCTGCGACGACGGGATCGACAACGACTGCGACGAGCTCGTCGACCTCGCCGACGGGGACTGCGCCGGGGACGACGACAGCGGGGACGACGACAGCGCGGACGACGACAGCGGGGACGACGACACCGCCGACGACGACGGCGGCGACGACGACCTCGGCGACGACGACGCCGCGGCCGACGACGACACCTGGTCCGACGACGACACCGTCGCCGATGACGACGACGACGACGGGGGCCGCGACGCCTGCGAGTGCCGGGCCGCGGGCGGGCGCGCGGCCGGCAGGCTGCCGGGGTTGCTGGCGCTGGCGGGGTGGCTGTTGGTGCGACGCCGAGGGTAGCGGCCGCCCGATCGTCCCGCAGCTCCCTGGATCGTTCAGCGGCCGGACCACGCCAGGCGGGTGACCTCGACCCGGGAGAGGCCCTCGCCGGCGGGGATGTAGCGCACCCGGGCCGGCGTGTCCCCCGCGAGCAGCAGCCGGGGCCAGTACATCACCTCGACGTCGCACGTCGGCTCGTCGATCTGCCAGCGGTCCACGGCCGGGTCCAGGACCCCGACCCCCACCCGGGGCTTGTAGAACAGAACGGTCACGCGGCCGTCGGGCATCGGGCAGGCCGCGTGGATCGGTTGCCACGGCAGGTCGGTCCTGACCAGCGAGCCGCCCAGGGGATCGCCCCGGACGAAGGACGGGAGCCGGTCCGCCGCGATGTCGCCCTCGACGAACAGGAACAGGCCGTCGTCCGCCGGCCACAGCGCCGAAGCGGAGAAGCCCAGCGCCACGTCGGTGGCCTGGCCGGTGGCGAGGTCGAGGACGCGGAAGCGGGTCTCGCCCGACGCCTCGTCGCGGAACTGCACGTGGAGCGTGTCGCCGTCGAGCCAGCCGAGCTCGGGGCGCTCCGTCTCGGGGAGCTCCAGCTGGAGGTCGACCTCGTCCCCCACGCCCGCCACGGGATCGAGGCGCCAGGCCCGCGGCGGCGAGCCGTGGAGCGCCAGCAGCGCCCCGTCGCGCCCGGAGAGGATCGCCCACTCGGCGTCCCCTCCGCCGGGCAGGGGGTAGCTCTCGTACACCGCGGGATCGTCCAGATCGACCACCAGCAGCTCGCCGGCGCCGGCGTCGACGAGCAGCAGCCGCTCGCCGAGGACCCCCTCGGGGCCGGGCTGGTAGGTGCGGTCGAGGAGGGTCGGGTCGGACGCCTGGGGCACCACCTCGATGGGCGGCAGCGAGGCGCGGTGGGCGGTGTAGACCTCGTGCTGCACGACGCGATCCCACGGCTCGAGCACCTCGATGCCGCAGACCTCCTCGTGGACGTCGTCCAGGCGGGTGTCCCACGGGCCGACCGCGCAGGTGTGGGCGAACGCCTCGCGGATGCACTGCTCGCCCTCGCAGCTGGCGTCCGCCGGGAGCAGCCGCTCGGGGTCGGCGAAGGCGTCCTCGCGGCGCAGCGCCAGGTCGTCCTCGTGGGCGTCCAGGGCGTGGCACAGCTCGTGGCGGGCGACGGGCTGCAGGTCCCACTCGTCGCTGGCGAGCACGTCGATGCGGAGGTGCGGGCCGCGGTACAGCCCCGCGTGGTCTCCGCTCCCAACCTGGTCGCGGACCACGTCGATCCCGGTCACGCAGACCGTCTCCCGGCCCGTCCACGTGGCGAAGTCGCTCAGCGCGCCCTCCACGTCGGCGACCAGGTCCCCGCGGTCGTCCCCGGTGCGGTCGCGGACGTCCATCTCGGCCAGCGGCGTGCACTCGCCGCAGGCGGTGGCCAGCAGCGGGGCGAGGCACGCCAGCGCCCGAAGCATCGATCGGGCCCGGTCGTGGTTCACGCTGCACACGGACTCGCGTCCCCCGCCAGGGCGTCGCTGCCGCCCCTCGCCTCCAGCATGCACGCATGGCCGGGGCACCTCAACGCCGACGGGGTTCGGGGCCGCTCCGGATCAGGCTGCGGCGGCCTCCGGCGCCGGCTCGCGGTCCGCGGCAGGCGGGTGGACCAGGCGCCGCAGCCACAGCCGCGCCGCGATCCCGACGATCACGTTGGACAGCGCCAGGCCGGCGAACAGCCCGGGCACGCCGGCGAGCTGGTCGCCGATCCAGCACAGCAGCACGGTCAGCAGCGGGGCGCGGATCAGCGCCAGCGCGGCGGCCTTGAGCGGCTGGTCGATGGCGTTGAAGGTGGACGCCGCGACGTTGAAGCCGCCCTGGAACGCGTGGCCCAGCGGCACGATCCACAGGTACATCCCCAGCGGCCCGACCACCGCGGCGTCCCGCGCGAACTGGTGCGCGATGGGGCCCGAGAGCAGCGCCAGCACGGCCCAGCTGAGCACGCCCCAGCCGACCACGAAGCGGCCGGCGAGCTGCAGCGCGCGGGCCAGGCGGTCGCGGCGGCCGGCGCCCCAGTTCTGGCCGACGAACGGGCTCAGCCCGCTGGCCAGCGCCATCGGCGCCAGCAGCATCAGCGTCTCGACGCGCGAGCCGGCGCCGTAGGCCGCCACCGCGTGCTCGCCGTGGCGGGCGATCATCGCGGTGACGATCCCGATCGTGACCGGGACCACCAGCTGGGTCGCCGCCGCGGGCAGGCCCACCGACAGCAGCGCGCGCCACGAGGCCAGCGCCTCGGCCAGCGGGGGCTGGCGCCACTCGATCAGGTGCTCGCGGAACTGCAGCACCGCCAGCGAGGCGACCATCGTCACGCCGCGGGCGATCACGGTGGCGATCGCCGCGCCCTGGATCCCCAGCGCGGGGAACGGACCGAGGCCGAAGATCAGCAGCGGGTCGAGCGCCAGGTTGACCCCTGCGGCGACGATCATGATCACCGCGGGGGTGCGGGTGTCGCCGCCGGCGCGGATCGCCGAGTTGCCCACCATCGGCACCACGACGAAGACCATCCCGAGGTACCACACCGACATGTACTGCCGGATCATCGGCAGCGTCGTCTCGCTGGCACCCATCAGCCGGAACAGCGGGTCGATGGTGAAGGACCCCACCACCGACAGCACCGCGACGATCGCCACGGCGAGCATCATCGCGTCGGTGGCCAGCCGCTTGACGCGGCGCTCGTCGCCGGCGCCGATCGCCCGCGAGATCACCGAGGTGGCGCCGACGCCGAGACCGATCGCGACGGAGCCGACGAACATCACCACCGGGAAGGTGAAGCTGATCGCGGCCAGCTCGGTGGTGCCCAGCCGGCCGATGAACCACGTGTCGATCACGTTCATCAGGATGATCGACAGCAGCCCGAACACCATCGGCCCGCCGAGCCGCCACAGGTGGCGGCCGACGGGGCCTTCGGTGAGGGTCGCGCGGGTGGTCATCGGAGGGGGGATGCTAGGCCGCGTCCCGCTCCATCGCCCTGTGGCGGGCGATGCGGGCCGACTCGGCCTTGCTGCGCGAGAAGATCCCGCGGGCGTCCTCGAGCACCAGGTACAGCGCGGGGACGAGCAGCAGGATCACGAAGGTGGCGAACAGCACGCCGAAGCCGAGGCTGATCGCCATCGGGATCAGGAACCGCGCCTGCAGCGACTGCTCGAGGATCATCGGGCTCAGCCCGAGGAACGTGGTCAGCGAGGTCAGCAGGATCGGCCGGAACCGCCGCTGGCCCGCGGCCACCACGGCTTCCGCGGCGCTGGCGCCGCCGGCGCGCTCCTTGTTGACGCGGTCGATCAGCACCAGCGAGTCGTTCACCACCACGCCGGACAGCGCGATGATCCCGAAGATGCTGATCAGGCTCAGCTCGTACCCCATCAGCAGGTGCCCGCCGACGGCGCCGATCAGCCCGAACGGGATCGCCGACATGATGATGATCGGCTGGGTGTAGCTCTTGAACGGCACCGCCAGCAGCCCGAAGATCACCAGCAGCGCCAGCAGGTAGCCCTGGCCCAGCGCGGCGATCGACTCGTTCTCCTCGCGCTGCGCACCGCCCAGCTCCGCCTCCAGCCCGGGGTAGGCCGCCGCCAGCGAGGGGAACACGTCCTCCTTGAGCGACTCCTTGACCTCGCGGCTCGAGCGCTGGCCGGGCACCAGCTCGGCGGTGACGTTGACCACCCGCTGGCCGTCCTCGCGGACGATCTCGGTCGGCGCCCGGCTGCGCTCCACCTCGGCCACGTAGGCCAGCGGCACGTAGCCGCCGGTGGGGGTCCGCACGCGGGCCTCCTCCAGGTGGTACAGCGAGCCGCGCTGCTCCGCCGGCAGCCGCGCCATCACCTTCAGCTCGTTGCGCCCGCGCTGCTCGCGCAGCGCCTCGGCGCCGAAGTACGAGGCCCGGATCTGGCGGGCGATGTCGTTGCTCGACAGCCCCAGCGAGCGGCCCTGCTCGGTGAGCCGGAAGTCCAGCTGCGGCTTGCCCGCGGCGTAGCTGTTGCTGATGTCCGACAGCGCCGGGAACGAGCGCAGCTCGGCGGTGACCTCCTCGGACGCCGCGGCCAGCACCTCGGTGTCGCGGTGGGCCAGCCGTACGTCCAGCGCCGCGCCGGCGCCGGGGCCGGTCGACGCGCTGTAGACCAGCGACTGCACGCCGGCCATCTCCGGGGTGTGGCTCCGCCACGCGGCCTGGAACTCCTCGGAGCTGAACTCGCGCTCCTCGCTGGGCACCAGGCTGACCTCGACGGTCACGAGGTGGCTGCCGACGTTGCGGAACCCGCCCTGCAGCAGCGGGCCCTCGCCCACGCGGGTCAGGGTGCCGCGCACCACCGCGTCGCCGCCGAGCTCCTCGATGGCCTCGCGGGCGCCCTGCTCCAGGGCGCGCTGCACCTGCTCGGTGCGCTCGATCGGCACGCCGTAGGGCAGCCGCGCCGCGGCGCTGACCAGGTCGCCCTCGATCTTGGGGAAGAACGACCAGGGCAGGATGCCGGCGGCGACCACCCCGACGGACACCAGGAACAGCGCCACGCCGGCGCTGACCGCCATGTAGCGGTACTTCATCGCCAGGCGCAGCGTCGGGGTGTACATCTTGTCGATGTTGAACTTCAGCCCGCGGGCGACCACCGCCTGGACCCGCTCGAGGCCGCGCTGCAGCGAGCCGATCCACGAGAGCCAGCCGGTCCACTCGCGCTTCTCGCCCTTGTGGGCCAGGTGCGCCGGCAGGATGAAGAAGCTCTCGATCAGCGAGAACACCAGCACCAGGATGATCACCGCCGGGAACAGCCGGAAGACCTTGCCGAACACGCCGGGCACGAACAGCATCGGGGCGAACGCGGCGATGGACGTCAGGATCGCGAACGTCACCGGCTTGACCATCTCCTTGGCCCCGGCGATGGCCGCCTGCAGCGGTGGGATGCCCTTCTTCTGCTTCTGGTAGATGTTCTCGCCGACGACGATCGCGTCGTCGACGACGAGCCCCAGGGTGACGATGAAGGCGAACAGCGAGACCATGTTCACCGACACGTCGAGGCTGGGCAGGAACAGGAACGCGCCGAGGAAGCTGAACGGGATCCCCAGCGAGACCCAGAAGGCCAGGCGCACGTTGAGGAACAGCGCCAGCACCAGCACCACCAGGAACAGCCCGTACTGGGCGTTGCTGACCAGCAGCGAGATGCGGCCGCGCAGCAGCTCGCTGTCGTCGGCCCAGGTGGTCAGCGCGATCTCGGCGGGCAGCTCGTCGCGCAGGTCGGCCACCACCTCGCGGGTGGCGTCGGCCACCGACATCGGGGTCTCGTCGCCCACGCGGTAGGCGGTGACGCGCACCGCGGGGTCCCCGTCGAAGTAGGTCGCCTGGTCGGTCTCGGCGTAGCCGTCGGTGACGGTGGCGATGTCGCCGAGGCGCACCGTCGCGCCGTCGCGGGTGCTGCGCAGGATGATCTCCTCGAACTCGGGGCCGGCCAGCTTGCGGTCCGCGACCCGGACCAGCACCTCGCCGCCGCGGGTGTCGACGCCGCCGCCGGGCAGCTCCAGCGACGCGGCGCGGACCTGCTGCGCCACCTCCTCCAGCGTCATCCCGTAGGACTCCAGCGTCTCCCTGGGGATCTCGATCGAGACCTCCAGGGGCCGCACGCCGAACACCTCGACCTTGGTGATCTCGGGGTGGTCGAGCATCCGCTCGCGGGCGCGTTCTGCGATCTCCTGGAGCGTGCGCGGGTCCTGCTCGCCCGAGATCACCAGCGAGATCACCTCGACGCTGATCGCCAGCGCGCTGACGGTGGGGGTCTCGGCCTCCTCGGGGAACGAGGTGATGCGGTCCACCGCGTTCTTGACGTCGGCGAGCACCTTGTCGGTGTCGGCCCCGATCAGCAGCTCGACGTTGACCGACCCCAGGCCCTCGGCCGAGGTGGAGGTCACGCGCTTGACGCCGTCGACGCCGCGGACGGCCTCCTCGACGGCCAGCACGATGCCCTGCTCGACCTCGGCGGGGCTGGCGCCCGGGTAGGGCACCGAGACCTGGATCACGTCCAGGTCGAACTCGGGGAAGACCTCCTGCTTGATCCGGGTCAGCGCCAGCAGGCCGCCGACGAGCACGAGGATCATCAGCAGGTTGGCCGCCACCGGGTTCTGCGCCATCCAGGCGATGGGGCCCCTCAGCGTGCTGCCCTGGACCTTGTCGCTCTTGCGTGCCATGTTCCCGCCCTCCCTCGGCTCGCCCTAGTTCGCGTCCGCGACGGGGGTGCCCTGCGACTGGACGGCGAGGGCCATGCCCTCCACCGGCAGCGACAGGGGGGTGGTGACGATCCGGTCCCCGCGGGACAGGCCGTCGGTGACGTACAGCGCCTCGTCGGTGCGCCAGCCGATCGCCACCTCGCGGCGGGCCAGCCGGTCGTCGGCGTCGGCGATCCACACCGCGCTGCCGTCCACCACGGCCTGGCGCGGGACCTCGATCACGCCCGACAGCGCCGCGCCCTCGAGCGTGACGTGGACGAACGCGCCGGGCAGCAGCGGCAGCGCGCCGCCGCGCAGCGGGTCGTCGATCGAGACCAGCACCTGCGCGGTGCGCGTCTCGGGGTCGAGCTCGCCGATCAGCTGGATCACCTCGCCGCGCCGCGTGACGTCCTCGCCGCCGAGCTCCAGCACCACCGTGGCCGGCGAGCCCTGCTCGGCCTCGCCGTAGCCCGGGATGCTCAGCACCGGCAGCTTCTCCACCGGCACCGAGACCTGGACCCACACCTCGTCGGTGCCGACCAGCCGCGCGATGGGGGCGGTGGGGCCGACCAGCTGGCCGACCTCGACGTCCTCGGACACGACCATCGCGTTGAACGGCGCGCGCAGCACGGTGCGCTCCAGGTTCAGCTCGGCGCGCTCCAGGCCGCTGCGGGCCGCCTCGAGGTTGCGCTCGGCGGTGTCCAGCTGCGGCTTGCGCAGCGCCAGCCGGGCCTCTTCCGGGTCGCGGCCGTCGCCCAGCAGCGCCCACTCGCGCTCGGCGATGGCGCCGCGGCCCTGCTCCAGCTCCAGCTCGAGCTCGGCCTGCCGCACGCGGCTGCGCTCCTGGTCCACGGCCAGCTCGTAGTCGCGCTTGTCGATGCGCGCCAGCACCTGGCCCTTCTCGAAGCGTCCGCCCGGCACCATCTGGTCCGCCAGCGCCACGACCTTGCCGTTGACCTCGGGGGTGATCGGCACCTCGCGGGCGGCGGAGACCACGCCGGTGGCGTCGATCAGCGCCGGCGCGACGATCGGCTCCGCCTCGACGACCTCGACCCGCGCCACGGTGGGCGCGGGCTCGGAGCGCTCGGCGGAGGGGGCGGCGACCACCAGCACGACGGCCACGGCGAGGCCGGCGGCGGTGATGCCGGCGGGGAGCAGGAATCGCAGGATGACCTTCTTCATCGTCGTGTCTCCTCAGCTCTCGGAGAGCGTCTCGGTCCAGCGTCCGCCGAGCGACTCGTGGAGCTGGATGCGGGTGTCGATCAGGGCGCGCTCGGCGTCGAGCACGCCGAGCTCGGCCTGCTGCGCGGTGGTCAGCGCCACCAGCACGGTCAGGTAGCTGGTCAGGCCCGCCGCGTAGCGGGCGCGGGACTCCTCGAAGGCGGTGGCGGCGGCGTCGCGCTGGGCGCGCAGCGCGGTCAGCTGGGCCCGCTGCTCCTCCTCGGCGACCAGGGCACCCTCCACCTGCTGGACCGCGGCCAGCACCAGCTGGTTGTACTGGTGCACCGCGGCGTCCTGGCCGGCCTTGGCCTCGCGGACGCCGTGCCAGCGGCGGGTGCCCTCGAACACCGGCAGCGACAGGCTCACGCCCGCGCCCCAGGTCTCCTGGCTGTCGACCTCGGTGAAGTGGTTCCACTGCAGCCCGGCCTGGCCGGTCAGCGCCAGCGAGGGCAGGAACGCGCGGATCGCGCCGTCCTGCCGTTGGTGCGCGGCGTCGAGACGGGCGGCGGCGGCCCGCAGGTCGGGGCGGTTGTCCACCAGGTCGAGGGGGCGGCCCGTCGGCGGCAGCGCGCCCAGCTCGGGCAGCTCGGCGAGGTCGAGCCCGAGGTCGTCGGTGGCCGGGCGGCCGAGCAGCACGGCCAGCTGCTGGGCGCGGGTGCGCAGGATCTGCCGGGCCTGGGGCAGCTGCGCCTCGCTGGCCGCCACCTGCTGGCGCTGCTGCAGCACGTCCAGCGCGGTGGCGTCGGACTGCTCGAAGCGCAGCTCGGTGATCTCCAGCAGCGCGCGGTTGGTCTCCAGCTGCCGCTGGACGATCGCCAGCTGCTGCTGGGCGGCGACCACGTCGTAGTAGGCCTGGGCGATGCGGGTCGTCAGCGCCAGCGCCTGGGCCTCGGCGTCGCCCTCGCTGGCCAGGGCGTCGTAGCGGCCGGCGCGGTGGTTGGGGATCGCGCTGCCCCACAGGTCGACGGGGACCCGCACGTTGAACATCACCTGGCCGGTCCAGTAGACGTCGGGGTCCTCCTCCTCGTCCTCCTCCTCGGGCCACTCGACCCCGGGGATCTCGGGCAGCTCGAACTCGGGGAAGCCGCCGAAGCTGAACCCCAGCGAGTCGTAGGGCGCCACGTTGGCGCCGGCGTCGAGGCTGGCGGCGGGCAGCAGCGGGGCCAGCGCCTGGGCGGCGCGGGCGTCGGCCTGCGCGACGCGGTCCCAGGCGGCGGCCACGTCGCCGTTGCCGCCCAGGCCCTCGTCGATCAGCGCCTCCAGCCGCGGGTCGCCCAGCGCGGTCCACCACGGCTCGGCGGCCACCGCGCCCTCGGCGCCGGCGGAGAAGGTCTCGTCCTGCGCGGGGCGGTAGACCCCGGCGCGGTCGTGGAAGTCGGCGGCGGTGGCCGGGAGCGCCACGAGCGCGACCGCGATCCCCAACAGCGAAGCTGCCGTCTTCATCGGTCCGTCTCCGGTGCGATGCCGTTCCACAGCAGGTCCACCAGGCTGGCGATCGTCGCGTCGGGATCGCCCAGCGGGAGCTGCGAGCCGGCCATGTGGTTCATGAACGCGCGGGCCTGGAGCGTGCCCAGCAGCGAGACCGCCAGCGCGTCGGCGTCGACGGCGGCGCGGATCCGCCCCGCCTCGCGAGCGCGGCGCAGCCACGACGCCATCGAGCGCTGGGCCCGCACCAGCGGCTGCGAGTCGTGACACGCGCGGATCTGGTCGAGGTCCATCCCCGAGCTGCGCAGCGTCGCCATCGCGGGCACGTGCTCGACGTAGAAGTCATCGAGCGCGTGCGCGATCTCGACGAGCTGGTCGCGCAGGTCGCGGTCGTCGGGGCCCGCCTCGACCAGCCCGAGCCACCCGGGCTCCGGGGGCCGCATCGCCGCGAGCAGCAGCTCGTCCTTGGTGCCGAAGCGCTTGAACAGCGCGGCCTGGGAGACCCCGAGCTGCTGCGCGATGACCGTGGTCGACGCCCCGGGCCCGTGCTGCAGGAAGACCTGCCGCGCCGTCTCGAGGATCTGGTCGTCGGTGATCTGCCGGGGCCGTGCCATCGGAACTCCTGAGTTAGCCTAGACTCAGATGGTTAGTGATTGCTCACTAACCTAAACACAGACCTCCGCATGGCAAGAGGAAATATGTAAAAAAATATATAGACAGAAAATAGACGAACGATTTCGGGCATCTGGAGGCCCGAGGGCCTCGCGACCACCGGGCTCCTAGCGGGCCTCGACGTCCTCGTCGGCCGGGGGCCCGAGCAGCTCGTCGGTGGCGGACTGGAGCAGGGTCTCGGCGCGGAAGCCGGTGCGGGTCTGGACGTCCTCGTCGGCGGCCTCCGGATCGACCACGCTGAATCCCAGCAGCTTGACCTCGCCCTCGTCGGTGCGGGCGTTGCTGGCCCAGATCGACATCCCCGGCTGCTCGCCGAAGCCGGCCTCCGACAGGTCGCCGAGCGCGCCCTCGAACTGGCGCGGCCACTCGGGGTCGTCGGAGTGCGAGCGTACGAGGGCCACGCAGGGGAACTCCTCGCAGTCGACCTCGAGCAGCTCCAGGTCCTCGTGGCCGGCGAGCGCGTCCTGGACGAAGCGCTCGAACGGGCCGGCCTGGTAGGCCGCGGGGACGTCGTCGGGCCACGGCGACGGGACCCCCTCGTAGTGCCCGACCTGCCCGCGAGCCATGGTCGCCTCGAGCTGCAGGCGGTCGAGCTCGCCCTGGAGCCGGTCGACCTCGGCGAGCAGCTCCTCGCGGGTCGCCTCCGCCCCCGGCGCGGGGCGGGCGCCGACCTGCCGTGGCGCCAGCAGGCTGGGCCGGCCGCCGCCCGCGCGGCGCTCGCCGACGGTCTCGGTCTCGCCGGCGGCGACCTCGATGGCGTCGTCGCCGCCGGCGCGGATCAGGGCGCTGCCCTCGTACACGGCCACGGTCACCACGGCGCCCGCGGCGGCGGCCAGGATCGTGTTGCGGTCGATCATCGCGTCCTCCTGGTCGGGTACACGCAGCGGGCCGCCGGCGGGTTCCACCGTGATCAGCGCGCGGCCGTCGACCTCCACGGGCACGTCCCCGGCCAGGACCATCACACGGCCCTCGACCAGCTCGCTGCCGTCGGCGAGCAGCAGCGCGTCGTCGGGCCGCGGCCACAGCGCGACCACCGCCAGCGAGGCGGCCACCGCCCAGGGCAGCCAGCGCTCCAGCGGGGGGCGGCGGAACGGGGCGGCGCCGGCCTCGGAGGACCCTTGGCGGCGGGCGGGCACGGGGTCGCGGTCCCCGGTGGCCAGCACGCGGTCGTCGAGCCCGGCCGGCGGGGCGTCCTCGGGCAGTGCGGCCAAGTCGGCGGGCAGGGCCTGCATCGCCTCCCAGGCTCGGGCCAGATCGGGATCGTCGTCCATCGCGCGGCGCAGCTCCCGCTCCCGCTCGGGGGACAGCTCGCCGTCGCGCATCCGGGAGAGGTCCGCGTACAGGTCGTCGGTGCTCATCGGTCGTCTCCCAGGATCTGCGCCAGCCGCCCCCGACCGCGGTGCAGGCGTGACTTGACGGTCCCCACCGCCACCCCCTCGGCGGCCGCGATCTCGTCCAGCGGCAGCTCGTGCAGGTGGTGCAGCACGACCACGCGGCGCTGGGGCGCGGGCAGCTGCCGCAGCGCGCGCTCGAGCAGGGCCGAGCGCCGGGCGCCGTGGAGCCGCTCGTCCGCCGCCGGGTCGTCCGCGGCCACGACGGTCAGCGGGATCACGTCGCCGCGGGTCCCGCGGCGGCGGTGACGGTCGATCAGGTGGCGATGGACCACGGTGGCCAGCCAGGTCCGCAGCGACGCCGGCCCCGAGGGTTCGAAGCGGTCGAGGCGGCGCAGCAGCTTCTCCCAGACCTCCTGGTAGGCGTCGTCCGGGTCGGGATCGAGGCGGCGGCACAGCGACCACACCAGCGGGCCGTGGACGCGGACCAGCGCCCGCCGCGCCGCCGGGTCCCCGGCCGCCGCGCGCGGGACATCGATTTCCTCCGCGGGGTGGGGAGGAGCGGGTAGGGTGGTATCTCGGCCCGGCACAGTACCCATCATAGGAGGTACACGCGCGGGCGATGAGGAGGTTCCCGATGATGTCTACGCTGTGGCTGGCTCGTCTCCGCGGGCTGTGGCTCGCGATGCTGCTCGCGGGGGGCGTGACCTGGACGCTGGGCTGCCCCGGCGACGTGGACGACGACGACGCGGGGGACGACGACGCCGGCGACGACGACGCAGGGGACGACGACGCGGGCGACGACGACGCGGGCGACGACGATGCGGGCGACGACGACACCGCGGTCACCGAGATCGATCCCCAGCGGATCTACGACGACGTGGCGTGGCTCGCCGACGACGCCCGCGCCGGCCGCTACCCCGGCGAGCCGGGCAACGACGACGCGCTGGACTACGTGCAGACCCTGTTCGAGGACCTGGGCATGGCCCCGGCCGGCGACGGCGGGACGAGCTACCGCCAGGCGTTCCCCTTCGAGCACTGGGAGCAGCTGAGCGCGGCCGAGCTGACCATCGACGGCCAGACGCTGAGCGAGGGCAGCGACTACCTGGTGTGGAGCGGCTCGGGCTCGGGCAACGTCAGCAGCGACCTGGTCTTCGTCGGCTACGGGCTGACCGTGCCGCCGTTCGACCCCGCGCAGCACCCGAGCTGTCCCCTGGACGCCGGCGGCTACGACGACTACGCCGGCGTCGACGTCACCGGCAAGACCGTGGTGATGCTGCGCCACGGGCCCGACGACGACGAGGACATCTACGATCACTGCCCGGCCAACGAGGCGCTGCCCCAGACCAGCGGGGTGCTGTGGCTGTTCCGCTACAAGGCGGCCAACGCCGCGCTGCACGGCGCCTCGGGGGTGGTCCTGGTCAACGACTACCACCACGCCTCGGAGCTGTTCACCCCGTCGATGGACTACGACCCGACCCTGGCCGCGACGGTGATGGATCGCGATCTGCTGGAGACGTTCCTGCCCGACCTGCACGCCTGGGCCGACGCCATCGACAGCGCGTACACCCCCGCCAGCGTGGAGACCGCCGTGGCCTCGACCCTGGTCACCGACACCAGCATGTCCTCGGACCCGGTGGACAACCTGCTGGGCGTGATCGAGGGCACCGACCCGACCCTGGGCGGCGAGGTGATCGTCGTCGGGGCCCACATCGACCACCTCGGCAGCAGCGGCAACGCGATCTACAACGGTGCCGACGACAACGCCTCGGGCACCGCCGTGATCATGGAGCTGGCGCGGCTGGCGTCGAGCCTCGAGGACCCGGCGCGGACCCTGGTGCTCGCGGCGTGGAACGCCGAGGAGGTCGGCCTGATCGGCTCGTGCCACTACGTGCAGGACCCGACCTACTCGATGGACGACACGATCCTCGGGATCAGCGTCGACATGGTCGGTGCCGGCGACGGGTCGGGCCTCAACCTGTTCGGCGCCAACGCCCCCGACAACGCCTGGTTCGCCGACCTGATGGAGGGCGGCGCCGATCTCGCGGGCCTCACCGGCTACACCGTCAACCGCACCGACCCGTCGATGAACTCCGACCACGCCTGCTTCGCGATGGCCGGCGTGCCGGCGATGCTGGCGCTGTCCATCGGCCCGCACCCCACCTACCACACCCCGGACGACACCATCGACGGGATCCTGATCGACGACCTCGAGATGTCGACGGAGCTGCTGTGGGCGGCGCTGGAGCCCCTGATCATGGGCACCGAGGACGCGATCCTCGAGCCCACCCCGCCGCCGGCACCCCCCGCGGCGATCGACCCCGGCTTCGACGTGCGCCGCCTCGAGCGCCGCCACTAGAACTCGGGTCAGGGAGGCCGTCGCTCGTCGCTGACGGCCCGTTGGCGGAGACGTGTGGGAATCGAACCGGGGGTTGGGGGGGGAGCCCGTCGCCGTTCGAGCGTGCCATTGCCACCGGGAGCGCCTCAAGGCCAAGCTCGTCGGGCTTCGCCCTCCTCGTGTTCGCGCCGCTCGGCGCGAACAGCCTTGACCCGCTCCCGGCGGCAATGGCGTTCAGAAGGTGGGCGACGGAGGCCGACCGGGAGCGGGGGCCGGCCGGGAGCGGGTGGGCTC
>CAZOYV010000160.1:0-20114 GCA_964584075.1 uncultured Rickettsiales bacterium | reverse complement strand
CGTCGTCCCCGGCGTCGTCGTCCCCGGCGTCGTCGTCCCCGGCGTCGTCGTCGGCCCCGTCGTCGTCCGAGGAGTCGTCGTCCACCGCCGGCTCCGGGCAGCCGCCCCACAGCACCAGCGCGCCGGCGGCCACCAGCGCGAGCACGGTCCGTTCGATGTCCATCTCCCGACCCTCCACCGCGACCCGATCGTGCCACGGCGGGGCCGCGAGGGATGCCAGGAGAATGCAAGGAGATCGTCCGCCACCTGCAGGGCTCCACCGGGACGGGGTGTGAGCGCGGCCGGCGATCCGCGCTACCCTGTCCGTATGCGGTTCATCGGAGCGATGGCGGTGCTGGTGGCCCTGGCCGGCTGTCCGACGGACGGGCCGGCGCCGGCGAACACCCACCTGAACCACGACCTCTCCGCCGGGGCCGGCTACTGGGACGCGCCGTGGCCGTCGGAGCACCGGCGGCACGCCGACGGCACGGTGGACGCGGCGGGGTTCCCCAACCCGGACGGGATCCCGTTCGTGGACGTGATGGTGCGACTCACCGACGCGGCGCTGGACGGGTTCGGGGCGAGCTCGACGATCTACTTCACCGCCGACGGGCCGCTGGACCCGGCGACGCTGCCGGACCTGTGGGGGTCGGTGGAGGGGGACGCGGCGGTGTTCCTGGTGGGCGTCGAGCCCGGATCGCCGGATCACGGCGTGCGGGTCCCGGTGGACGTGGCGTTCGCCGCGGACGGCGGGCCGTTCGGGGCCGACCGGATGCTGTCGCTGCTGCCGCTGCAGGGGCGCCCGCTGCTGCCCGACACGACCTACGCCGCGGTGGTCACCACCGCGGTGACCGACACCGGCGGCGACCCGCTGGGGCCGATCCCGGAGGAGCTGCCGGCGGCGTACGAGGACGCGCTGGCCGAGCTGGACGGCCTCGGCGTCCCCCGCGCGGCGATCGCGGGGCTGGCGGTGTTCCGGACCCAGGACGTGGGCCAGGGGATGCGCGACCTGCTGGCCGCCGCCGGGCAGCACCCGCCGGCCCCCACCGAGCCGTGGGCCCTGACCGACACCTTCGACGAGTACTGCGTGTACCAGACCGTGGTCCCGATGCCGGTGTACCAGGAGGGCGATCCGCCGTACCTCGGGGGGGGAGGGGAGATCGCGCTGGACGGCGAGGGGCTGCCCGAGCTGCAGCGCTACGAGGACGCGCGGCTGGTGGTCACCGTGCCGCGCCAGGCCCCGCCGGCCGGCGGCTGGCCGGTGGCGGTGTTCATCCGCACCGGCGGCGGCGGCGACCGGCCGCTGGTCGACCGCGGCCCGCGGGCCGAGCCCGGCGGCGAGGCGATCGTGCCCGGCAGCGGACCGGCCGGGTGGCTGACCGCGGCGGGCTTCGCCGGGGTCAGCGTCGACGGGCCCCACGGGGGGCTGCGCAACGTCACCGGGGGCGACGAGCAGTTCCTGGTGTTCAACGTCGGCAACCCCGCGGCGATGCGCGACAACCTGCGCCAGTCGGCGGTGGAGCTGGCGCTGCTGCCGGCGCTGCTCGACGACCTGACCGTGGACGCGCTGGACTGCCCGGGCGCCGACGACGGGGCCGTGGGCTTCGACACCGCGCACATCGCGCTGATCGGCCACTCGATGGGCGCCACGATCGCGCCCACCACGCTGGCGGTCCAGCCGCGCTACGGGGCGGTCGTGCTGTCCGGCGCGGGGGGGAGCTGGATCCACAACATCATGGTCAAGCTCAGCCCGCTGGAGGTGCGGCCGATCGCCGAGGCGGTGCTGGGCTACGACGAGGGCGAGCTGACCGCCGCCGACCCCGCGCTGGCGCTGCTGCAGTGGTCGGGCGAGTCCGCCGATCCGCCGCCCCACGCCTGGGGCCTGGGCCACGAGCCGGGCGACGGGCCCCACGTGCTGATGGTCCAGGGCGTGGTCGACACCTACATCCTGCCGCCGATCTCCAACGCCACGAGCCTCTCGCTGGGGCTGGACCTGGCGGGGGACCCGCTGGACGCCGACCACCCCGCGCTGCAGGCGTTCCGGCCATTCGAGGTGGTGGCGGGCCTGGTGGGCTCCGCGGTGATCCCCGTGCCGGCCTCCGGCAACCACTCCAGCGGCCGCACCGCGGTCACCGTGCAGTGGCCCGAGGACGGCATCGAGGACGGCCACGAGGCGTTGTTCCAGACCGATCCGCCGCGGCACCAGGCGCGCTGCTTCCTGTCCAGCTGGCTGCAGCACGGCACGCCGACGGTCCCGGTCGGCGGCGCCTACGACGATCCCTGTGATCCGTGATCCGGAGCGGATCAGCGCGTCGCGGTCCCGAAGCGCACCGCGGGGAACCGCTCGCGCAGGGCGCGCCGCAGCCGGCCGTCGTCGCGGGCGGCGCGGGCCTGCCGCTCCCGCTGATCGTGCCACAGCGCCACCCGCGCGGCCTTGACCCGCTCGGCGATGCGGTTGCGGGCCGACATCTCGAGGAAGGTCCACAGCAGCGTCTTGTCCTTGCGGAGCCAGCGCCGCACCACCCGCGCCACGCCGCGGGGGCCGAAGAACGCGTCCATGATCTCCTTGCGGGCGGCCATCAGCTCGTCGGCGCCGTAGTGCTTGAAGTCCACCGAGGGCACGTCCTTGCGGACGCGGTCCCAGTCGCGGCAGACGCGTCCCTCCCGCTCCAGGCGGGCGAACAGCGGGGTGCCGGGCCAGGCGGTCATGAAGAACACTCGCGGGAAGTCGGCGCCGGCGTCGGCGATGTCGCGGATCAGCTGGCGGTGGTAGCCGTTGCGGTGGGAGTCGAGGCCCAGGATGCAGCTGGCGATCACGGCGATGTCGTGGTCGTGGAGGCTGGCGATCGCGCGCTTGTAGTCGACCCCCTCGTTCTGGACCTTGCCCACCTCGGCGAGGCCGTCGGCGGTCACCGACTCGAAGCCGACGAACACCGCGCGGCAGCCGGCGCGGTACATCAGGTCCATCAGCTCGGGCTCGTCGGCCAGCGAGATCGTGGTCTGGCAGCCCCAGTAGTTGCGGAAGCCGCGGCGGATCATCCGCTCCAGCAGCACCTTGCGGTCGGCGAGGTCGTCCTCGCTGTAGCCGATGAAGTTCTCGTCGGTGACGATCACGAAGCGGTGGTGACGGACCGAGCCCAGGTCCTCCAGCACGGTCTCGTGCGGGATCGTGCGGTAGCGGCGGTGGGGGAACGCCGTCAGGTAGCAGAACGAGCAGGCGTAGGGGCAGCCCCGCGAGGTCATCAGCGAGGGGTACTCGTAGCGGGGGTGGACGACGTCCCGCCGCGGGGTGCCCAGGTCGTCCAGCGGCACGTCCATCCGGCCCTCGTAGCGCGGCTGCAGGGAGCCGTCCTCGAAGTCGGCGAGCAGCCGTCGCCAGGGGCCCTCGCCCTCGCCGATCACCACGGCGTCGAAGTGCTGCAGCGCCTCGTCGGGCAGCGCCGTGACGTGGGCGCCCCCGGCCACGCAAGAGATCCCCCGGGCGCGCAGCACGTCGGCGAGCTCGTAGGCCCGCGTGATGCCCGGCGTGATCGGCGACATCGCCACCAGGTCGGCCCGCAGGCGGTGGGGATCGGCGTCGTCGCCGACGTACTCGTCGAGGTGCGAGACGCGGAAGTGCGACGGCGTGTGGCGCGCCAGGTAGGCCAGCGCCAGCGGGCTGTAGAGCAGCTCGGCGCCGCGGGTCTCCTTGGTGCGCGAGGGGTAGATCAGGGTCAGGTCCGGCATGCCGCTCCTTTATAGGACTGGTCCAATATGGATGGTTCAGGGGTTGGAACACCGGACATCGCGTGGTGCGTCACCGGACGCGGTACGATGGGGATCGAAGGCAACGTCATGTCGCTGCAGCACGCCATCCTCGGCTTCCTTCACCACCGGGCCCGCACGGGCTACGACCTCAAGCGCCTGTTCGACTCGACGGTGCGCCACTTCTGGCCCGCGGATCAGAGCCAGATCTACCGGACGCTGGGCCGGCTCGAGGAGCAGGGGCTGGCGCGCATGGAGGTCGTGCCGCAGCAGGATCGGCCGGACCGCAAGCTGTACCACATCACCGACGCCGGGCGCGAGGCGCTGCGGCGATGGTTGACACGACCGTTGCCGCCGGCCGAGGCGCGGGAGGCGACGCTGATCCAGCTGTTCTTCGCCGGCGCGGTGGACGACCAGGACGTGCTCGAGCAGCTGGCGCGCTACCTCGAGGGTGCGCGCGCCGGCCTGATCCGCTACGAGTCGATCGAGATCGGGGACATCCTCGCCGAGGCCGATCTCGGCGACGAGCGGGACGCGTTCTACCAGTCGCTGACGCTGGACCACGGCATCGCGATGATGCGCGCCGAGGTGGCGTGGCTCGAGGGGGTCGTGGCGCTGCTGCAGGACCGGCTCGACGCCGATCAGTGAACCGAGCAGGAGATGCAGGGATCGTAGGCGCGGACGAGCATCGCGCACAGCCGTGACAGCTTCTCGTCGGTCATCCCGTCCTCGCCGGCGAAACGCTCGACGAGGGCCCCGAGATCGCGGTGGATGTTGCCGTTGTTCTGCGTGGTCGGGATCACGCAGTCGGCGGCCTCGATGCGGCCGTCGTCGCCGTAGTCGTAGCAGTGATACAGGATCCCGCGGGGGACCTCGACGGCGGCGACGCCGGTCCCGGCCCGCGGCGTGACCTCGGTCATCGTCGGCTCGCCGCGCTGCTCCTCGATCTCGGCGATCAGCCGCAGCGAGTCGTGGACCACGTGGACGCACTCCACCAGCTGCGCGGTGTTGAAGTGGTACGGGTTGTGACACACCGGGGCGAGGCCCAGCGCGCCGGCGGCCTGCAGCGCCTCGGGGACCAGCCCCTCGTGGTTGTTGTTGAACCGCGCCAGCGAGCCCACCGCCATCGCCTCGCGGCTGAGCTTGCACCACTTGGTGGTGTTGCCGTCGACGACCCGCTCGTTGGTCATCGCGAGGTACTCGTCCTCGGGCTTGCGCACGCCGTCGGTGGACAGCAGCTCGCCGCCGATCCAGGGGTAGTCGTCGTCGCCGCCGGCCAGCGAGACGAACTCGGTCTCGCGGTGGAAGTCGGGGATCTCGAACTGCCCGAACAGCGCCAGCGCCGCGGCGAGGTCCTCGACGCCGTCCTCGAGGCGCCCGCGCAGCTCGCCGAGCTCGCCGCGGGTCGGCATCCGCGCCACGCCGCCGACCTGCAGCGAGACGGGGTGCACCGAGCGGCCGGCGATCACCTCGGCGATGCGGTTGCCCAGCCCCTTGAGCCGGGCTGCCAGCCCCACCGCCTCGGGGTTGGCCTCCACCAGCGGGATCACGCTGGGCACGCCGAGGAAGTCCGGCGCCGCCAGGAAGAACAGGTGCAGCGCGTGGCTCTGCAGGGTCTCGCCGTGCTTGGCGAGCAGCCGCAGCCGGGCGGCGATCTCGGGGACCGCGACGCCGAACGCCGCCTCGGTGGCGCGGACGCTGGCGAGGCAGTGGCCGATGGAGCAGATGCCGCAGATCCGGGCCGACAGGATCCCCGCCGAGGTGTAGTGCTTGCCGCGCAGCATGACCTCGAAGAACCGCGGGGTCTCGACCACGTCCCAGCGGGCCTCCTCGAGCTTGCCGCCCACGACGCGGACCCGGATGTTGCCGTGGCCCTCGACGCGGGTCAGGTGGTGGATGTCGACGTTCAGGTCAACCTGCTTCATGGTACGCCTCGAATCCGCCGTAGAACGTCACCCGCTCGGCGACCTCGTCGTCGGGGAAGCCCTTGTCGCGGGCCATCTCGCGGAACGCCTCGAAGTTGCAGTCCGGCACCGGGCCGCGGCAGCCCCAGCAGGCCAGCCCGCCGGTGGGGCACGGCGCGCCGCAGCCGCCCCGGGTGATCGGGCCGAGGCACAGCTCGCCGAGCTCGAGGCGGCACACGTTGTAGTGCTGCTTGCACTCCCAGCACACCGCGTACTTGGGCGGCGAGTAGTCGACGCCCAGCGCGAGGTGGCGCACGATGCGCTCCATCTCCAGCTTGGAGACCGGGCAGCCGGGGACCTCGAGGTCCACGTCGACCCACTCCTTGATCGGTCGCGCCGGCTGCGTCTCGCGGAACGAGTTGCCGTAGACCACGCGGTTGGCGGCCTCGGGGGAGACCTCGTTCTTGAGCGCGTTGACCCCACCGAAGCACGCGCAGCTGCCCATCGCGACGAGGACCTTGGCCCGCTTGCGGATCTCCCGCAGCCGGGTGACCTCGTCGGAGCGGGAGATGCAGCCGTCGAGCAGCGCCACGTCGTAGTCGTCGAACTTGCAGTCGGCGATCTCGCGGAACTGGCGGATGTCCAGGGCCTTGAGGAACGCCACCAGGGTGTGCTCGCGGTTGGCCAGCTGGAGCTGGCAGCCCTCGCAGCCGGTGAAGTCGAAGACGGCGACCTTGGGCCGGACCGGTTCGATGCCCAGGAATTTCATGATTCAGATCGCCTCCTTGAGGTTGCGGACCTCCCAGTAGTCGAACACCGGGCCGTCGATGCAGGTGTAGGTCGAGCCCACGTTGCAGCGGCAGCACTTGCCCATCCCGCAGTGCATCCGCCGCTCCAGCGACACGAACATGCGGTTCATCGGCAGCCCCAGCTCGGCGAGGCGGTTGCACACGAACTTGAACATCACCGGGGGGCCGCAGACGATGGCGTAGGTCTGGTCCATCGGGACGTGGATGTCGTCCAGCAGCTTGGTCAGCAGCCCGACCTCGCCCTTCCAGTCCTCGTCGGGCTGCTCGACGATGAAGTGCAGCTGCAGGTTGTCGATCTCGCGCCACTGCTCGTACTGGTAGCGGAACAGCATCTGGACCGGCTCGCGGGTGCCGTAGACCAGGTGCACGTCCTCGTACTCGGCGCGGTTCTCGATGATCGAGAAGATCGGGGCCCGCAGCGGGGCGATGCCCAGCCCGCCGGCGATCAGCAGGATGTGGTGGCCCTTCATCTTCTCCATCGGGAAGTGGGAGCCGAACGGACCGCGGAGGCCGACCTTGGCCCCGGGCTTGCAGCGGTGCAGCACGCCGGTGACCAGGCCCGCCTCGCGGATCACCAGCTCCAGCATCCGCGTCCGCGTCGGCGAGTCGGAGATGCTGATCGGGATCTCGCCGAAGCCCGGGACCTCGAGCATCACGAACTGGCCGGGCAGGAACCGGAACCGCTCCCGCTCGTCCTTGTCGAGGATGAACAGGTGGAACAGCTTCTCGTGCTCGGTCAGCGACACGATGTTGGTGATCTCGGCCTTGAAGACCTGGTCGCTGTGCTTGAGCCGGCTGCGGACGTTGTAGTCCAGCGGCAGCTGGACGTCCTCCTCGGCGCCGACCTCGTAGGGGTTGAGCCGGATCGTCATGATGCCTCCGACGCCTCCTCGTCCTGCAGGTCGCCGATCACGCCGACCGGGTGGATCCCCACCGGGCACGCCCGGCCGCAGCGGTTGCAGCCGATGCACTTGGGCTCCTCGTGGACCTCGAGGTAGCCCCGGTGCTGGTGGTAGTAGTGGTACTTGAGCCGGGTGTGCTGGTCCGGCCGGAAGTTGTGGCCCCCCGCCACCTCGGCGAAGTCGAGGAAGTTGCAGGCGTAGAGCTGCTTGGTCTTGGTGCTGCTCTGGAAGTCCATCGCCATGTCCTCGCGGACCCCGTAGCAGTAACAGGTGGGGCAGACCATCGCGCAGTTGCCGCATGACAGGCACTTGCTGCCCCACTTGCGCCACACCTCCGACTCGAACTCGATGTCGAGCAGGGTCGACAGGTTCTGCATCTGGACGTCGGTCTGCGGCTGGGCGTGGAACCGCGCCCGGGCCGCGGAGTACTCGCGCTTGTCCTCCTCGGTGATCTCGGGGTGGGGCACGCTGCGCAGCAGCTGGTTGCCCTTGTCCGAGCCCACGGCGACCACGTAGCGGTCCCCGATGTCGGTGAGGAACAGGTCGAAGCCGTGGGTCACCTCGCTGGCCCCCACCGCCCGGCAGAATCCGTCGCTGCAGGACTGCGCGCAGAGCACGCCGATGACCAGCGTGTTCTGCCGGCGGGCCTGGTAGTAGGGGCTGGGGAACAGCCCCTTGAGCATGTAGCGGTCGAGCTTGACCAGGCCGTTGATGTCGCACGCGTGCAGGCCGAGCAGCACGCGGGGCCGGACCCGGTAGCGGATCTCCTGCTCCCAGTCGTCGCCGTCGAAGCGGTACGTCGACAGGGCCTCCTCGTAGGGCAGGAAGTAGGTCTTGGCCGAGTAGTCGGTCTTCTCGTAGTCCAGCTCGATCTCGCCGAACCGCTCCACCGGCAGGTACTGGTGGATCGGGGCTCCGTCGGCGCCGACGGCGACCCGCTTGGGGGCGATCACCTCGTTGGACTCGAGGATCCGTTCGACCAAGGTCTGGAAGTCGGCCTTGGACAGGGTGCGGAACAGCATGCTCTCTCCGGGCGGAGCCGCGCTCCGCGGGGTGAAGACGACATGATAGCGGCATTGCGCGGCAGGTGCGTGACGCGCCTGCACGCGGCGCGTACCATCGGTCCCCCGGGGGTGCGACGATGCCGGAGCCGAGCCTCGCCTCGCAGATCGAGTCCGTGATGGTGTTCCTCCACGGTGCGGAGGTGACGCGCGTGGCCCCGCTGGACGGGGTCGCGGGCACACCGGCGCACGTGCGGGTGGACGGCCTGCCGCCGAGCCTCGACGACGCCAGCCTGCGGGTCCGCGTGCGGGGCGCGGGGCCGGCGCCGCGGGCCACCGACGTGCGCGTGGCGCTGGGGATCGCGCCCGCCGACCCGGCGCTGCCGCCGCCCGACGACGAGGCGCTGCGCGCCGCCCGCCGGGAGGTGGACGCGCTGCGGGACCAGCTGGCGCAGCTCGAGCAGCAGATCGCGAGGATCGAGCCGATCCGCGACGTGGAGCGCCCCGAGGGGGCCGAGGGGCAGCCGCCGCCGCCGTCGCCGCGGGCCGCCCGCCGGGCGCTGGTGGCCCTGCGCCACGAGGAGCTCGATGCCCTGGCCGGCCGCCTGGAGGAGCAGCGCGCGGCGCTGCGCGACGCCGAGGAGCGGCGGGACGATCTGGAGGCGCGGGTGCGCAGCAGCGCCCGCCAGGCCCGCCCCCACGAGCTGCGCAAGGGCGCCCGCGTGGCGCTGCAGTGGCCCGACGGCGCGGCGGGGGAGGGGCACGCCCTGGCGCTGACCTACCGGGTCCCGGGGGCCTGCTGGGCGCCGGCCTACACCGTGGCGCTGGACCGCGCGCTGACGCGCGTCGAGCTGGCCGTGCGGGCCGTCGTCGCGCAGCGCAGCGGCGAGGACTGGGCAGGGGTCCCGCTGACGGTCTCGACCGCGGCGATCCAGCGCTGGTTCGACCTGCCCGAGCTGCAGGCGGTGCGGATCGGTCGCCGCCAGCCGGCGCCGCCGCGGACCGGGTGGCGGCCCCCGCCCACCGGCGCCGGCGCGCTGTACGAGGACTTCGACCGCGCCGCGGCGCGCGCGGTGCTGACGCGCTCGGAGCTGGCGGCCGCCGGGGAGCCGATCGACGAGCAGCCCGAGGAGGACTGGGATCTCGACGACGAGCTCGCGGCCGAGGAGTTCGCGGTGAGCGAGGCGGCGATGGCGCTCGAGGAGCCCGCGTGGGATCGCGCCGAGGAGAAGGCCGAGGAGCGGGACGTGCCGCTGCCGTCGGCGCCGCCTCCGCCCCAGGCGGCCCCTGCGCCGGAGGCCGCGATGGCCCCGCCGGCCCCGATGCGGGCCAAGCGGGCGGCGATGCCGCTGGCGTCCCAGGCGGCCCACGTGTTCGGCGGCCTCGCCGACGCGCTGTCCCCCGGGGAGGCTCCGCCGCGGGCCGGCGGGGGAGGGGCGCCGCCCCCGCCCGAGGTACCCATCGACGCCGCGGCCGAGCAGCTGGCCTACGGGTCGCTGCGGATGCCCGGGCCGCGGGACGGCCGCCGCGGTCGGCTGGTCCGCGTCCGCCGCCGCGAGTGGGCCCGGGAGCTGCTGCGCGAGGTCGAGGTCGAGGTCGAGTTCGACGTGGTCGACGCGCTGGCCCGCGCCGCCGACGAGGCCGGGAGCGCCGGCGAGGCAGGGCTGCCGGCGGGCCACCACGCGCCCCGGCCGTGGGACGGCTTCGACGCGGTCTACCCGGCGGAGGGGACCGTGGACGTGCCCAGCGACGGCGAGTACCACGCGGTGCCGCTGCTGGCCCGCGAGGGCGAGGTCGCGGTGCACCACGTGGTGGTCCCCCGGGAGTCCACCGACGTGTTCCGCCTCGCCGCGTTCCACAACCCGCTGTCGTGGCCGCTGCTGCGCGGCCCCGCCGAGGTCACCGTCGGGGGCGACTACCTGCTCACCGCCGAGCTGCCGGCCTCCCCGCCGCGGGGAGAGGTGGAGCTGGGGCTGGGGGTCGATCAGGCGGTCAAGGTGGCGCGCAACACGACCTACGAGGAGGAGAGCGCGGGGCTGATCAAGGGGTCGCTGCGGCTCCACCACGGGATCCGCGTCGAGGTCGCCAACCGCCGCGAGCGGGCCCTCGAGATCGAGGTCCGCGAGCGGATCCCGAGCGTGCGGGACAAGGAGGAGGACATCGAGGTCGAGATCGGCACGGTGGAGCCCCCCTGGGAGGCGTGGGAGCCCGAGGACCACGAGCTGCGCGGCGGCCACCGCTGGCGGCTGTCGCTGGACGCCGGCGCGGAGCAGACCCTCCGCGCGGACTACACCGTGACCATCGCGGCCAAGCACGAGCTGGTCGGCGGCAACCGGCGGGAGGCGTGACGATGCGCGAGCCGACCACCGTCTCGATCCCGATCGACGAGGTGATCCTGCTGGAGGACCGCGCCCACGTGCGGCGCCGCGGCACCGTGACCCTGCCCGCCGGGCAGAGCCGCCTGCGGGTCGAGGGCGTCGCCCCCGTGCTCGCCGACCGGACCCTGGCCGCCGCGCTGCGGCCCAGCGGGCGCGTCGCCGACGTCCGCGTCCGGCGCCGGACCCTGGCGATCCAGGCGGACCACCCCGTCCGCGTCCGCGAGCTCGAGGAGCAGCTGCGGACCCTCGAGGAGCGCCTCGAGCGCCGCGCCGGCGGCATCGCACGCCTGCGCCTGCGGGAGGCCGAGCTGGCGGGCCTGGCCGACGCCGCGCTGGAGGATCTGACGGCGGACGCCGCCTGGGATCAGCTCGACCCGGAGGCCTGGCGCGAGGAGCTGGACACCCTGGCCGCGGACGAGCGCGCGGTGCGCGATCGGCGGCTGGCCCTGCAGCACGAGCGCGAGGACCTGCTGCGCGAGCGCGACGACCTGGCGCGCCGCATCGCGGTGGCCGCCACGCCCAGCGACGCGGTGGCCGCGACCCTGTGGCTCGAGGTCCAGGTGCCCGAGGCCGGCGACTACGCCGTGCAGGTCGACTACCTGGTGCCCGGCGCCTGCTGGCGCCCCTACCACCGCGCCCACCTCGACGAGGGGGACGACGGCCCGGTGGTGACGTTCGAGACCGACGGCTGCGTGTGGCAGAACACCGGCGAGCCGTGGGACGACGTGCAGCTGGTGTTCTCCACCGAGCGGCCCTCGCTGGGCACGGAGCCCCCGCCGCTGAGCAGCGACGTGCTGGCCGTGCAGCGCCGCCGCGAGGTGCTCGAGGTCGAGGCCCGCGAGCAGGAGATCCAGACCACCGGGCGGGGCGCCGGCGAGCGCCGCCGCACCGCGCCGGAGCTGCCCGGGATCGACGACGGCGGGGAGGCGCTGTCGCTGAGCGCGGCGACCCGCGCCACCGTGGCCGACGACGGCCGCCCGCACCGGGTGCCGCTGTCGTCGTTCACCGCCGAGGCGAGGGCCGAGCGCGCCGTGATCGCCGAGCTGGCCGCGGCCGCGATCCTCGAGAGCGAGCAGGTCAACGCCGGCGCCGCGCCGATCCTCGCCGGGCCCGTCGACCTGGTCCACCGCGGTGGCTACAGCGGGCGCACCGCGGTGAAGTACGTCGCCCCCGGCGAGCGCTTCGCCCTCGGCTGGGGCCCCGACGGCGCGGTCCGCGTGCGCCGTGAGGTGGAGCAGTCGGCCGCGGACAAGGGCATGCTCTCCAGCTGGATCAAGCAGGACACCGAGGTCACCGTGCGGCTGACCAACCTGGGCGACGAGCCCCGCCGGCTGGTGGTCCGCGAGCGCGTCCCGGTCTCGGAGCTCGAGAAGGTCCGGATCGCCGTCGACGAGGGCCGCACCACCGGGGCCAGCCGCCCGGACGACGACGGGATCGTGACGTGGAAGGTCAAGCTCGACGGCTACGGCCGGGAGACCGTGACGCTGGTCTACGAGGTCAAGAAGCACGGCGACGTCGTGGGGATCTGAGTCACGCGCGTGCCGCGCGTAAGGTCCGGGCGTCCTCGGGACATGCACGGATCGGGAAGGAGGGCTGGCTGATGCCCCTCATCGCGCGACGAACGTCCTGGCTGTTCCTGGCAACCGTGTTCCTGCTCGGGTGTCCCGACCCTGGTGACGACGACGACGACGACACCGATCCCGGAGACGACGACACCTTCGACGAGTGCACCGGCGTCACCGAGACCGCGGGCAACACCTACGGACCGGTGGACGTGGTGTTCTTCATCGACAACTCGCCGAGCCTGGAGGACGAGATCGCCGAGGTGCGCGCCAACATGAACGCGTTCTCGGACGACGTCGCCAACAGCGGCGTCGACCACCGGATCGTGATCATCTCGTGCCTGCCCGGGGACTGCGGCAACGAGAACTTCTTCGGGATCTGCATCGACGAGCCGCTGGGCACCGCCGGCGCCTGCGACAGCTACCCGGCGACCGACGACAGCAACCTGCCGATGTACCTGCACGTCAGCGAGCGGATCCCGTCGGTCAAGGGGCTGCAGCGCACGATCGAGACCTACCCCGAGTGGCAGTCGATGCTGCGCCCCGGGGCGCCGACCCACTTCGTCGCCGTCTCCGACGACAACGAGGAGATGACCGCCGCGTGGTTCGAGCAGGAGCTGCTGGCCCTGGACCCGGACTTCAGCGACTTCATGTTCCACGGCATCTTCTCGTACCTCAGCAAGGAGGACGCCTGCGCGATCAGCGAGAGCGAGCCGTGCTGCACGTACGCCGCGCCGAACGGCGAGGGCACCGTGTACAAGGACCTGGTCGCGATGACGGGCGGGGTCAGCGGCGACCTCTGCGAGCAGGACTTCGCCCCGGTCTTCGACGCGCTCGGGACCGCCGTGGTGGGCAGCGCCCAGCTCAGCTGCGAGTGGCTGATCCCCGAGCCGCCCGAGAACATGACCCTCGATCCCTCGCTGGTCAACTTCATCTTCACGGACGACGACGGCGTGGAGACCGTGATCGGCAAGGTCGACTCCGCCGCCGACTGCGGGTCCGTCGAGCACGGCTGGTACTACGACGACCCCGACGCTCCGACCAAGATCTACGTCTGCCCCCAGACCTGCGACTGGATCCAGGGCTTCGCGAACGCGTCGGTCGAGATCCAGTTCGGCTGCGAGTCCGCGATGGCGCCCCAGGTCTGAGGCGCCCGCCCCCCCCGTCCGCTCCCGCCGCTACTGCAGCGCGCCCAGGTTGGCGCCGCCCGGGTAGGCGTAGCTGACATCGTCGTCGTAGCCGTAGACCACCAGCCCCACCGGCTGGTCGGCGGTCAGCTGGTGGGCGCCGGGCTCGACCTGGACCCGCGCCCGGGAGAACGCGCCGCTGCCAAGCTCGACCCACGCCGACGAGGGCAGCGGCTCGTCGTCGAGCGCCACCTCGGTGCCGGGCGGGGCGACCACCGTGAGCCAGTCCTCGAGGTAGTTCTCGGGGGTCAGGAAGATGTAGCCCTCGACGAACTGCTCCACCGGCACGACCACCAGCTCGGCCGGGTCGCCGATCGCCTCGAGGTCCTCGCCGCAGTACTGCGAGCCGGTCATGTACTGCACCACGCTGACCGGCGCGTCGGACACGATCTCGAAGTCGCCGTCATGCTCGAACTGGTGGAACTGGCCGCCGTCGAGCTCGACCGGGAACCCCGGCAGCGACGGGTCGGTCTCGACCGTGGTGCCGTCCTGGTCGGCGATCACGCGGTACACGTCCTTCTCGGTCTTGCGCGGCTCGAAGCGGACCGCCACGTGGTGCTCGCCCCAGTGCTCCACCGGCAGCAGCTGCTCCTCGATGTGGTCGCAGGCCATCACGCCGTCGGGGACCATCGCGCACTCGTTGCCGGAGAACACCGCCACGGGCCGGCTGGCGGTGATCAGCGAGCCGGTCAGATCGGTGGCGGCCCCGCCGTCGAAGTCGCTCTGCAGCTGGAGCACCTGGCCCTGGGCGAGCTCCACCTCGATGGTCACCCCGGCGGCGGTGGCGTCGATCCCGTCCCCGGCGGCGACGGGCGCGCTGGGCACCACGGACACGACGGTGCCGTGCTCGCTGGCGACCACCGTGACGAAGTCGCCGGCCCCCACCAGCTCGGTGGTCGAGTCGCCCTCGTCGTCGTACGGCCAGCACGCCGCCCGGTAGCGGGTGCCCAGCGCGGGCACCGGCAGCAGCAGCGAGGCGTCGTTGGAGAACACGCCCTCGTTGTTGGCCGGGTTGAACTGGTGGGCGGTCAGCGGCACGTCGCTCTCGATGTGGTAGGCGCGCTCGCCGACGAAGGTGTCCTCGGCGTCCCAGCGCGGCAGGTCGAAGATCGCCAGCTCGCCGACGCCGATGTCGCCGGTGACGGCCTCGCCGTCGCCGCCCACCTGGCCGATCCGCACCGAGGCCTCGCGGTCGGAGAACAGCGGGTTGCTGAGCGTGACGGAGAACGGCGCCTCGTCGCCGGTGGTCCCGCCCGGCTCGGCGGCGCCGTCGAAGTTGTTCAGATCGACGGCGTAGAAGTCCTTGCCGAGGTAGCCGGCCAGCGGGGCGAAGCCGTACTCCTGGCAGGCCCCGGTGGTCAGGGCGACTGCGGCGACGGCGAGGGCCAGCCCGGGGGAACGGTGGGTGCGCTGCGACATGGGGTGGTTCCTTTCCTGTGGGGCGCTCGCAGGGGCCCGCGAACGCGCCCGGCCACCCGATCGATGCGCTCGGCGGGCCATTCCCTTACAGTGTTCCCGCGAGGAGGTTCGACGGTGTCGTACCGCGGTCCGGGGCGCCGGGTGCTGCTGTCGGTGCTGGCGCTGCTGCTGTCGGTGGGGGCCGGCACGGCGGCCGCCACGCCCCGCTTCGTGCTCGTCGAGGTGGCCGCCGACGAGGCGAGCGAGGACCGGGAGCGGGCGCTGGCCGACGAGCTGGCGCTGGTGGTCGACGACGTCCGGGTCGAGCGCCGCGCTCCGCCCCGGGACGACTTCGGCGCGCTGGGCATCAGCGAGCAGGTCGAGGCGCTGCGGGCCACCGTGATGGACCCGGAGATCCTGGCCGCGGGCTGGCTGGACGCCGAGGGCCCGGCCGCCTGGCAGATGGTGCTGGTGTTCGCCGGCGAGGGGCGGGCGGTGGTGCAGCTGGTGGAGGCGCCCGCGGGTGAGGCGGGCCTGCCGGGCCTGGCGCTGGCCGCGCGGGAGGTGCTGGCCTCGGCCCTGCCGCTGGACGGCGGCCCGGTCGCCCCCGCGGCGGAGCGGGAGCCGGACGAGGTGCCGCCTCCGGAGCCCCGCTTCGCGCTGTCGGTGGGCGGCGCCGTGGGCTGGGGCGTGGCCCGCTCGGTGCTGCCGTCTCCGTCCGCCGGCGGCGTGGTCGGCGGGCAGCTGCGCCTCGTCGACGAGCTGTGGCTGGTGCTCGCGGTGGCCGCGGTGGGCGCCTCGGAGCCCAGCACCGACACATCGGCGCTGACCGTCGGACCGCGGCTGCAGCTGCACTGGCAGCCGGGGAGCGAGCGGGTCGGCTTCGGGCCGCTGGTGGCGGTCGGCCTGGCCGTCACGCGGTCGTTCGGCGGCGGGCCGCAGAGCGACCTGCGCGACGACGAGGCCACGCGCGTGATCCTGGAGCCGGGCGTCGGCGCGCGCGTACGCCTGGCGCCGCGGCTGGAGCTGACGCCGTCGTTCCTCGCCCTGATCGGCCCCGAGCTCCCGCTGACCAAGGGCCGCCTGGTCGACGACAGCGAGCCGCCCGCCGCCGCCGTCGACCTCGCCCTCGAGGTGGCGCTGCGCGTCCGGCTGTGAGCCCGGCGCGGACGATTCCGCGGTGCGCGGTAAGGTCCGCGGGGGGTGGCGGCATGGAACCAACGAGGACATGAACCGCAGCGAACCCGCGCCCGTCGTCGACATCTCCGACGCGGCCCTGATGCAGCGGCTGGCCCGGGGCGACGCCCGGGCGCTGGCCCCGCTGCACCAGCGCTACGGCCAGCGGGTCACCTCGCTGCTGCTGCGCGTCGGCCCGGGGATGAGCCTCGAGCAGGCCGAGGATCTGTCCCAGGAGGTGTTCCTGACCTTGCTGGAGACCGCTCCCCGCTACGTCGAGCAGGACCGGCTGCGCTCCTGGCTCTTCGGCATCGCGGTGCGCAAGGCGCGCGCCTGGCACCGCCGCCGGTGGGTCCGACGCCGGCTGCGACTGGAGCGGGCCCCCGATCTGGCGCTGTCGACGGCCGCGCCACCGGGCGCCGCCCCGGATCGGCTCGAGGTCCACGAGCAGGTCGACCGGGCGCTGCGCGGCCTGCCCCGCGGCCAGCGCGAGGCGCTGGTGCTCCACGCCGTGGAGGGGCTCTCGGGCGAGGAGATCGCCGCCATCCTGGGGATCTCGGTCTCCGCGGTGTGGGTCCGCCTCCACCGCGCGCGCAAGGGCATGCGGGCCGCGCTGAAGATGCCGCGAGGGGAGGAGCACGGATGAGCCGAGACCGACTCGACGAGCGCCTCCACGACTGGGCGTCCGGGCGCAGCGCTCCCGCCCCGACGGCGGCGGCGTCGCGGCGGCTGGCCGACGTGGTGGCCGGTCGAGCCCGGGAGCGGACCCGGTCCCGTCGGCGCCAGGTCTGGGGCGTCGCTGCGGCGGCGGGGATCGTGCTCGGGGTCGGCCTGGTGCTCGGCCTGACCCACGACCGGGGGCCGGCGGAGTGGACCCCGGAGCTGCTGTACGCCGACGGCAGCGCGGTCGTCCCCAGCGACGAGGCGCTGCAGGTGCCGGGGGAGGGGCGGCTGGTGGCCCGGATCGGGGACGATACGGTCGGGCTCGGGGAGCGCAGCGCGGTGCAGGTCGAGCGGGCCCGCGGGACCTCGACGCGCCTGCGGCTGGACAGTGGCACGCTGGTGGCGGACGTGCGCCCGCGGACGGCGCGGGAGGGTCGCTTCGAGGTCACCTGCGGTCCGTACCTGGTACAGGTGGTCGGGACGCGGTTCCTGCTCGAGCGCGGCGACGACGGCGGGCTCGAGGTCGTGGTCCGGGACGGGGTGGTCGTGGTCGCCGGCGGCGCCCGGGAGCACCGCGTCGAGGCGGGCTACCGGCTGACGATCGACGCGGGTGGCAACAGCACGCTGGCGCCGGTGGAGCCGTCCATCGAGCGGCTCACGACGTTGCTGTCGGCCGTCCCCGCCTCGGAAATTCCCCCGATGCCCCGAGCCCCGCGCGGCGGCGACGACGATCCGCCACCGGTGCCGCCGGGGGTCTCGCTGCGCGACGACGCGCCGGCCCCGCCGGAGGTCGTGCCGCCGACCCTCGAGGAGCTGCGGCGGCGCCTGCTGGACGGCGACGTGGCCACCACGACCGAGGAGCTCGAGGCGCGGGTCGAGGAGGACCCGGCCGACGCCGACGCCTGGATGCTGCTCGCCACCGCCCGGCGCAAGGCCGGGGACCGCGAGGGCGCCGTCGGGGCGTGGCGCGAGGTGATGGACCGCGGCGACGAGGCGACGGCCAACCGCGCCCGCTACGAGGCGGCCCTGCTGCTGCAGGAGCTGCCCGACGGGCACGCCGACGCGATCGTGCTGCTGCAGGCGCTGCTGGCCTCGCCGGTGGGGGTCGAGGCGCTCGGCGCGGAGGTGCGTCTGCACCTCGCCGAGTCGCTTCGGGCCGAGGGTCGCGCCGAGGAGGCGCGGCCGGTGCTCGAGGATCTGACCCGGAGCTACCCGGGGACCGGGCCCGCGCTCACCGCGCGGGAGATGCTGGACGAGAAGGAGGATGGACCGTGACGATCTCGTGGAACTGGATGGGGATCGCCCTGCTGTCGCTGGCCCTGGTCATCGGCTGCGAGGGCACCGTCGATGACGACAGCGCGGACGACGACGACGACGCCGCCGACGACGACGCGGCGGACGACGACGCCGCGGACGACGACGGCGCCGACGACGACGCGGGCGACGACGACGTGGGCGACGACGACGCGGGCGACGACGACAGCGGGGACGACGACATGGGCGACGACGACACCGGCGACGACGACACCGGGGACGACGACAGCGCCCACCAGGACGACCTCCAGCACGTCCAGTCGGTGGTGTTCACCAAGTACTGCGCGTCGTGCCACGACGGGACCCACCCCACGGGCCTCGACCTCCGCGACGGTCAGACCTACGCCAGCACCGTCGGGGTGGCCAGCAGCCAGCTGCCGTCGATGAACCGCGTCACCGCCGGCGCCTCCGCGACCTCGTACCTGTGGCACAAGGTCAACGACACCCACGTCGGCGAGGGCGGCAGCGGCGACCACATGCCGCCGACCGGGATGATGCCGCAGGGCAAGCGCAACAAGGTCCAGGCCTGGATCGACGACGGCGCGATGCCGTAGCCGCTCGGGGCTATACTCCCCGCGGAAGGGGAGGGGGCGCGGAGGCTGCGTGCCCGCGATCACCCTCGACGATCTGTACTTCGGCGCCCTCGACGACCGCGCGGCGGTGGCCCGCCGGCTGTACCGCGAGCACGGCCCGCGGCTGGCCGCCGAGGTCCTCGGCGCCGCCCGCCTGGCCCGCCTCGACGCCCTCGCCGCCTCGCTGCAGCAGCGCATGCGCGACCTCGACCTCGACGCCCGCTGCGCCCGCTGCGGCGCCGACGACGGCGGCTGCTGCTCCGAGCGGATGGCCGGCGAGGCCGACGCCGCGCTGCTGCTGCTCAACCTGCTGCTCGGCGCCGGGTTCGAGGTCCACCGCCCGGCCACCGACGTGTGCCGCTACCTCGGCGCCCGCGGCTGCACCCTGCGGCTCAAGCCGTTCATCTGCATCAACTTCGTCTGCCCGTGGCTGGTGGAGGAGTGCAGCGAGGCCGAGCTCGCGGCGCTGCGCAGGGACACGGGTGAGCTGCTCCAGGAGGTCGTCGCCTGCGACGAGGAGATCCGAGCGGCGTTGGTCGGGGGCGGATGGTAGGCAGACCGGGCGCGATGCGAAGCTGGAGGCTTCCACGGCGACGAGGGCGGGAAGGGGCAATCGCCCGAGGTCCGACGCGATGGGTGCGGATCGGGAGTTCAGCCCGTGCCTCCTGCAGCTCCGGAGGCGGATCGGGCGCTCGGTGCGAGGCGCCATCGGGCTGATGGAAGCGGGCTTTGGTGGGCTCAGCCGGATTCGAACCGGCAACCCTCCGGTTATGAGCCGGGTGCACTGACCGTTGTGCTATGAGCCCCCACTTGAAGATCCAACCCGTTCCATCAGGCCGACCAGACCCGCGCCCCGTCGAGCTGCGAGCCACCGGCTCGTCAGCTCCAACTGGGCGGGCAAACGCGGCGGCCGCAGGCCGTCCGCGTTTGCCTAGTTCTCCACGAACGACCGCAGCCGCTTCGCCCGGCTGGGGTGCCGCAGCTTGCGCAGCGCCTTGGCCTCGATCTGCCGGATGCGCTCGCGGGTGACCTCGAAGTCCTGGCCGACCTCCTCGAGCGTGTGGTCCGACTTCTCGCCGATGCCGAAGCGCAGCCGCAGGACGCGCTCCTCGCGCGGCGTCAGCGTGGCCAGCACCTTCTTGGTCTGGTCGCTGAGGTTCATCGAGATCACGGCGTCGCTGGGGCTGATCACGCACTTGTCCTCGATGAAGTCGCCGAGGTGCGAGTCCTCCTCCTCCCCGATGGGCGTCTCGAGGCTGATCGGCTCCTTGGCGATCTTGAGGATCTTGCGGACCTTCTCGACCGGCATCTCCATCTTCTCGGCGATCTCCTCCGGGGTCGGCTCGCGGCCGAGCTCCTGGACGAGGTAGCGGCTGGTGCGGACCAGCTTGTTGATCGTCTCGATCATGTGCACGGGGATCCGGATGGTGCGTGCCTGGTCGGCGATCGCGCGGGTGATCGCCTGGCGGATCCACCACGTGGCGTAGGTCGAGAACTTGTAGCCGCGGCGGTACTCGAACTTGTC